>CAYWAU010000001.1:0-62482 GCA_964456395.1 uncultured Dehalococcoidaceae bacterium
AAAAAGCTATCGCTGATGTCATTGCTGAAGGTAAGCAGGTTACCTACGATATGAAGCCGAGCCGGGACGACCCGGGAGCCGTCGGCACATCGCAGGTAGCCGATGCCGTGATTGAAAAATTAAGGGGGTGAGGTAGACAAATATGGCTACGGACTGTATTTTCTGCAAGATAGCCTCCGGGGAGATACCCACTGAAATCCTGTATCAGGATGATGAAGTATTCGCCTTCCGAGACATCAAGCCAATAACACCCGTCCACCTGCTGGTCGTCTCCAGGAAGCACATCACGTCCCTGGCTGACATGACCGATGCCGAAACGCCAATCATCGGGAAAATGACCAGGGTTGCCAACCAACTGGCCAGGGAGCAGGGTATTGCCGAAAGCGGCTACCGGCTGACCATTAACAGCGGTGCGGACTCAGGACAGCTGGTGCCCCACCTCCATATGCATCTTATGGGGGGGCGGATGCTGAAGTGGGTTCACTAGCCTCTTAATGCGCTTTCCGGTACTCCAGGAAGGACAGCAGCCCGGCGATGCTCTTGGCGTCGCAGATTTTACCCGAGTCAATAAGCTCGGGAATCCGCTTAATCGGCACCCGGACCACTTTAATACCCTCGGTATCCTCGGCATATAGCTGGCCGGGGGTAAGGTCAGTAGCCAGATAAAGATAGAGATACTCGGTGCAGTAGCCGGGTGTTGAGTAGAAACCACCCAGATGCTCCACTCTCTGCGGCCGGAAGCCGGTCTCCTCCTGCATCTCCCGTATCACCGCTTCCCCGGCGTCCTCACCGTCATCAATGCCGCCCGCCGGTATCTCCAGCAGTTCCTTCTCCACCGGCTTGCGAAACTGATTGACCAGCAGGACATTATCATCAGCATCAACGGCAATGATAGCCACACAATCGGCATGCTCCACAATCTCTCGCGTGCTCTGGCGTCCGCTGGTTGTTCGTACGGTATCGACGCGCAGCTTTACGGCTCGCCCTTCGTAGATTATCTGACTGGAAAGTGTCTTCTCGGCAGCCAAACTAGACTTTCTCCTCGGCGTGGTAGATAAGGGAGGTCTCATCGCAGTTGGGGAATTTGGGACAGCGAAAGCAGTCAGTCCAGACCTTGCGCGGCAGTTCCATCTTGTCGATATCAGTAAACTTGTGCCGCTTGAAGAAGTCCGGCTGATAGGTAAAGCAAAAGACGGTTTTAATGCCAAGTCCCGCTGCTTCCTTGAGGCAGGCATCGACAAGCTGGTCGCCCAGGCCCTTCCCTTTGCTGTCCTCGACTACAGCCATCGACCTTATCTCGGCGAGGTCTGACCAGCTAACGTGCAGTGCCCCGCAGGCAACCACCCGGTCACTGTCTCTGATGACAAAGAAGTCCCGGATACCCTCATACAGTTCGCTCAGCGGCCGCGCCAGCATCTCCCCCTTATCGGCGTAGTCATTAATCAGCTTATGTATCTGGGGTATATCCGGGATTCTAGCCTTTTCTACCTGATTCACTCTGTTTTCCTTTCAACTTTTCTTCCAGGGAACTATAGAAGGAGTTTTCGGGACGAATTCTCCAGAAACGAACCGTATTGGGGCTCTGCTTTACAGTAACCGTGTCACCATTTGATAAGGGTAGATTTATGTGCCCGTCAACACTGATAGTTGCCGGATGATATGTGTTGAGGCGCAATTCCACTTCGGCAGTTTTCGGTAATACCAGGGCATAAGCCGAACTGAGGTGAGGGGCTATTGGCACCAGCAGGAAATCCCCGGACTGCGGATAGATAACAGGACCACGTGCCGCCAGTGCGTAACCGGTGCTGCCGGTGGCTGTCGCCACAATCACACCGTCAGTTTTATATGTGGTCATATACTGGCCGTCAATGCTCACTTCTACCCTAATTACCCGGGCGATTTCCCCTCGCGCCACCACAATATCGTTCAGGGCATGAAATATTTGAGGTTCCCGGTCGGAGGTGGCAAGCTCTGCCTGAAGCATAGCCCTTTCGTCTATCCAGCCTTCGGTATTGAGCAATGCCGGTAACTTCTCCAGAGCCTCGTCAGCATCAATTTCGGTCATGAAGCCAAGCTTGCCCAGATTTATGCCGGTAATAAGGGTTGTCCCGGGAATTATTACCTGGGCCGCTCGCAGAATGGTACCATCACCGCCCACCGTAAGAAGCAGGTCGGTGCCGCCTAATTGCGCCCTGGCACCATCCCTGTCCCAGGCAGAACATATCCAGACCGAAAAACCCCTTGAGCCCAAGAACCCTTCCAGTTCCTTAGCCTTAATCTGGGTCGCTTCAACCTTGGGATGATACAGGATGCCGACTTTTTTCACAGTGATTACCTTTACCCGCCTGAGGCAAATCTCCGGTGGACAAAGAAAGTGTAACAATTCTTCCGTTGCAGTGTCAAGCTAATCAGGATGAGACTATTTATTGACCGTTGTATTATGCTATAATATTTGCTCAGAACGGGGGATAAAGAATGACAGGGACAAGGCGAAAAGCGAGGACTATTGCCCTACAGACATTATATGAGATTGACTCAATATCGCGCAGCGCTGAGGCGGTGGTGGAGCGCCTTCTGGCTGAAGGGGAATTATCCGAAGAAAATAATGACTTTGTCCGCGAGCTGGTAAGCGGCGTCATCCAGAATAAGGATGAGATTGATGGTAACATTCAGAGATTTGCCCCGGCCTGGCCGATAGAACAGATAGCGATGATTGACCGAAACATTCTCAGACTTGCAATCTTTGAGATTTTATTTGATAATAAAGTACCAGTTAAAGTAGCCGTGAATGAAGCGGTTGAGCTGGCGAAGAGTTTTGGGAGTGATAATTCATCCAAGTTCGTAAACGGGGTTCTGGGTTCGGTTAGCGCCCTTGCCAGCCGATAGAAAGTTCTTGTAAAGGGGGATACGAAGTGGCAACTGTCTTTGAGCGAATAAAAGCGATAGTTGTGGAGCAGCTTGGTGTTGATGAAGGTGACGTGGTGCCCACAGCTAGCTTTGTTGAGGATTTGGGAGCTGATTCACTGGACCTGGTGGAACTGATAATGTCTTTAGAAGAGGAGTTCAGCAAACCAGACAGTAAAATGGAGATACCGGATGAGGATGCCGAAAAGATAGTGACCATTCAGGACGCTATTAATTATATAAAAGAGCAGGGTATTAAGGATGCTTAGGGCATTCTGGGCACGGCAACCTTAATAACCTGAGTCATTTACATACTTTTAACCCAGCTGACGGCATTCAGGAATATCTGCAGTCCGTCTCCGTAATTCCTCTGAGTTTCTCCTGTCCACCTCGGGTGTTGTGTCCAGCGGATGAAGCGTTCCGGATGCGGCATCATGGCGAAGATGCGCCCCGAAGTATCACAGATGCCGGCTATATTTCGCACCGAGCCGTTCGGATTATGCGGGTAGCCCGCCCCGGTGTTGCCAGTCTCGTCCGCGTAATGCAGGACTATATTTAACCTGTCGGCCAAGCCGGGTTCCACAACCACCTTGCCCTCTCCGTGGGCAACCGGGAGATACAGGCTGTGTATACCCCGGGTGAATATGCAGGGGCTCGCCTCGTTGACCTGCAGATATACCCAGCAGCACTCAAATTTACCAGAGTCATTGCCGGTCAGGGTCAATGGCTGGGCACCCTCACCTGTCAGCCTGGGCAGAATCCCGGCTTTTACCAGGACCTGAAAGCCGTTGCAGATGCCGAGGATGAGCCTGCCATCTTCAACGAACCTCTGGATATCTTCTCCCAGCCTCAGCCTGAGTTCGTTAGCCAGGATTTTACCGGCGGAGATATCGTCACCATAGGTAAAACCACCGGGACTGACCATTATCTGGTAATCAGCCAGGCGCTTTTCCCGGCGAAAAAGCTCGCTGACCAGCGCCGAGTCAACCTCGGCCCCGGCCTGTTCAAAGGCAACCTGCGTCTCAAAATCACAGTTAGTGCCGGGGGCTCGCAGTATCAGTGCTTTTACCTTCGCCATTTTATACCTTCCGGCTTGAACCTCTTTACGTTGACGCAATCAGTCCGGGGCAGGATAATCATACCTCCTGACGTACAAAATACTACCAGCGCAGAGGTTTCTGCCAGGCCTCTTTCAGTTCGGCAAGGGTAGCGGCAAGAACCCTGCCGTTACGACCGTAAACCTCAAAATTTTCATTATCTTTAACCTGCCCAATTTCAGCGAAGTCAACTCCTGCCATCATCTTCTCAAACTGCAGCTTATCCTCAGGGACAACCTCAGCCAGAAAGCGGGAGTTGGACTCGGAGAAGAGCACGAAATCATCACGCCCTATCGGCTCCGCCAGCGGGACCTCCGCCAGATAGATTTCCATGCCCAGCCCACCGGCAAAAGCCATCTCGGCGGCGGCCACCCCGATACCACCCTCGCTGCAGTCATGGCAGGATTTAACCAGACCCTCCTCCGCGACCACCGAAAGGGCATTCATGAGCTTCTTCCCTTTCTCCGGGTTTACCCTGGGCACATTGTTGCCCACCTCTTCGTGAACGGCGTAATAGTGCGAACCGCCCAGTTCATTCCCAGTGGTGCCGATGATGTAAATCAGGTTGCCCGCCTGCTTGCAGTCCATGGAGACAGCCCGATTGACATTCTTCATCACTGCCATCGCCGAGATGAGAAGCGTCGGCGGAATACAGATGCTTCCCTGCTCCGTCTCGTACTCGTTATAGAGGCTGTCCTTACCCGATATAAAGGGTGTCTCATAGACAACGGCTGTGTCATAGCAGGCCTGCGCCGCCCGCACCAGGTCGCCAAGTCGGTCGGGTTTTTCCGGGTTGCCCCAGCAGAAGTTGTCCAGCAGAGCTACCTCCTCAAGGCTGCCCCCGACGGCGACAACCTGCCTCAAGGCTTCGTCTATGGCCGATGCCGCCATCCAGTAGGGGTCAATATCACCATATCTGGGGTTGATGCCATTGGCCACGATAATGCCCATGTCCGAATCAGAAAGCGGCTTGATAATGGCGGCGTCGCCGGGGCCGTCATTACTGGCTCCGGTTAGAGGCTTGAGGACGCTGGCGCCCTGTACCTCATGGTCGTACTGGCGTATCACCCATTCCTTGGAACAGACGTTCCACGAACCGAGTATCTTCATCAGGTCTTCTTTAAGGTCAGGCGGCTGGGGAAAGTCCGGCTCGGCGCGCTGCGGCGGCTCCCAGGCAGCCTCTCTCTCCAGTTGCGGCAACCCTTTATGCAGGAACTCCATATCAAGGTCGCCGACGAGATTATCATTATAGAAAAGCTGGAGGCGCCGGTTATCGGTGAACTCTCCGATGACGGTGGCTTCAACATCCTCGCTCTGGAAGAGTGCCAGTAATCGGTCAACTTTGTCAGGCGGGACCGCCAGCACCATCCGCTCCTGCGATTCGGATACCCATATCTCAGCATAGGACAGCCCGGAATATTTCAGGGGGACTCGCTCCAGATAGACGCGCACCCCGGTCTCTTCGGCCATTTCTCCCACCGCCGAGGAAAGCCCACCCCCGCCGCAGTCAGTAATACGACAGTACAGTCCCCGGTCGCGTGCCTTCAGGATGGCATCCATCGTCTTTTTCTCCATGATGGGGTTGCCGATCTGGACGGAGCTGGATGATATGACCTCGGATTCCTTTTTAAGTTCTCCCGAAGCAAAGGTAACGCCGTGGATACCGTCACGCCCGGTTCTCCCACCTACCAGAACGACAAGGTCTCCCGTCTTTTGCTGTCCACGCTGGCTCATGCTCCCGGGCAACAGCCCCACCGTGCCGCAGAAAACCAGTGGATTGCCCACATAGCGCTCGTCAAAGATTATGGCGCCGTTGGACGTTGGGATACCCATGCGGTTACCGTAGTCGGCCACGCCGGCGCGGACACCCTTGAATACGCGGCGCGGGTGCAGCACCCCTCTGGGGAGGTCGGCGTAGGGAAAATCGGGCGGCCCGAAGCAGAAGACATCAGTATTCAGGATTGGTTTGGCTCCCAGCCCCGTACCCAGGGCGTCACGAATGACGCCGCCAATCCCGGTGGCCGCCCCACCATAGGGTTCCACGGCGGAGGGGTGATTGTGCGTCTCCACCTTGAAGCAGACGGCATAGCGGCCATCAAAATCAATGACCCCGGCATTGTCCCGGAAAACGGAAAGACACCAGGGCTTTTGCAGTTCCTCGGTGACCCTCATGATGGTACTTTTCATCAGGTTGTCAATTGTCTGCTCGCCCAGCTTGATTTTACTCTTGAAGGTTTTATGTATGCAGTGCTCCGACCAGGTCTGCGCCAGGGTCTCCAGCTCAACATCGGTAGGATTGCGGCCCAGTTTGTGAAAGTGGTCCTGAATCCGCTTCATCTCCGACAGACTCAGCCACAGCCTGTCCTGACTCAGCGCCATCAGCCCATCATCGTCCATGTTCAGCAGGTCTATGGTTTCCAGGGCAAATTCGTAGGTCACCGATGGCAGGGCAACGGCTTCCCGCCTGGCGACGATGTGCTGGACAACGCTATTGACCAGCAGCTTGTCACAGATTGATTGCAGGACCTCCTCCGGGAGTTCACCCCATAGCAGATACTTCCTGGCGGTTCTTACCGCCGCAACGGTGACTATGCCGAGGTCGCTGATTCCCTTCATAACGCTTTCCTCAACAGGGTCCATCACACCGGGGTTATAGGCGACTTCGATGAGATGAGCGTCATCCGGGGGCGGCATCTCCCGGTAGGAATACTCTTCAACTACGGGGTCAGTCAGCAGTTCCTGGCAGATTATTTCAAGCTCAGCCTGGTCTGGTTTTCCCTCCAGAAGATAAATATCGCTGACGCTGACCCGTTCTACCGATGTAATACCGAGGTCATGTATATCCTTTTGCAGTGCCCCTGCCCTGGGGTCGGTAAACCCGTCTCTGACCGAGACCTCTATCCTAAACAAGGAATATCCCTTTCTGTTGCTGCTCTCAGGGTGAGGCATTCATTACAATATCGGCAGGTGTCTCTTAAGCTCATATTCGGTAACCTGAGTCCGGTACTGGTCCCACTCAATCTTTTTGTTCCGAATAAAGGCATTAAAGACATGGTCGCCGAGGGCCTTTCGTACCAGCTGGCTCTGCTCGGTGAGCAGTATGGCTTCCAGCAGGCTGGCGGGCAGGATGCCGATGCCTCTCCTCACCCTTTCTTCTTCACCCATTTCATAAACATTCTCTTCTATCGGTTCAGGCGCCTCGTATCCCTCTTCGATACCTTCCAGTCCCGCCGCCAGCATGACACTGAAGGCAAGGTAGGGATTGCAGGCGGGGTCGGGGGAGCGGAATTCTATCCTGGTGGCTTTTTCCCGGCCCGGCCGGTAATCAGGGACCCGTACCAGGTCGGAGCGGTTACGCCGTGCCCAGGAAAGGTATACCGGTGCTTCGTAGCCGGGCACCAGCCGCTTGTAGGAATTGACCCACTGGTTGCAAACAGCGGTCATCTCGGGGGCATACTTCAACAGCCCGGCAATATAGCACCTGGCCTCTTTAGACAGGTTATACTCGTCTTTGGCATCAAAAAAGGCATTTTTGTCACCCTTGAACAGCGACTGGTGTACGTGCATGCCGCTCCCGTTGATGCCGAAGACCGGCTTGGGCATGAAGGTAGCATAGACACCGAACTTCAGGGCAACCTCTTTGACCACCAGTCGGTAGGTCATTACGCTATCAGCCATGGTCAGGGCATCGGCATATCTCATGTCTATTTCATGCTGGCTGGGGGCAACCTCGTGGTGAGAGTATTCCACCCCTATGTTCATCTCCTCAAGAGCAAGGACTGTTTCCTTCCTCATGTCCGTGGCGGCATCCCGGGGAGTCATGTCGAAGTAGCCTCCCTGGTCCAGGGGCTCGGTGCCAGTGGCGTCCCGGAAATAGAAATATTCAAGCTCCGGCCCCACGTTAAAGGTGTAGCCCATATCAGCGGCCTTTTTCAGGTTCCTTTTCAGGATATATCTGGGGTCGCCATCAAAAGGCTCACCGCCGGGTCTTAAGATATCGCAGAACATGCGGGCGATGGCGCGGTGCTCGCGGGGTCTCCAGGGCAGTATCTGGAAGGTGTCAGGGTCAGGCAGGGCAACCATATCACTCTCATCAATACGGGCAAACCCTTCAATTGAGGAGCCGTCAAAGCCCATCCCCTCCTCCAGCGCCCCCTCCAGTTCCTCCACGGTAATGGCGAAACTCTTCAGGAAACCCAGAATATCGGTAAACCACAACCTGATGAACTTGACATCATGCTCCTTGGCCAGCTTGAGGACACGTTCTTTACCTTCCTCGGTGTTTCTCAGTATCATTTTCCCCTCCTGTCAGGATAGTATGACGTTATCTCCATCTTTATTATTCCTTACGGGTACTGACGTTACCAGCATTAGCCAGCCCGTTTTTCTACCCTGTTGACCAAGAAAGTAAGCCACCGACTGGGCTCTTCCTGCTGACCGAAGTCAAGCCCCGCATAAGCTCCATCGGTGGACTCGGCAACATATTTCCCGCCCGATGCCTTCCGATGCACAGAATCCAGCATACTCTGAAAGCTCCTGCTATCTACGGCATAAGGAAACAGGGATAGAACATCCAGAACTCGCAGGATACCGTATTTGACGGCGGGATACTGCAGGCTCTTGAACCGCCTGCCGACACCAAATCCGTCCAAATGTGACCCTTCTTCCCAGTGCTCCAGCAACAAGTCAATAGCACTATTGAGCATGGAGTCTTCTCTGTATTTATTATACTGACCAAACAGCATCAGTATATTCAGATTATCCATCGGACATGATTCAATGTCCAGCATACCATAATCGCTGTTATAACAGTGCCATCCGCCACCACGTACCTGGGAGTTCAGGATAACCCGGATGTACTTCTGTATTCGCGGGTCATCTTTATAACCCATCCGTGCCAGGGAAGAGATAAGTATTGCCGACATGCAGAAGTAGTTGTCTTTGACATTCGGCGGTATGATAAAAGTACCGTCCGGTTGCTGCCGGCGGAATATTTCCTCCACTTCCCTGTCCAATCCTATATCATTTACAGTAAGCCCGATGTCGGCCAGAAAAAAGAGGTCCCAGTAGGCTTTCCCCGTTTCAGTATAATGTACCTTCCCGGTTTTTAACGCCGGTATGCCCACCTGAGTATCTTTAAGCCTGTTTACTATCTCTGTAATAGCGCTATCCCTCAGTACCGGCTTGACATCCGGTTTTGAATCCAGAAGCTGGAGTTCCACTGCATATTTCAGCCATACAGGACCTTCAAGCAACCAGTCAGTAACTTCTCTATTTAAAATATCTCTCCTTAATTTATGTAGACTCTTTAAGCAATACATCCCTAATATAGTATAAAATCTCTAGTTTGATTTTAGCGTTTTTTACGGCGGCCGTAAAGCCTCTGGCACAGTCAGGACAATGGGAAAATGCCGTAAATCCATTATTAAATTGACCAAGGGAATGGTGAAATGTCCGTTGCGGAAATGTACCGAAGAGACTTCGGTACATCAGAAACCATTTACGCAAACAGCTCCATAATATGCATTGCCTTCTGAGGCATACCGTGCCGAATCAGGCCATCCATCAGTTGTATCTGGCACCCCGGGCAGTCGGTCACGACGATATCCGCACCGGTTGATTTTATGTCGGCAATTTTCCTGTCAGCTATTTGCTTGGAAAGGTCGTAGAAATAGATGCTGAAGGTTCCGGCCATACCGCAGCACCGGTCGGCATTGGGCATTTCTATATACTCTATACCAGCTAATGATTTCAATATCTGCCTTGGCTGTTCTTCGACGCCCAGGTAGCGACCCAGGTGGCACGGCTCATGCCAGGTAACACGATTGCCCTTAAATTCGCTGGCAACCCGGTAAGCGGAAGGAGGCAGCTGTAGAATGTCCACCAGAAACTCGGTTATATCCTTTATCTTAACGGCAAAATCGGTGTACTCACGCTTTCTTTCATCGGTGTCAGCCAGAAACTTGCTGTAGTCTTTCATCGCCGAGGCGCAGGTAGCACAGTCGGTGAAGATATAATCCAGGTCTTTGAATGCCCGAACATTGCTATCAGCCAGCCTGCGGCCGGTATCAAAATCACCGGCGCCGAGAAATACCGGTGCCCCACAGCATCCCTGTCCTCTCGGCACTACCACCTCTACCCCGTTTCTGGTAAGAAAGCTGATTATCTTTTTACCAAGCTCGGGAAAGACAAAATCGGTCATGCAGCCGGTGAAGTAGCCAGCAGTATATCTGGTCTTCGTGCCGTGAGGAGGACGATTTACCTCGGGAACCGACTGGCGCAGGAACTTCGGCGCAATTTGTGGAATATGCCTTCCCTTACCGAGAGCCGAAAGAAAGAAAGAAAGATGGCGGATGGTCCCCTCCGTTCTGGGCATAAAGATTCCCTGAAACCACGAGGCAAATCGCACCACATAGCCGAATAGTCGGCGTCTCGGCAGCAGCCAGCGGAAAATTAAATTATAGGGGAAGGACAGACCCTTCTGCTTTACCCTATCGGCCCTGGCGGCGGTAATAACCGAAGGTACGTTAGTATTTGACGGACAATTCTGGGCACAGGTCATGCACAATGTGCACTTGTTAAGCTTACTTGCCAGTTCGTCAGTAGGAGCCAGCTCACCGGATAATAAGGCCCTGATGAGCATGATTTTGCCGCGCGCTACCGATGACTCAACCCGCTCTTCCTGGTAAACCGGACAGTAAGACATGCAGAATCCGCATTTGGTACACCTATCCAGGTCACTTTTAAACCTGTTTATCTGTTCAAACCCGTTACTACTCTCCATCAGGTGCTTCTTCCCAGATTTTACCGGGATTGATGATGTGCTTGGGGTCCAGCACACCCTTTATCTTCTTCATAACATTGATGGCCACCGGGTCCATAGCCTTTTTCAAAAAACGCTGTTTCTCCAGACCGATGCCATGCTCACCCGAAATCACGCCGCCCAGGGACAGAGCCGCCTCAATAATCTCATCCACACATCTCAGGGCACGATTAAAATGCTCCTGGTCCCGGATGTCCGTAAGCACCCCGGGGTGGAAATTGCCGTCTCCAGCGTGACCGGCTAAACTGACGGATACATCGCAGCGCCGGGCGCTATCCTGACACTTCCTTACGAACTCGGCTATCTTATCACGAGGCACGGTTACATCCTCACTGAGGACGGTATATGCGGCACTGTTAATATCGGAAAAATGGTCACTCCTGGCCTGCCAGACCTTCTCAGCCTCCGCCTGGTCCTGAGCCACCCAGACTTCTCCCGCCCCACCTCTCCTGCAGATATCAACAATCTGCTCAGCCTCCGCCTCTACTGTTTCCGTAAGACCATCAACCTGTATTAGAAGAAGGAACTGGGTATCAGCAGGCAGACTCGAAGACAATATTTCCTCAAACCTTTTTATCGTCCAGTTATCAATTAACTCTATCTTGGCTGGCAACACGCCGTGGGCGATGATACTGGATACGGCTTCGCCAGCTACGGCAACATCGTTAAAAACGGCGACCATGGTTTTGCTGTCCTTGGGCGCCGGCAGCAGCCGCAGTATTGTCCTGGTTATGATACCCAGAGTGCCCTCGGACCCGGTAAACAGCATCATCAGCTCATAACCCGTTCTGTTTTTGGGGGTAAGGCCGCCCACGTTCATTATGCTACCATCAGCCAGCACCACCTCCAGACCAAGTACATACTGTTTGGTGACTCCGTATTTCAGGCAGGAGGGACCCCCGGAATTTTCCGCCACCACGCCGCCCATAGTGCAGCCAAAGGAGCTCTGCGGGTCCGGAGGGAAAAACAGACCCTCTTCCGCAAGGGCAACATTAAAGTCCTGAAGAATAACACCGGGTTCTACAGCGGCATGCAGGTTAGCCCTGTTTATCTCTATAATCCGGCTCATCCTGGTGGTGCACAGGACGATGCCGCCCTTTATCGGTATGGAACCGCCGCTCACGTTGGTGCCACCGCCTCTGGGAGTGACCGGTATTTCATTATCGTTAGCTAATTTTAAAATCCCGGATACCTGCCCCGCGCTTGCCGGCAGCACCACTACGTCAGGCATATGCGACCATAGAGTGGTAGCATCATATGAGTAGGCGATTAGCTCCTCTTTAGAGGTCAGCACGCTGTCTTTACCCACAATCCGGCGCATCTGGTCAATATGCTTTGATTTAATCATAAAGACTCCTTAAATGTGCACCGTCAGCATTTATGGCACACAGTGCTAATGAAACTTACAAATAATTTCGGTTGCTCTCAGTAATACTTTACCGCTTTCAAAGGCTTCCGTTCAAGCTGCTCAGGTATCCATAAATTTCTGCCCCAAAAGTGGTGCCGGTGGTCTGACTTGACAACAGGATTGCCAGTTTATAATAATGACACCGTGTCCACCTGTAGCCAAGAATAATTAATCACGAAGGTAAAATATGAAAGCATTGAGATGGTATGGCAGAAAAGACCTCCGCTATGAGGATGTGCCTGAACCTTCACCCGGTTCAGGGCAGTTAAAAATAAGGGTTAACCTGGCAGGCATCTGCGGTTCAGATTTGAAGGCATACGCCGACAAACTCAGTATGATTACCGCCGACAAAGTGCCGCTGACCATAGGGCATGAGTTTTCCGGGAGAGTGGCGGTGGTCGGTGAAGGGGTAGCTGACTTTAAAGTCGGAGACCGGGTCAGCGGAGTAGGCTACTGGTTCTGCGGCGAATGTTTTTATTGTAAAAGAGGTTTATACAATCTTTGCTTGAAATCGGACTTTATGGGCATCAGCAAGGATGGCTGTATGGCTGAATATCTGATTGCCCCGAGTTATGCTTGCTACAAGCTCCCCGACTCGGTGTCTGACGAAGCCGGGGCTCTGGTAGAGCCTCTGGCAGTAGCCATTCACGCTCTTCGCCAGGGCAAGGTAAGCCCCGGGGATACAGTGGCTATTGTGGGCGATGGTGCCATTGGCCTTGGCACTCTGCTGGCAGCCAGGGTGTCCGGGGCATCTGAAATTTTTATGGTAGCCAAGCATAAGGGGAGAGGAAAAATCGCCTCGGCTATGGGAGCTACCGCGGTTATTTATCTCAGCGACGGAGACCCAGTCCAGCTGCTCCAGAATCTGACCGGCGGCTTGGGCGCGGACGTAACTATTGAATGTGTCGGCCAGCCGGATACCCCCCGGTTAGCCGTGGAACTGGCGCGAAGAGGGGGCACCGCCGTAATCGTGGGTGTCTTTGAAAAACCAAGCACCTTTGACTTCAGCAGCATGACGTTCAGCGAGAGAACCGCTGTGGGCAGCTCTATTTATGTGGACGAGGGCAGGACGGCTATCGCTCTTCTAGCTGACGGCAGAATTGACCCCGCCTCTTTAATTACGTCAAAAGTACCGCTTAAAGACGCGGTAAAAATGGGGTTTGAGGAACTGATTAACAATAAGGAGAAAAATATTAAAATCCTGCTTCAAATTCCCTGAGGATGGTTCCGCTGTAGCATACATTGCGGCAGCCAGAAAATTATGTGAACCGCCGACTCTGGAGTTTTCACCGAAAATTAATGTATAATGAAATGTATAATGAGAAGAGACTGTTTACCTGACAACATATAATTCCGCTTCCCGGGCAACCGGCAAGGTTGCCCGTAAAATACAACATTTATCTATCATAGAAGGAGAAAAGCCATGATAAATAAAGAGATGTTTGAGTTTCCCATAACCTATACCAATGTTATCCCCAGGATAGCCCTGGGATGGGGAGCCCATGAGACGGTTGCCGATGAATGCAAAGCCGCCAAAATTAAAAAGGCGTTGATTGTGACCTCAGGTTTGAAAGGAACCGGCATCGTCGACGAAATCAAAGGAATTCTGGAGCACAATGGCGTGCCGACAGAAATCTACGACAAGATCACTTCCAACCCTAAAGACTATCAGGTGATGGAAGCTTATAAGGTCTTGAAGGACGGTGAATGCGACGGGGTGGTTTCGGTTGGCGGCGGCAGTTCCCACGATTGCGGCAAAGGCGTTCGTGTGGTGGCGGCCAACGGCGGAAAGGACATCCTGAACTTCTCCGCGTTTATAGACCCGCCCTGGATGGAAGAGGTTAAAAAATATAATCCGTGTACTATACCGCAAATCACGGTTAATACCACATCCGGCACAGGGGCAGAGGTTTCGTCCATGGCAACCATTACGAGTGTGAAGGGCAGGGCAAAGCTATTGATTATTGCGCCAAATATTGTTGCCGACGTAGCCATTATCGACCCGCTATTAATACGGTTACAGCCTAAAAATATTGCTGCCTGGACAGGCTTCGATGCCATGACACATGGATTCGAGGCATTTGTAACCAAGGTACAGGGCCCCTACGCCTATGGAATGCTGCTACGGGCGATTCAGCTCATTACAGAAAATCTCAGAGACTTTACTTACAACCGGATGAACAATATCGCCTGTGAAAGAATGTGCTGGGCGGCGACAATGGGTGGCATCGCCATCGGCTTCGGCGCCGGTGCCGGCATTGTTCACGGATTAGGACATCAACTCGGGGCATTAACTGACTGCCACCATGGTCTGGCCAATGGTGTTCTCACAATTGCGGGAGAGAGATATAATCAACCTGCCTGTGTTGAGAAACTCGCCGTCATGACCAAAGCGATGGGAGTTGATACCAGCAATATGACTGAATCGCAGGCCGCCGAAAGGTGGTTTGATGAAATGGAAAACCTGCTGAAGGACTTGGAAATCACCCCCGGCCAGTTGAACAAGCAGTTCGGGCTTCAGGAAAAGGACTTGGAACATATTGTCAAAATATACTCCAATGACTTCTGCAGCCAGGGAAATCCGCGAGAATTCAACGCCGAGGAAGCTCTCAACGTACTAAAGAGTATACTCTAAAGGCTTGAGGAAGCTGAAAAGCTAAACAGAGATAAGGGCAGACCCACCTGTAATGTGAGTGGCGATAACTTCTGCGTTACACTCCTACGAGGCTTACCTACCCGTGATATGAATCACAGTGCACACAAAGTCGGCTGTCACGGCAATAGAGACAGAGCTTAACGGAGGCAACGCCGGGGTCTGGCTTCAATTTGCTTTATAATAGCTCCACTGCTAGAATGCACAGGGGGTGGGGAAAGCCGGTTCCCTTCATGAAACGCGATACGGGAAAACCTATGCCAAGAATCATAGCAGAAGGAGGCGTATCCAGATAAATTAAAAGGGGAAAGGCCAGTTCCCGATTAAGCAGCTATGTGGACAATAAAAATCACAATATGTAGATGAAAAGGAGGAAAGCCATTGATAAACGAAAATATACATCAATTTCCTATCATTTACGCAGGTAACTGGGGCCTGGGCAGGATTGCCACCGGATGGGGTGCCCATAAGACCGTCGCCGACGAATGCAAGCAGCTCGGTATGAAGAAGGCGCTTATTGTGACCACCGGCCTGAAAGGAACCGGTATCGTCGATGAAATCAACCAGATTATATCAACCCAGGGTGTGGCGACAGAAATCTTTAGCGGGGTAACCTCCAACCCCAAAGACCATGAAGTTATGGCAGGCTATAAGGTCTTCAAGGAAGCTCAGTGCGACGGTGTGGTTTCGGTCGGCGGTGGCAGCTCACACGATTGCGGTAAAGCAATTCGCGCTGTTGCTTCCAACGACGGAACAGATGTTTCAAACTTCCAGCTGGGGATAGACCTGCCCTGGACGGAACAGATGAAAAAATATAAAGCATGTACCATACCGCAGGTTTCGGTAAATACCACGTCCGGTACTGGTGCCGAGAACACGGGTGGTGCCGCTATCAACCAGTCCAATATCAGGGCCAAGCGAATAGCTATAGTACCGGGGACCGCACCCAGTATAGCAATTAATGACCCCCTGCTAATCCGGTGCCAGCCGGCACACATCGCCGCCCAGACCGGATTTGACGGTTTCTGCCATGCCTTCGAGTCATATATAGCTCGCGTGCAACCGAAGCACAGTACCGTCCTAGCCGCCGGCGCCATCAAACTGATAGCCGAAAATCTCAGGGAGTTTGCTTTCAACCGGATGAACCATGTAGCCTGTGAAAATGTCATCTGGGCATCGTCAATGTCGGGAGCCATAGGCCTCAGTCTTGGCGGAGGTGTCGGCGTGATACACGGTTTTGGACATGGACTCTCGGCACTGTATGGCGTTCACCATGGCCTTGCCAGCGCCGTCGTTACCATCCCGGGAGAGAGATATAATCAATCCGAGTGCCCTGATAAATTCGCCGAAATGGCCCAGGCTATGGGTGTTGATACCAGAAATATGACCAAGATGCAGGCCTCCGATGCGTGGTTCACCGAAGTTGAAAGACTGCTTGACGATTTGAATATCCAGACCGGGAACCTGAAGCGGTTCGGTCTCAAGAAAGAGGATATCCCGCATATTGTCAGGGTACAGCATTCGCTCGATTTGACCGTAGTGGGCAACCCCAAGGACTACAATTATGACGAGTTAGTTGCCCTGTTTGAGACTCAGCTCTAAAGACCCCAAGAACGGCGGTTGGGAAAATGCAGTGAGATAACTGCATTGATAGCCAGCGGGTGGCAGGGAGTCCCCTGGTAATTGTACAATAATAATAGGACTTGGTACCTACAGGATAAATCATAGCGGACGGAAGGCAGGTTAAGATGGGAAAAGAACAGAAATCAGCGGTAGCAACGGCGAAAAATGAGGTCAAAACCACCCAGGAAGAACCCGAGGTTTTAGAGGAAATCGTCGTTGAAGAGCTGAGCATAGACGGCGTTTGCGGGGTATACTAAATATGGCGTGCCGCCTGGCAAATAATATTCAGGTAAGAAAGGAAAGCTGGGGTCTGCTGTTCTATTTGCAGGACCCGCACCGGGTCTGCTTTGTCAGAAGTGGCGACTGGCTTTATCCCCGGTATTTCGACGGAACCTGGACATTTGACAGTCTGGCCGGCGACATCGCCCGGCGTACCGGAACCCCCGCTGAGATTATTGAGCGTTCTGTCCAAAAGCTATCCAAGCACTTGATGGATAATGGGATAATTATCAATGAACCATGCTGACTGGCCGTTATCCGCCCCGGTAACTATAACCTGGGAAATTACACACCAATGTAACCTCAGTTGTATCCATTGTCTTTCCAGCAGCAATGTAGAAACGCCCGGTGAACTGGACCTGGAAGAGTGCCTGTCAATTGTTGACCAGCTGGCGGCTCTTAAAGTATTTGAAATCAACTTTGGCGGGGGGGAGCCATTACTCAAGAGCTATCTCATCCCTCTGTTGCGTTACATTCACCAAAAGGGGATGGTGACCTGCATCAGTACCAATGGTACCGTGTTCAATGATGAGGCGGTGGCTTACTTTACGGGCAATCCCCTGGTGAATATCCAGGTAAGTCTGGATGGCGCCACCCCCGAGGTCAACGACAGGATACGCGGTCAAGGAACATTCCCCCGGATTATCAAGGGGATTGAGCTTCTGGCCGGGAGGGATATACCCCTCTCTATCAATACCGTTGTTACCTCCCTTAACTTTAAGCAGCTGGGACAGCTCAAAGAGATGGCCGGTTCCTTCGGCGCCCGGCTCCGCGTGTCGCGGTTTCGCCCGTCGGGTCGTGCCAGGGATAACTGGGAACTGTTGAGGCTGGGTCCATCGCAATTGCAGGAATTATCCGACTGGTTGAGCGATGACCAGAGTATTTTGACCGGCGACTCTTTCTTCTCTATATCAGGTGATGGCAGACGACAGCTCGGCCTGGACATGTGCGGAGCCTGCAAGATGACCTGTTGTATCGACCCCTGTGGCCTGGTTTTCCCCTGCGCCTTCATGCAGGAAAGGGATTTCTGTGCCGGCAGCTTAAAGGTGTCTTCCTTCCAGGAAATCTGGGATTCATCGGACGTCTGCCAGTATTTCCGGCAACTGGAACCGGAAGCCTGCCGGAAATGCCCTCGCTTCAATACATGCCGCGGCGGCTGTCCCGCCGTGGCTTACTTCGTCAGTAAAGACCTCAACAGCCCTGACCCTGAATGCTTGATTAATTGGAGCCGGGATATATCACCTCTATCACCAGCTTAAGGTGAGTAATATTATATCTGACAGGGGACAGAGATATGTACGGGCAATTTAAATATCTATTCTCACCACTACAGATAGGCAAGACAATAGTGCCGAATCGCATTTCTTTTTCCTCTCATCTAACCAACTTCGCCGAGGATAATTTACCAAGCGAGCGGCATACCTACTACCTGGCCGAGCGTGCCAGGGGTGGCGCCGGTCTGATAATAACCGAGGAACAGTCCGTGCACCCTACCGACCACTCATACGAAAAACTCATCGATGCCTTCAAACCGGAGGTTATTCCCGGCTACCGCAGGATATGTAAGGCCGTTCATGAGTACGAAACGAAGATTTTCGCCCAGTTAAACCACAATGGCGCTCAGGGTGACGGGACTATTTCCAGATTGCCCCTATGGGCACCTTCCCCGGTACCTGACGTGATGTTCCGGGAAGTGCCCAAGGAGATGGAACTGGAAGACATCAGGGAAGTTATTGAATCTTTCGGCAAGTCGGCAGCTCACGTCCGGGAAGGAGGCTTTGACGGTATTGAGTTGCAGATTAGCCACAGCTCCCTGCTGAGGCAGTTCCTGTCCCCTCTATCAAACCTTCGCACCGATGATTACGGCGGCAGCCTGGAGAACCGGATGAGGTTGGCTCTGGAGGTAATCGCAGCCGTTCGGGCAACGGTTGGGCTTGACTTCACTCTGGGGATGCGCCTTTGTGCCGATGAGATGATTCCCGGCGGCCTGACCCTTGACGATACCAGGGAGATGGCACGCCGCTTTGAAGCCACCGGAAAAATTGATTTTATTGACCTGAGTATAGGAACTTTCTATAATCTTTATCTTGTCGGCGGCACGATGCACACTCCCCTGGGATATACCATTCCGCTGTCCGCCGGCATCAAAGAGGTGGTCAATCTGCCTGTCTTTGCCACCGGCCGGATTAATGACCCCGTAATGGCGGAGAGAATCCTGGCTGAAGGTCAGGCTGACATGATTGGTATGGTACGCGCCCAGATTTGCGACCCCGAGATGGCCAATAAAGCCAGGGATGGCAGACTTGAGGAGATAAGATACTGTGTTGCCGACAACCAGGGCTGTTACGGACGGATAGCCATGAACAAGGATATCGGCTGTATGCAAAATCCGTCCATCGGACATGAAAAGGAGATGGGCATCGGCTCCATTAAACCGGCATCGGTTAAGAAAAGAGTATTGATTGTCGGCGGCGGGCCAGCCGGCCTGCGGGCGGCTGAGGTAGCGGCTAAACGCGGGCATAACGTAACACTTTATGAAAAGAATGAGAAGCTGGGAGGTCAGGTTAATATTGCCGCACTTGGAACCGGACGGGAAGAAATCAGTGCTATTATTCGTAATGAGGAGAACCAGCTTAAGATACTGCCGGTGGAAATCATCCTTAACAAAGAGGTCTCACCCGAATTCGTCCTGGCACAGAAGCCTGACACGGTTATTATTGCCACCGGCTCGGTGCCCAAGGAAAGCCCGGTGCCGGGTGCCGACGGCACCAACATTTTCAACGTCTGGCAGGTACTTTCCGGTGAGGCAGAGCTGGGGAAACGGGTTCTCTTTATTGATTATGACGGGCATCACCAGGCCACAGCCACAGCCGAATACCTTGCCGATAAGGGTAAAGAAGTCCACATGCTCACCTCCTCTTTATTCGTCGGGCAAGACCTGGGGCCGGTGCAGGACCTGTATCTCACCCGGCAGCGCCTCCTGCAAAAGGGCGTTACCTCTACGCCGGACTTCGCCGTCATGGAGATAAAGGGACTGGAGGTAAACGGCTTCAACGTTTATTCCAACGAGTGGCATACCTTCAGCGGCTATGACTCCATAGTGCTCGCCATGGGCAACCGTGTGGAAGACGCTCTTTATAAAGCCCTGAAAGGTAGAGTGAAAGAGCTTTACCGGATTGGCGATTGTGTGGCACCTCGCAAGATAGATATGGCGATACTGGAAGGCGATAAAGTGGGCAGGATGATTTAACGACCGGGGGAGAAAAATGGCCAAACCAAGAGAAATCTGGGTGCTGCCGGAGATAAACAACAACGAAGAGGAAATCGGCAAGCTGAGCCTGGGACTCCTCTCCGAAGCCAGCTATATTGCGGGAAAGGCTGGCGGCACCGTAACCGCCCTGGTGCTTGGCGGCCAGAGCCAGGACTATTCTGAAGTCCTCGGTCAATATGGAGTCGCCAAGGCGTATATATTTATAGACCCTGTTCTTGAATACTTCTCCGCGGAGGCTTACTCGGCGGCTCTGCTGCCCAGAATTCAGGAAGATAAACCCTGGCTTCTGCTTATGGGCAACACCACCATCGGCAGGGAGCTGGCTCCCCGGCTGGCGGCGTTTTTCGAGACAGGCATAATCTCAAACTGCGCTAAAATGGACATATCCCATCCGGAGAGTCCGATATTCTTTCGCCTGATTTACGGAGACCAGCTCTACCAGGAGGTAATCTTTCAGACCAGCCAGACAATGCTGGTAACCATGGACCCGAGAGTTTTAAACATAAACCCTGTTGCAAAAAGGAGCAAAGCAAAAACTCTGGTGATTGAGCCAAGACTGTCTCCGGAGGTAATAAGGGCAGAGCATCTGGAATTCCTGCCGGCCGATTTCAAAACCGTGGATGTTGCCGAAGCTGATACTATTGTCTCCGCTGGTATGGGAGCCGCCACTGACGAACTGCTGCCTCTGGTTGAGGAACTGGCCGGTCTGATTGAAGGCACTATCGGCACCACCCGGCTGGTTGTTGACGGCGGGCAAATATCCCGGGAGCGGATGATTGGACAAACCGGTAAGGTGGTCAGCCCGGAGCTCTACCTGGCTCTGGGAATATCGGGGGCGACCCACCACGTCGGCGGCATTCAGGACTCGGGAAAAATCATCTCAGTTAACCGCGACCCGCAGGCTCCAATCTTCAGGAATTCCGATGTAGGCATAGCGGCTGATATTAAGGACGTATTGCCCAAACTAATCGAAAAAATCAAGCAGGCTAAAAGCAATGGCACAATACTTTGATGTTATCATAGTCGGAGCCGGACCAGCCGGCAGCATGGCAGCCCTTAAACTGGCTCGAGCCGGACTGAAGGTTGTTATGCTGGAACGGGGCCAACGCCCCGGCTCCAAGAACATGTTCGGCGGGCTGCTTCACAATACGCCGGCTCTGAATGAAATGCTGCCTGCTTTCTGGGAAAGGGCACCCCTGGAACGGCACGTGTTTCAAAAAGTTCTTGCCTTCATGACCCCGACTTCTTCCGTTTCCATGACCTTTGAAACCGAAAAATTTGAACAGCCTCCCTACAACGGCTACACCGTATTCCGTCCCGTTTTTGACAACTGGCTGGCTGGCGAAGCCGTCAAAGAAGGGGCTTTATTACTCTGCGATTGTACGGCCGAGGATTTGATTCAAAAAGACAGACAGGTGGTCGGCGTCACCGTTAAAGGCAGGGACGGCGAACTGAGAAGCAGCATAGTCATCGCGGCTGACGGAGTCCTGTCTTTTATGGCTGAAAAAGCCGGCCTGAGGCAAGATTTCCGCGCCGCCGACATGGGCCTGGGCATCAAGCTCCTCCTGGGCCTGCCCGAGGCAACCATAGACGAGCGGTTCCACCTGGCCCGGGATGAAGGGGCTGACATCAGCTTTGTAGGCACGACAAATGGACTGCGCGGCGGCAGCTTCCTCTATACCAACCGTGAAAGTATCTCCATCGGCATGGTAGTGCATCTCGACTCGCTGAGGGCATCGGGTAAAGCCCCCTATCAGGTTCTGGATGAATTACTGCTGCACCCCCATGTCAGAAAGCTGCTCAAGGGCGCCGAGCCGCTGGAATACTCGGCACACCTTATCCCGGAAGGCGGCATCAAGGCAATACCAAAGCTTTATACCGGCGGGATGCTGGTCGTCGGCGACGCCGCCGGTCTGTGTTATACCAACGGCATCAATCTGGAAGGAATCAACCTGGCCATGACTTCCGGAGCGCTGGCTGCCGAGACGGCTCTGCAGGCAATAGAAGCCGGAGACTACAGTGCCCGGATGCTGTCATTATATAAAAAGAAGCTGGACGGCAGCTTCATCATGAAAGATATGAAAACGTTTAAAAACGCCGTCGGCATGATGCATATGGAGCGACTGTTTCAGGCTTATCCGGAAATTGCCGGCAATATACTGGAAAAGATATACAGAGTTGAAGGCGTCCCCAGGCCAAAACTCCTGCGCCTGGCACGAAAAGAAGCGCTGAAAAAAGTGAAACTGACAGACCTGGTTTCAGACGGCATTAAAATAGGCAAGTCATTATTATGAATGTTGATAATTTACCGCAACTAACACAATTCCAGGTTGACGAACAGCCCCATATTGTCTTGAATAAGGAAATCTGTCAGTCCTGTGACCACCGTGCCTGTGTCCAGTCGTGTCCGGCTAACTGCTATACCTTCGATGAAGCCACCAGAATGATGAGCGTCGTCTATGAGACATGTCTGGAGTGCGGCACCTGTTACGTAATTTGTGACCAAGGAGCCATTGATTGGAGCTACCCCAGGGGTGGCTACGGAGTATGCTTTCGCCTGACCTAGAACTGAAGCCCGGCATGACGTGGTAATAGCCATGAAGATTATTGTCTGCTTGAAAGAGGTGGTTGATACTAATCTGAGCCTTGGTTTCGGCTTGAGCAACCGGGTGGTCTTCCAGGAAGGACTGCCGCTCAGGCTGAATCCGGATGACACCGAGGCACTGGCAAAGGCACTCAACCTCAAACAGTCAGATGATGAAGCCCAGGTTGAAATCACCCTCATCTCTATCGGCCCGGAAAGGGTGGAGGGCTACTTAAGAGACGGACTGGCTCTTGGAGCCAACAGAGCGGTGCGCATACGGCAGGACAGCCTCATGGAGCTATCTTCTCATCAAAAAGCCAGGCTACTGTCCAGAGCCGTTTCTCTATTTGGTGCCGACCTCGTTTTAACCGGAGCCGGGAGTCTGGATACCGGCAATGGTCAGGTAGGCCCGCTGATGGCGGCCTGGCTTGACCTGCCCTGTATCGGCGAAGTGGTCGGATTTAAGCTAGCCGATGAAAAAAAGAGCATCACGCTAACCAGAGACATCGGCAGAGGCGCCCGGGAAAAGATACGGTGCTCTCTGCCGGCGGTCATAACCGTGAAAGGAGAAGGAAAACTACACTATGCTTCTCTGGATAGGCTTGTGGAGAGTAAATATGGTGAGATAATTCGGCTTACTCTGGCTGACCTTGGTACATCTGACGTTGAGTTGAAAAATGACCCCACCAGGATTACTGGTCTGGCTTACCCGAGGCCCAGGCCCAGGAAAACACCGGCGCCAGAAAGCTCGTTACCGGCGTTTTACAGAATCCTGAAGCTACTGGAGGGAGGCATCTCCCGGCGACAGGGGGAAATGCTCCAGGGCAGCAGCCAGGAGCTGGCTGACCAGCTCTTTGAGCTACTTATAGAAGAGGGCGTGATTGAGTCAGCCACAGAAAAGGGCTCCGGTAAATGACCCGGAGCCGAGCCAGCAATAAATTATGAGCGGATGACCCTTCTATGGCAGGATTTGGCTTTTCATTAGCGGACAACACCTATTTAAGAGAAGACCCCGACGGTAATTTTCTGCTCTCCAATCTGCCCCTGAGAATACTCCGAATAAACAAACCTCTCTTCCGACTCCTCAAGCACCTCCAGGGGGGTGGCGAATTGCCCGAATTTGTCAGTCAGAACCCGGGGCTGGAGGAGGGGCCTTTGCTGAGGGTCCTGCTGTCTCTGGCATCCAGGGGATACCTGAAATTAGAGAGAATAGCCAAAATAGAAGACTACCCCATCGTCTCCATTGTCATTCCAGTCCGAGACCAGCCTGAAGATATCATTGAGTGCCTCCAATCGCTGAGAAATCTGGATTATCCGGGAGACCGGTTTGAAGTTATTGTGTTAGATGACGGTTCCCAGGCTGAAGTCTCTCAGGGTGTTACTACTCCCGATGTTATGGTCATCAGGCAAGACGAGTCACGGGGCGCCTCTGTCTGCCGAAACATCGGGGCTGAAAAGGCTCGCGGCAAAATCCTGGCCTTTCTGGACGCCGACTGTATTGCCCCTGAGAACTGGCTAAAGGAAACCATTCCCTTTTTCAAAACGGCGACGGTCGGGGCGGTAGGCGGTTATGTGGACGGCTATTACAAAGACAGCTATCTGGACCGGTACGAAGAGGTCTCTTCATCGCTGAACATGGGGAAGCGGCTCCTCCTGGAAGGCAATACGGAATCAAACTTTTATGTGCCTACGGCCAATATGCTGATTAACAGGGACGCCTTTATGGCTACCGGTGGTTTCAGGAGCGGTATGCACCTGGGTGAGGACGTGGATTATTGCTGGCGAATGAGAAACCTCGGCTACACCCTGCTCTACGTTCCTTTTGGCAGGGTTGCCCATAAGCACCGCAACCGCCTCGGTAAAATGCTGAAAAGACGGAGCGAATACGGGACATCGGAAGCCAGGCTCTACCTCATTCACCGGGATAAAAGGAAGACCTTTCTCATTTCTGTCTGTGCCGGATTATCTTTCCTGGCCCTGACCCTCTCTGTTTTGCTTTTAAATCCTTATCCCCTCTGCCTTATCCTGTTATTATTCGGGATTGACCTGCTCCGGAAATCCGGCACGCTGAGGAAGTTCAAAATGCTGCTTCCTTTCCGACAAATAGCCTGCGCCACCCTGAGAAGCTATTTTTCCTCCTATTATTTCGCTCTGTTTCACCTGGTAAGATATTACCTGTTCTTAATATTTGGGCTCGGCTTCTGGCTTCACTCCGTGTGGCTTTTTGGCGGCCTGGCGGTGCTCTTCACATCAATCGTAGATTATTCCGTAAAAAAGCCGAATCTGCCTTATCCGGCCTTCCTTTTCTTTTATGTCCTGGAACATCTGGCATACCAGATAGGGGTTCTCCGGGGGTGCCTAAAATTAAAATATTTCAGGTCGTATATCCTTTCCTTCAGGCGTGCCTGATTCCCGAAAAAAGACATTTTTTATGGCGATAATAAAGGATGAAGATAAATATTAAAGGTGATTATTATCGGGCGGCCGTCAGGTTGCTGGGCAACGCTCTCAGGTTCCGCTATTCAAAATTTACGGGAGCCCCTTTAAAGCCGGCGGTAGTCAGTCTGGCAGTGACAAATCGCTGTAACTCCCATTGTATCATGTGCAATATCTGGCAGAGAGCCAGGGAGCTACCCGGTATCAAGAGTCTGGAGATGCCCCAGAAAGAGATTCTGGACTTATTATCACGTCCCCTGTTTTCAGAGCTGGTTGAGCTGGACTTAACCGGCGGCGAGCCTCACCTGAGAGATGACCTGGTTGACATCGCGCTCAGCATAGCCAGTCTCAAAAAAAGCTCTCTGCCAAGACTGAGGAGCATCATCATTACCTCTAACGGCTTATTACCCCGACAGGTAATCTCAAACCATCAGAGAATTCTGGAAGGTTTAAAAGGCACAAATATAGACCTGGTCAGTGTTGCCTCAATGGATGGGATTGGGGAAACTCACGACTTTATCAGGGGAACCAGGGGTGCTTTTGAACTGGCTACCAAAACAATCAGCGGGCTTCTGGAACTCAGGAAGAAATACCCCGATTATTTCATCGGCATAAAAACCACAATCCTGCCCCAGAACGTCAATAGTCTTGATGCTATTCTGGATTATGCTCTGGAAAAGAATATTTTTCATATCATTTCACCGGTCTTCTTCACCGAAGCGAGGTTCAGAAATACGGACAAAATAGATGAATTAACGCTGGGACCTGATGAATATAAAGAGGTCCTGAAATTTTTCAGTCGTGATGAATTAAAGACGAGCTACTTCTACCCTTTGGCACGAAGCTTCCTGGCTACCGGGCGAAAGCAATGGGCGTGTACCGCCTTTCACAACTATCTGTTCATCGATTTTGACGGAACGGTATATCCCTGCGAACTGATATCCGAGCCAATCGGTAACGTCAGAGAGCAGGACGTGGCGGACATCTGGAACGGTGCCGAGGCTCGTCACTGGCGGAAAAGAATCGGGAAACTGGAATGTTGCCGTACCTGCAATGAGCCCGGCGCGATACGGTACAGCGCCTGCACCGAGGGATTCAGCTACCTTAAGTTTTTGGTGAAGCTCGGCAGGCAAAAATTCCGTAAGACCCTTTACGGAGAGGGTTTTTACAAATATTTTGGTGATTTACAGGCAAAGAAATGAGGCGGGCGACCGCATCAATCGCGCAGAACCGCCCCGCGGCTGGCTGAGGTTACCCTGTCCGCATAGCGCTTGAGGTAGCCGGTTTTTACCCTAGGCTCAAAGACGGGTAATTGTGCTAGGCGATTTTTTATCTCCTCATCGGTCAATTCCACTTCAAGTTTATGGTTGGGAATATCAATGCTTATCATGTCGCCGTCATGTATAATAGCTATCGGCCCGCCGCTGGCTGCCTCCGGTGATATGTGACCGATAGCCGGCCCGCGCGTCGCCCCGGAGAAACGACCGTCGGTAACAAGGGCGACCTCCCTGTCTTTGCCCATGCCGCAGAGCAAGGCAGTTGTCCACAGCATTTCCACCATGCCGGGACTGCCCCTGGGTCCTTCGTAGCGAATCACGAGCACATCGCCACTCTTGAAATTCTGGTTCATTACTGCCTTGGTCGCTTCCGCTTCCGAATTGAAAACTCGTGCCGGACCCCGGTGGACAAGCATCTCAGGAGCGACGGCACCGCTTTTCACCACAGCGCCATCGGGAGCCAGGTTGCCAGATAAAACGGTAATGCCGCCGGTGGCCGCATAGGGGTCAGCTAACGGACGGATTACCTTCCGGTCCATCACCCTAGCAGCTTCAAGGTTCTCTCCCAGCGACCTGCCGGTAACCGTCTTGACTTCAAGATTCAGCAAAGGCTCAAGCTCCTTCATCACGGCAGGTATGCCGCCGGCGAGGTCCAGATGCTGTAACCGGTATTCCGATGCCGGGCTGAACTTGGCAAGCAAAGGGGTCTGGCCGCTAATCTCGTTGATAAGCGAAAGAGGAAAATCAATGCCGGCCTCGTGGGCTATCGCCGGCAGGTGCAATACCGTGTTGGTGCTGCCGCCCACCGCCATGGCGACCACAAAGGCGTTGTAAACGGATTCCCCGGTAACAATGTCGCGCGGACAGACATTCTCATTGACCAGCCCCACAATTCTTCTGCCGGCACCCTTAGCCAGATTATTTCTTCGTACATCCACCGCCGGGATAGTGCCGTTGCCGGGTAGCGCCATGCCCAGGGCTTCCGTCAGGCAGTTCATGGTATTGGCGGTGAACATACCGGCACAGCTACCGCAGGTCGGACAGGCAGCGTGAGCCAGGTTTTCCAGGTCTTCTTCACTGATTTCGCCTCTTAATGCCGGCGCCATACTTTCCGCAACGGTAGCCAGGTCAATCAATCTGGACTCACCGTTTTCGTAGACCCGCCCCGCCAGCATCGGCCCCCCACTGACAAAGATTGAGGGTATGTTTACCCTGACGGCGCCCATGAGCATACCGGGCACTATTTTGTCGCAGTTGGGTATAAGAACGAGACCATCCAGGGGATAAGCCCCGGCCAGGATTTCCACGGAATCAGCAATAAACTCCCGACTGGGCAGGTTATACCTCATGCCCGGGAGTCCCTCATTGATGCACTCTCCCAGCGCTATGGTACCCAGCTCAAACGGGACACCGCCGGCACTGCGGACACCCGCTTTCACCGAGCTGGCAATACCATCCAGATGGGCATGTCCGGGGAATATCTCGCTCTTACTATTGATAATCCCGATAAACGGCTTCTTTAAATCTTCCTCACTGCAACCCACCGCATAAAGTGCGGCGCGCTGTGGCGCATGCTCAATCCCCTTTTTGGTAGCGTCACTTCTCATGTCGCTTCTCCTTCCCAGGCGTCAACAGTAGACGGCTAACTGATGCAGTACTGGATGTCAGCGTTCGGGTAGACGGCAACCCGGGCGTCAGACCCGTGATTTTCCCGGAGCACCTGCAGGACGTCACTCCACCGGTGCATCATCAGGACCTTATCCGTTTCCTCAAAGTAGCCCATGCTGGCAAGTTCAGGGTATTCGCTGAAGACGATTAAACGATTCACATTCGGCGGCGGCTTCATCTGAAGCCTCAACCGCCCGCCGATGGTATTCCCGAAGGTACCCATCAGGTAGTGAGTCATCTGACCTTCCGGTGCATTGGCGATAAGAACGATATCTCCACCCCGCTGACTTACTGCCGGGAAGGCGAGTAACAGTCCGCAGATTGCCTCATTAACCTTGGCAAAGGTGTTGGTAATGACGATATCCTTGTCCTCGGCGGCCGGGGTGAGGTAGTGAGCCCTGGATTCATTAAGGCCGGCGGTATAGGCTGGGCCGGGGTCGCCGGCAAAAATGGCGACTGTCTCACCCCACATATTGACAATGGCGTCTATCTTGATATCCATTTTGACCATTGCGGCGGCTTCGTCGGTATCCCGGCGCCTCGGGTTATTCTCCACAACCCCCATACCGGTAACCGTCCCGCCAAAGCCCTGCTCTTTGCCCGATGACCTGGGGTTATGGAAGGCTTTCATCGTCGCCAGAGCCGCTACTCCCGGCAGCAACATCTTGCCGCCACCGCCGAACCCGGTCATAATATGCGGTACGATAGAACCGATGCCTATCTTAAGGTCGCATTTCATTACTTCGGCATTGATAAGCACTCTGGTGCCACCGGTGGTAGTGCCGACGTAAACGCAGTTGGCAAACGGGTCATGATTATAAACCGGAAACCGCGACAGGGTATCCTCCCCCAGTTTCTTCACGAAATCAAGTCGGTTCATCGCCCCGTGAGAGCCGAGGGCGGCAATGAATCGTATCCGGCTATCGGGGATGCCGGCAGCCGCCAGTTCCTCCAGGACATGAGGCACTATCTCCGCCACTCTGGTAACACGCGCCATGTCATCAAAGATGATAACCACCTCTTTCCTGCCCCGGGCATACTCTTTCAACGGCGGCATGCCGATGGGATTAGCTATAGCTTCCTTTATCTCAGCCGGTTTCAGGTGCGGACGATTATATCCGGCCATATTGCAGACTTCCACCTGCCAGCTATCGGGAACGGAAAGCTCCAGGTCCTTAACGCCGTGCCATGCCAGTTGCGGCAATTTAATGGTACTCGCCAAACCAAACCTCCTGTATCTGATTTCGGGTCGCCATCCCTAGACTGTCATACCCAGCGAATGAATGGAAAATTCGCCATGTCCCAGAATTTCAGCCCTGGATGCCCTGCCGGAAGCAACCTCGATAATCTCCCGAAAAATCTGTTCGCCAACACCTCGTATTGACTCTTTACCCTCCAGTATGTCACCGGCATTGATATCAATATTTTCCTTCATATGCTCATAAATACGGCTATTGGAAGATACCTTTATCACCGGAACAATCGGTGCGCCCATCGGGGTCCCCCGGCCGGTGGTAAAAACGATGACCTGAGCACCGGAGGCAATCATGCCGGTGTTGCAGACCGCATCATGGGCCGGACCGTCCATGATTATCAGCCCCTTTTCCGAAGGCTTCTCCGCGAACTCTACCACCTGGTTAACGGGCGATGTGCCGCCTTTCAGAACGGCACCCAGTGACTTCTCCTCCAGGCTGGTTAGTCCCCCCTCTATATTCCCCGGTGACGGCTCAGAGCCGCGAATATCGACTCCCGCCTTTTCCGCCAGGGCTTCGGTGGCCGCTGTTATCTGCCAGATACGCTTGCCAACGGCTTCACTGGCGGCTCTCCTGGCCAGCACCTGTTCCGCTCCGACCATCTCCGCCGTTTCCGAAATCAACACAGTGCCACCCTCCGCTACCAGCATATCAGAGGCGATACCAAGAGACGGGTTGGCGGTCAGGCCCGACAGGGTATCCGAGCCGCCGCAGTTAGTGCCCAGTACCAGTTCAGATATATCAACCGGCTCACGCCTGGCTTTGGCTGCCTCTTTCAATAGCTTCTCCGCTAACGCTTTGCCTTTCTCTACAGTGGCGGTGGTGCCCCCTTCCGCCTGAATACTCACCGTCTCAAACCTCTGACCGACCTTTGCCATCTCTCCGGCAATCAGTTCCGGGGTGATTAACTCACATCCGAGTCCAACCAGTAAAACACCGGCTACATTCGGATTTCTGCAGAAACCGGCCATGGCGCGTACCATGTGTCCTTTCTCTTCACCAAGATGACCGCAACCGTGCGAATGGGTAACACTGACCGTTCCGGGTACGGCCTGCCTTATCATATCGGCTACTACCGAAGCGCAGATTACCGTGGGAAAGACCAGCACATGATTTCGTGTCCCGACAGTCCCGTTATTTCTCCGATACCCCATGAAGTTCATGGTTTGTCCCCCCTCCCCCTGAGACCCTCAACGTTATGTATATGCACATGCCCCCCTTTGCTTATCTTCTCCGTGGCTTGCCCAATTACTTCTCCATATTTAATTATCCGCTCACCGCGCTCGATGTCCTTCAGAGCCAGCTTGTGCCCGAAAGGAATGGATTGCTTCAGCACGATATCGACCAGGCTGTCCTCCACCTCAATGCCGACAGAATCGCCCTTTTCCAGCGGGCGTAATGCCGTGGCTACATTATCTTCCTTATCCACCACAAGCGCACTTACCATTGGCTGTTTCCCCCTGCTATTATCCGAATTAAAATACTGACCTGCACCCAGTAATTGTACCACTTTTTTACCTACAGTTTGTAAATCGTCAGCGAGATTCTTTTACATTGCAAGATGGCAAAACTTTAATGCTGATAACCTGTATATAACTTGTACCTGCTCTGCGAATGATGCTATATTGAGAGCGGCACAAGCCTGAAAGGAGGTCTACCATGCAGAAAGTGCCGACAACTTATAAGATTGATGAGTTGGTAACTCCTGAGGGATACACCGAGTTGGTCTATGCGAATAGACCCAAAAACCTTACTGAGCTATTGAACAATACCGTAAGCAAATACGGCGACCAGGAAGGGCCCATAGATGAAAACGCCAGACTGACTTACCGGCAGTTTGCCTCGCGGGTAAGTAACGCGGCATCCGCCCTCTATCACGACTACGGAATTAGAAAAGGCGATAGAGTAGCTTTAATGCTGAGGAACGGACTGGAATTTGCCACCAGTCTTTTTGCCATAGCCAGAATAGGAGCCATAACCGTGCCGATGAACACCGGATTAAGAGGGGAGGAGATGGCTTACCAGCTTAAGGATTCCGGCGCCATCCTTCTGATAATAGAGCCGGAGTTCCATGAGTTATTAGCTGAAGCCAGCTCGGGAATCGGGGGGGTTAAACATATATTTCTCACCGGCGGAGAACCACCCGCCGGCACCATCGCCTTCTCAGAACTGCTTAAAGACAGGGGACACGCGCCAGTGGAAGTGGCGGTGAACGAGACGGATAATGCGGCCATAATGTATACCTCGGGGACAACTGGCAGACCCAAGGGAGCATTATTACCTCATAAAGGTGTCATTGCCAGCGCCATGAATGTGTCCCAGTTATACGACCGGCGCGCCGAGCTGGATAAGATGCTTATCGTGGTGCCTTTATTCCACATAACCGGACTGGCACAATCTCTGGGTTCTTCCATATACAGCGGAAATCCCGTTGTACTTGCCAGAAGATTCAAAACTGCGGACGCTCTAAAGGTTATTGAAGAAGAAAAGATAACGACAATAATAGCCGTTCCCACCATATTCTGGCTTATGCTCAATGCGCCTGACTTTGACCAGTGCAACCTGAGCTCCCTTCGCCTCCTTGCTTCCGGCGGCGCACCTGTACCTGATGATTTACCGAAACGCTGTGCCGAGAAACTACCGGGAGTCCAGTTTGTGCCCGGGTACGGGCTCACCGAATCCAACGGCATGTGTCACACAACGCTCACTACCGACGAAGCCCTGAGTAAGCCCGGCTCGGTCGGGAGAGCGGTGCCGATAATAGATGCCAAAATCGTTGACAGTTCTGGAAGAGAGTTGCCCCCCGGCGAGACAGGAGAAATTCTGGTAAAGGGCTGTCAGACACTAAAAGAGTACTGGAACAAGCCAGAGGCGACCAGGGAAACTATCGTTGACGGCTGGGTGCACACAGGCGATGTCGGCATGATTGCCGAAGACGGCTACACTTATATTTTCGACCGACTGAAGGATATGATTATCCGCGGTGGTGAGAATATATATAGCATTGAAATAGAAAACGTGTTATACCAGAACCCCAAAGTACTGGAAGCGGCTGCTGTTGGCGTTCCTGACGTTGTATTTGGCGAGCAGGTCAAAGCAGCCATCGTGCTCAAGCCGGGGGAGCAGGCAACAGAAGAGGAAATTCAAGAATTCTGTGGGAAGCATTTAGCTTACTACAAAGTCCCCAAGTACGTCGAGTTCAGGGAATCCCTGCCACGCAATCCAGCCGGCAAGGTTGTCAAGGGCCAGCTGAAATAACCTGCCGGCTGGTAAACGATTATCAACGTGGACAGCTATTAGGAGGCTAACCCTTGCTGCGCTGTTACCGAGTTCTGGATTTGACCAATGAGAGGGGCTATATTTGTGGCCGGGCTTTAGGTGACCTCGGGGCTGATGTTATCAAGATTGAGAAGCCGGGAGGAGACCCCGGGCGGAGTGTCGGCCCTTTTTACCATGACATCCCCGACCCGCAGAAAAGCCTGTACTGGTTTGCCTTCAATACCAACAAGAGAGGCATAACGCTTGACATTGAAACAGCCGACGGGCGGGAGATATTCAAGGAGCTGGTTAAGCATTTTGATGTTGTCGTAGAGTCCTTCGAGCCCGGATATATGGACGGCCTGGGCCTCGGCTACCCGGTCTTGAGTCAGATAAATCCCCAGCTGGTCATGACATCAATCAGCAATTTCGGGCAGGAAGGACCGTACCGAGACTATAAGGCTTCCGATATTGTCGTTCTCGCTCTGGCGGGTATCATGTACGTGACCGGCGACCCCGACAGGCCCCCGCTTGTCTCCAGCTACCCGCATGCCTTTCTCTTCGCGGGGATGGAAGCCGCCGTCGGCACCATGATAGCCCTCTATAACCGACCCATCCTAGGTCACGGTCAGCACGTTGATGTTTCCGCGCAACAGAGCCTCGTTTATCTGGCGGGACCGGAAGTGGAAGCCCTCTGGCAAATGGAGGGGAAAATATACGAACGCCGCGGCAGAAGGCGGTGGCGATTAGCCACAAAATCAGGTGAAATATACGCACCGCTACTGTGGGAGTGCCAGGACGGTGAAGTAGGCTTCATGCCGATGCTGGGTTTCAGCCGCGCCAGGGAGAATAAAGCGCTGGCGGAATGGATGGAGAGTGAGGGTATCAACAGTGGTCCCCTGGGAAGAATTGACCTGGAGACGACCGGTTGGGAAGGCCTGACCAGCGAAGATGCTGAGGAAATATTTGAGAGTGTCGCCCGGCTCATGCGAAAACATACCAAGAAGGAGATGTACGACGGAGCCAAGGAGAGGGGACTCCAGCTGGTGCCAACGCTAACCATGGCGGAAAGAATGAAGTTCCCGCACCTCGTTGCCAGAAATTACTGGGTGGACGTAGATTATCCCGAATTAGATACCACCATTACCCATCCCGGCGCTTTCTTAAAATTCTCGGAGACACCCTGCGTCAAACCGCGCCGCGCCCCTCTTATCGGCGAGCACAATGACGAGGTCTATAACCAGGAACTGAGTCTGTCCCGAGAAGAAATCGTGGCTTTGAAGCAACGCAGGGTCATCTAATCCGGTGAGATAAAGGAACGAGACATGAAAAATAGACCCTTTGAAGGCGTAAATGTCCTGGAGTTTTGCTGGGCGGGCGTGGGTCCATTTTCACTCAGCTATCTTGGCTATTACGGAGCCACGGTAATAAAAATAGAAAGCGCCTCGCATCCGGATATGGTCAGAACCATGCAGCCTTACAAGGACGGCATACCGGGTATAAATCGCAGTGGCTTTTTTGCTTATACCCATATGGTTAAAAAGCACTGTATCAGCCTGAACCTGAAACACCCCAGGGCAGAGAAGATTAAGAAGAAGCTGATGTCCTGGGCCGATGTGGTCGTTGATAACTTTGCCGCCGGGACAATGGAGAAATGGGGCTTCGGTTATGAAGATATTAAAAAGGTAAAGCCCGACATAATTATGTTCCACAGCTGCCTTTACGGTCGAATAGGTCCTCTCGCCGGCCTTTCCGGCACGGGGCTGGACCTGACCACTCTAAGCGGGTTCAACTCAATCGCTGGCTGGCCTGATAGGCCATCCGTCCCGATATCCAGTTATTACACCGACAATGTTGCCCCTATGTTTGGAGGGTTGGCAATAGTTGCGGCTCTCGACTACAAGCGGAGAACCGGCAAAGGTCAATATCTTGATATGTCACAGCTTGAATCAGGCTTAAATTTCCTGGCGCCGGTCGTACTTGACTATGCGGCGAACCAGCGGGAGCTATCCAGAACCGGCAACAGGCTTGCCTATGCCGCTCCGCACGGAGCCTACCGCTGTAAGGGTAAGGACAGATGGTGTGCCATTGCCGTATTTACCGACGAGGAGTGGCAGAGCTTTTGCCAGGTTATCGGAGAGCCAGACTGGACCAGGGATGCCAGGTTCGCCACCCTGACCGGAAGAGTTGAGAATAGTGACGAGCTTGACGAGCGCGTCAATGAATGGACGGTCAACTTTACCGCGGAGCAGGTAATGGAAATGATGCAGGCGGCGGGCGTCAGCGCCGGGGTGGTCATAAACTCCCAGGACCAGGTCGATAACCCTCAGTTTAAACACTATAACTTTTTCCCCGAGATAGAGCACCCTGAGATAGGAAAAGTAACGTTCTTCCACCCTCGCGGTTTCAAGCTGTCCGAGGCTGAGGCTGAGGTAGACCGGTCGCCCCTGCTGGGTGAGGCAACCGAGTACGTTTGTACCGAAATCCTGGGCATTCCGGATGACGAATTCGCCGAGCTGGTGCAAGAAGGGGTATTTGATTAGCCGTTTTTACGTAGGCGGCTCTAACACACGGGGTCAGTCCTTTTCCAGAAATTGGGCTACCCTCTCCCTGAACTCTGCCGAAGCGGTAACCTCATTACTGCAGATAACTGAGTAGTGCAGGGACTCATGCTCGTTCATTTGAAGCCCCACGTCAATTGCCCTTTTGGATATCCTGAGAGCAGTAGGCGGATTCTTGGCGATTCTCCTGCCCAGCTCCAGTGCCTCGTTTAAGAACTCGTCTTCGGGGTAAACGTGATTCACCAGTCCTATCCGGCAGGCCTCAGCCCCATTGACCAGGTCCCCGGTGAAGATAAGCTCCTTTCCCATACCTGCCCCGACCAGACGCGGCAACCTGGCTGTCCCGCCGGCAGGACCAAGGAGCCCCATCTTTATGTGGCCATCGCCGATTCTGGCTGTTTCTGACGCAATGCGGATATCACAGGCCATAGCCATCTCCAGGCCACCGGCGACACAGGGTCCTCCAATAGCCGCAATCGTTGGCTTTGGTAAATCCCTAATCTTCTCCATCATGCCCGGCTCCAATGGGGGTTTACCACTCTCTTCCTGAACAGCCGCCAGGTCAGCGCCAGCACAGAAGCATTTCGGACCTCCAGTTAAAATTACTGCCCCCACCCCGCCGTCCCGCTCGGCATCATCAGCAGCCTTGATTATCTCACGCGACATCTGCCGGTTGATGGCATTCCTTTTCTCGGGCCGGTTAAGCGTAATTATAGCTACCCCGTCCTTTTTTTCGTAAATTAACGTTGTGTAGTCCACTTGCCTCCTTTCCCCACAGATATTAATTAATATTTTTCCCGCTGAAATAGCGGGCGGTACCGGCGAGCTATCGGCACTCCGGAAACTTTACCATAATTTACCATAATAATTATGGCAGAAATGCTGCGCACTGGCAACGCCAAAGATAAGATATTTGCCATCCGGAACTGGGCATAGCGGATTTGACAGCACAGAACACCCCGCCTACCGCAGCTCCCTGAAATCAGGTACGCATTACCTCTAATAAATACGATTATGCTAAAATACAGCTATTAGCAGAGTACGACTATTTAGCAAATGCTGACCGACTGACAAAATATATTTGAAGGGAATAACTACTATGCTGGATTTTTCTTTTACCGAAGAACAAAACATGATTCGGAGCATGGTGCGGGATTTTGCCCAGAAAGAGCTTGCTCCCGGCTACAAGGACCGGGTCAGAGCAAAGTCAGTTCCTCGTGAACTGATTAAGAAAACAGCTGATATCGGGCTTATGGGACTGAACATACCGGAGGAATATGGAGGTCAGCCCAGAGATGCCGTTACCGTGGGCATCATCCTGGGGGAATTAGCCAGACATGCGGACGATGTGACCTTTTTGGTATTTAACAATTACAGTCAAGCCAACTTCATTATGCTTGGTCAGGATGAAATCAAAGAAGAGTGGCTGCCCGCCATGGCACGGGGTGAGAAGATTATACTGATGTCAGCCACCGAGGCCGAAGCTGGTTCCGACCTTGGCAACTTGAAAACTACCGCCAGAAAGGACGGAGACGGCTATATACTGAACGGTGAGAAAAATCGGACAACCTTTGCCCAGCACGGAGATGCCGCCATGGTATTAGCCAAGACCGACCCCGCTTCCCGACGAATAACCCCTTTCCTGGTACCTCTGGACCTCCCCGGCGTAACCATATCCGGCATTGATGATATGGGCGCCGAGGCCACGTCAGGTGGTATCGTATCACTGGAGAATGTGCGGATTCCAAAGAAATATCTCCTGGGTGACGAGGAAGGCAGAGGTTTTATTGAAACGATGCGCACATTTGATTGTCTTCGTGCCTTCGGCGCAATTATGGCCATGGCTAAGGCTGAAGTCTCACTGGAGGAGACCTGCGAGTACGCCAAGCAGCGGGTTCAATTTGGTAAACCCCTGGCCAAGTTCGAAGGTATCTCCTTTAAGCTCGCTGAAGCCGCTACTTACATCGAACTGGGCAGGTGGCTGTGCTATCGGACTCTGTGGATGAAAGATAACGGCATAAGGCACAGCAAGGAATCAGCCATGGTCAAATGGTGGTGCTCAAAAATGGCTTTCAACATTATTCACCAGTGTTTGCTCACCCACGGGCACTATGGCTTTAGCAAAGACCTGCCCTTTGAGCAGCGACTGAGAGATGTTGTCGTCGTGCAGATAGGCGACGGCACCTGGGAGGTCATGAAGCTAATCATCGCTCGCGAGATGCTCGGTAGGGAATTCCTGCCCTACTGATTACTACTTCAGGAGAATATTACTATGCTGGACTTCACTTTTACCGAAGAACAAAACATGATTCGGAGCATGGTGCGGGATTTTGCCCAGAAAGAGATTGGCCCCGGCTACAAAGACCGCATCAAGGCACAGACAATTCCGCTTGAATTAAGAAAGAAAATGGCGGACATTGGACTTCTGGGACTGAACATACCGGAGGAATACGGGGGACAGCCCAGAGATGCCATCAGCACCGGTATCATCATGGAGGAGCTAGCCAGACAGGCGGAGGATGCCGCCCTTTTAGTATTTTACTACTGTGGTCAACCCGACTTTATTAAGCTGGCCCCTGATGAAGTCAAAGAAGAGTGGCTGACCGCCATGGCACGGGGTGAGAAAATGGTGGTCATGTCCTTCACTGAGGCTGAAGCTGGCTCCGACCTTGGCAACCTGAAAACCACGGTCAGAAAGGACGGAGACGGCTATATACTGAACGGTGAGAAGAACCGAACGTCCTTCCTCTTTCAGGGAGATGCCGCCATCGTACCGGCCAAGACCGACCGCACGTCCCGGCGAATAACCCCTTTCCTGGTACCTCTGGACCTCCCCGGCATAACTACCGCCAGCATTGAAGATATGGGTGTTGAGTCCACCAAAGGCGGGATTTTATCACTGGAGGACGTGCGGATTCCAAAGAAATATCTCCTGGGTGATGAGGAAGGCAGAGGCTTTGTGGAAATTATGCGCGCCTTTGACATCAATCGCGTCTACCTGGCTATGATGGCAATTGCCAAGGCCGAAGTCTCACTGGAGGAAACCTGCGACTATGCCAAGCAGCGGGTTCAATTCGGCAAACCCTTAGCCAAGTTTGAAGGTATCTCCTTCAAGCTCGCTGAGGCCGCTACTTACATCGAACTGGGCAGGTGGCTGTGCTATCGGACTCTATGGATGAAAGACAACGGCATAAGGCACAGCAAAGAATCAGCCATGGTCAAATGGTGGTGTTACCAGACGGCTTTTGATATTATTCATGAGTGTTTGCTCACCCACGGACACTATGGCTTCAGCAAAGACCTGCCCTTTGAACAGCGACTGAAAGATGTTGTCGGCGGGCAGATAGGCGACGGCACAGCGGAGGTCATGAAGTTAATCATCGCCCGCGAGATGCTCGGTAGAGAATTCCTCCCCTATTGAGTACTGCGAGAGATGTGGAAGCTGTAAATAACCAGCGCTGTCAGGCTGCCGCCACTGGCTTGAATTTGGGCAGGGTAACCTCCTCATTCACATCGTCAAACACCACTTCCACCGGCATTTCTACATATATATCCTCATTCCGGCAGCCCACGATATTGCTCATCAGAAGCGGCCCCTCGTCCAGCTCAATCCAGGCCACATTGTAGGGAATATGCTCTTCCCATGACGGGTGATAAGCCATATGGTACACGATGAAGGTATATACCCTACCCCTGCCACTGACCTTGACCCAGTCCATCTTCGGGTTATTGCAGGAAATACAATGAGTGGGAGGATTATAGTAAGCCCCGCAGTTCAAGCACCTATATAGCATCAACTCATGCCGCCTGGCTGCCTCCCAGAAAGGCTTTTCAGTTGCCGTGATGATGGGTAACGGCCTTTCATATTCAGTCATCTCACCTCCTCAAAAGGCAGCAGACAGCGGCACTGCCAACTGCTGGCTCAGTAGTGCCACCCAGTCCGGTAACCATGCAAATCTCGGCGCCCTTCACCTGGCACTCCCCGGCTTCGCCCCTTATCTGCCTTATCCCCTCAGTCAGATGGGTGAATCCCTGCAAATAGCTCCATGAGAGCCCGGTACCTGAGGTATTGCTGGGCCAGGCTCCATCGAGCCTCAGATTCCCTTCTTCAACAAAAGCACCAGCCTCCCCCCTCCCGCATATTCCGTAGGATTCCAGCCCGGAGAGCACGAAAAAGGTGAAGGCGTCGTACATCATAGCCACATCTACGTCCTTGAGGGTAAGACCAGCCGTTTCAAAGGCAATCTCCCCGGCTTTCTGGACGATAAAGCCATCCCAGTGCCAGAAGGCGCGGGGCGACTTCCAGACCTCACCCACCGAGTGGTCCGCTCCATACCCCATAACATATACCGGGCGCTTCTTAGAGTTTCTGGCCCTCTCCGCCGAGGTTATTATCAGGGCGACAGCACCATCATTAACCAGACAGCAATCACGGGCACGCATCGGCTCGACAATAAACCTGGAATTCAGATAATCCTCCATGGTCAGTTTCCGGTCATGCATCACGGCCTCCGGGCGCTTGTTGGCATAATCACGAAAAGTGACGGCTACCGCCCCCAGTTGCTCGTCAGTAAGTCCATACAGGTACTTGTACCTCCTGGTCATAGCGGCAGCCACTGATACCGGCGCATATAACCCATAGGCACCCCAGGTACTCCTGGAATCAGGGGCTCCTCCGACCAGAACGCCTGCGCTTGAGGCACTGGTAGCATAAACCAGAACGCAGGCCTGGCATAATCCGGCCTCTAGGGCGCCGATGGCAACAGCCACCGAGGAGATACCGGTGGCGCTGCCGGTCTGCAATTCCCAGCTGAATTTAGCCGGAATGCCGGCAGCTATAAGAGGCGCGGTACTAACCGGTCCGCCGCCAAAGCCCGGCTGGTAGATATACCCGTCTAACTCGTCTTTCCCCATCCCGGCGTCTTCAAGCGCCAGCAGAATTGCCTGAGCGGCAAGCTCGTTAACGCCAAGCTCGGGCACTCTGCCCTGCCTGGTCAACCCGACACCTACAAACGCATACTTATCTTTGATACTCACGATAGTATTGTCATCAACGGATTCTAGGTGAGCAGCCTGATTATTTTGGTGATATCGTCAACTTCCTCCAGTTTCTCAAGCATGCTCAGGGCTTTCTCGCCATTTCCCATTGATACTTTGCCGGAGAAGCCCAGGTTGCCCCGGAACTTCTCCCTCTTCTCTTCTCTGGTCATCGGGGCATAAATTTCGTTACCCCTGGGCATATCAACATGCGCGGAGAACTCCCTACCGTCCTTCAACCTGACGCTAACCGTGGTAGCGAAAAACGACTCATCCGGGAAATCCTGAGTGGCTGTTTTTATTCTCTTGACCATTTCAGTAATCCGGGGTTCTCTGATAGCCTCTTCAGTGAAATGCTCCAGACTTATCCCCTTCCTCAACAGGATACTGGCCACAATGTACTGAAGGCTGAAGATGGCGCTGACATGGGGGACAACGCCAAACGTAAAAGGCTCGCGAAGAACAGGCGGAAACGAGCGTGTAGAAACGGTAACCGCCGCCTCATCAATATCGCCGGCTTCTACTTCATACTTGCCAACGATTTCCAGGGCACATTCAACAGCGGCATGGGTGCCGCGGCAACAGGGATACGGCTTAAACGTTACCTCGGTATAATATTTCTCACCCAGATACCCGGTGAGAACCTCGGGGTGAGAGCCCTGACAGTAGAGAGCAAAATATCCCCCCTCCCCCATCAGGAAGTCATCAACCGAGGTAAAGCCCTTACTGGCTAATCTCACACTGAAAATGCCGCGTTGCGCGGCTAACCCCTGACCCAGCTTGAAACAGTGGTTCCTTTCAACCAGGCCCCGGTCGGTGCCCGCCATTTGATTCAGGGCAATCCCGAAAGCATTAAACCACTGACGGTTGTCCAGTCCCCACAGCCTCCCGGCGACGGCGGTTGCGCCCAGCGCGTTTAAGGTGCCGATGCTATCCCAGCCAGGACTCATATCCGAGGCAAACAATATTCGCGAGACAAGGTCCTCACCCAGTATCAGGGCAGTCAGCAGCTCCCTGCCGCCCAGTCCCTTCTGCTCGGCTACGGCGAGAGCCGTCGGCACCAGCGTTTCTCCGATATGGGCGGGTCTTACTTCCCCTTCGACAAACGCATCAACTATGCCGTAGTCAAAGGACCTGGCCATCACCGCATTGGCTAACGCCGCGTTATGTGATGGCGCCCTGATTCCATAAGCCAGGACAGTGCTCTCCTCACTCCCCGACCACTCTCTAATCAAATCTATTATCTCAGGGCAACCGGTGTCATTTGCCCCGCCAACGGCGCAACCGATGACATCAATAACCTCGTCCCTGGCTCGCTCCACAATATCTCCGGTAAAGTCCTGGAAGCGAGTCTCCAACAGGTTCTTAACCAGTTCTTCGGTGACACTCACGTTCATAACCACCATATTCAGGCTGGAGGTGCAGTACTCAGACAATCTGCGCTGATAACGGGGCTGGTTCGCCTTTAATAATTTAATGTTTTAGAATACAGTTTGTCAACAGACTCTACTCATTTCGTAACTTAGCGACAAAGGTGGTAGAATGACTGGGGGCAGGCATAGCCCGCCACCACTGAAGGAGGCAAGTTATCGTGCATTCCGGCCAGATTTCTAAAGCCGAAAATCTTGTGGCGGATGTTGTCGTCGTTGGAGGGGGCGGGTGTGGCCTGGCCGCCGCCACGGCGGCAGCCGAAAAGGGGGCGAAGGTAATACTACTGGAAAAGCAAGGCGCCCCCGCTGGGAACTCAATTTTTGCGGTGGGTATTTTTGCCGCCGAAAGTCCGACTCAAAGGCGGTTGAGCATCAATACCCCAAAGGATGAGTTGTTTAAGATAGCTATGAACTATGCCCACTGGGACGTTAACCCCCGTATCTTTCGCGCCTTTTTAGATAAATCGGCAGATACCGTTCAATGGCTGGAAGAAAAGGGTATCGTATTCAATAATATTCCCCCTTTATTTCCCAGTCACAATATCCGAACCTGGCACTGTTTACTGGACAGGAACGTCGGCCCTGTCCTTCTCAAAGTACTGCGTAAAGAATGCGAAGACATGGGTGTACAACTGCTCTTTCACTGTACGGCGAAAAAAATATTTACCGGCGAGCAGGGTGAGGTCACCGGGGTCCTGGCAACCATGAAAGGTAAGGAACTGAAAATCAACGCCAGGACCGTCATCATTGCCACCGGCGGGTATGGAGGCAACCAGGAATTACTGAAGAAATATAGCCCCTCCTATAGTGAAAACATTCGCTATATTGGTTTCCCGCACGTTACGGGAGACGGTTTGCTCATGGCTACCGAGATAGGGGCCGCTACCGAAGGCCTGGGAACACTTATATTACACACTCATTTCTTTGAGGGCTCCAAGCATATTAATGGCTTTGCTCAGGAACCTTCATCGCTCTGGGTAAACAAAAATGGTGAACGATTCGTCGACGAAGCCCTTACCTTTCACCCCACTGAGTGCGGTAACATTATATACAGGCAACCGGACAAGTGTGTCTACGCCCTCTTTGATGACAAGCTCAAAAACAAGATTGTGGAAGAGGGTCTCCACAAAGGCGACCGGAGGGAAAAACCGGGGTTGGCGGGGGTCAAGCCGACCAACCTGGATGAGGAGCTCCGTTTACAAGCTGACAAGGGAAAAGTCAGGATAGCCGATTCCTGGGACGATATTGCCGGGTGGATGGGAGTGCCCCCCGAAGTCCTGCAAGCCACCATAGATGAATACAACTCCTTCTGTGACCGGGGACATGACGAGATTTTTGCCAAGGACCGAAGATACCTCCAGGCCCTGCGTACTCCCCCTTACTACGCCGTCAGGTGTTACCTGTGCTTCCTGACCACAGTAGGCGGCATCAAGATTAACCACCATATGGAGGTTCTTGATGAACAGGATAAACCCATTCCCGGGCTTTATGCCGGCGGTGATACCACCGGGGGCTGGGAATCGGATACCTATTGTATTCATCTTTCCGGGAGTGCCTTCGGCTTCGCGGTTAACTCCGGGCGTATTTCCGGAGAAAATGCGACAAAATATGTACTGGGAAAATGACTGTGCCGTTCTGGCAACAAACTCTGTCCTGACCAGCAAGACGGCAACCCTCCGTTTCCCATCATCCGTAATGCCTTAAGGTGTCATCCTTTCATGACTGGAGGGGTGCGATGAAATGATGCCCAACAGGATTGACAACACGAGTAATATAATAGTAAGATAGTTCAAATCTAATACAATAATATAGCTCAACCAAGGTTATTAAGGACAGCCAGCATTTCAGACATATAACTTAGAAAAGGAGGATGGAACAATGAAAAGGTCATCCCTTTTACTCGCTATCTCAGTTATTACCCTCTTACTGGCCAGCCTGGTCAGTGCCTGCGCCGCTCCGGAACCGGCACCAGCCCCGGCACCAGCTCCAGCCCCGGCACCGGAAAAATCGATTCTAAGGCTGGTTATACCTATGCCCCCCGGTGACCAGGTTACCGTAGCCCACGAAGCAATGGGCCAGAGAATTTTGGACCGCACTGGCGGTCAATATGAAATTAAAGTTTTCCCCGGCGATCAACTGGCCAAAATACCGGAGTACCTCGATGCCGTAAGAACGGGAGCAATCGAGATGGCCAGCGTAGGATGGGGAATATTCTCTGGTATGGACCCCAAACTTGCTGAAATACCCATGATGTACAATAATGCCCGGGCAAATGCGGCTGCCGAAAAGCCGTTAACGGAGCTCTACAACAACGAGGTATTTTTAACAAAACTCAACCAGTATGGAATCGCCTGTTACACCACCGGAGCACTGGAAGTTCATTCCCAGGTGCCTGTAAAGACCTTGGATGACTGGAAGGGCCTGCTTGTTGGAGCCATAAACCCGGAATGCGCCGCCCTGACCCAAAGCCTGGGTGGCTCTCCCGTGGTCGTCATGTGGACCGATACCTACGCGGCACTGGAGAAGGGAACGATAGATGCCTGCTTCAACGCAACCCAGTGGATGATAGTAGCGGGACTATCTGATGTTTCCTCCTACGTGACGCGTTTCTACGCTGTACCTACCTTCCTTGGTATCAATATCAACCTGGATGTCTGGAATAAAATTCCGAAGGATGCCCAGAATATCATAATTGAGGAAGCGTGGAAGACATGTGAAGATATCAATGAAATCCATTTCCAGGCGGAAATACAGGACAAGGAGATACTAACCGGTCTGGGGATGGAGGTCACAGACCTGCCCAAGGCAGAACGGGATAAATGGAAAGAGGCGGTGCGCCCGTATGTTGATAAGAAACTGGCTGACATGGGCGAGGTTGGCAATACGATAAGGCAAATTGCCGATAAGGCAAATAGCGAGAACCCTTAGCCTTGTTAACCGGTGCGCTTTAATTCAGGGTGGAGTCGCTTCGCTGAAAGGCAGCATAAAGAAGCTGAGAGAGGACCTCAGTGCGATTTGATGTGTCATGAACAGGATTGACAACGTGAGCCCCATTATATAATAATATGGTGCTACAAAAATACAAAGGCTGACCGGCAATCGGTATTACCAGATGAATGGAGGTGAACGGAACAAATGTAAAAACGGGTGAAGCATCGCGCCTGACAAACAAGGGGAATTTATAAGGCCAGAAGTTAGTATCTCATTCATTGAACTTAATAAAGGAGGTAAGAATAATGAAAAAGTTATCCGTAATATTTTCTGTCTTGATGGCTACACTGCTGCTTCTCAGCATGGTTGTCTCCTGTGCTCAGAAAGCCGAGGAACCGGTGATTTTAAGGATGAATCTGGCACCACCTCCCGGGGACCCCATGACAGTAGAATGCGAAGCCATGGCCGCGCGATTCAATGAGCGTGCCGGCCCCCAGTACACAATCCAGGTTTACCCTGGTGCGACACTGGCGGCACCACCGGAAATGCTTGATGCCGTGATGGCGGGGAACATCGAAATTGGCCTCCTGCCACTCGGTGCCTACGGCGGCGCCGATAACAGGCTTAACGCCATTGAATTCCCCTTTTTGTATAATAATATCCAGGCACTGGAGGCTGCCCAGGGACCTGATATTGTGAAGCTGTTAAATGAAGAGATATTCGAGGAGAAATTCAACCAGAAGATGCTGGGCCCCTTCCATACCATGTTTCTGGAACTCGTCTCCACCAAAAAACCGATTAAGACAATGGAGGACTTTGACGGTCTGTTGGTTGGGAGCTTATCTCCCACTATCTCGGCCATAACCGAACTTCTGGGCGGTTCATCAGCAATCGTACCGTGGATGGAAATAGCCGGCGCCATGGAGAAGGGAGTGGTAGACGCATCATTTCAAGGACCCGTCTGGATTGTGGTAGGGGGACTGACCGACGTTTGTAACTATGTTACATTTACTGCCATTGTCCCTACTTCATACGGAATGAATATCAACCTTGACGTTTATAATGCCATGCCAAAGGACGTCCAGGAAATACTGCTTGAGGAAGCAGAGCGGGCGTGCTTTGACATGAACAAAGTATTCACTGGCGAGTATTTAAAGAGTGCAGATGTATTTGCTTCCAAAGGGCTGGAGGTCTATACCCTTACCAAGGAAGAACGGGAAAGATGGCATCAAGCGCTCATCCCATATATTGAGGAGAATTTTGCCAGCTGGGGTGAGTTTGGTAAGAAGTTCAAAGCCATTGCCGACAAAGCAAATGCGGCGAACCCTTAACCTTACTAGCCAGTACGCTTAAATTTTACGATAGCGTTGCTTCGTTTGAAGGCAACCCGGAAATATCAAGCAGGCACAGTTGCTATCAGGAGGCTGCGTAATTGGCCGGCAGTATCAAACAGAAAGTAGACCGCGTAATTGAACTGGCGAGTCACCTCTTTCTGGTGCTCAGCGGGGTTCTGATAGTGATAATGATGTTTGCCGCAACCTACGGCGTGTTAAGGCGGTACGCGTTCAATAGCCCGGAGCCCTACTCATATGAAATCAGCACCATGTTTCTATTGTTCTCCTTTGTATTCGCCATATCGGCGGTAGAAAGGCTGGGCCGGCATATCAGGGTTGATTTCGTCAGTGGTCGCCTGCCTGAACGCGTACAGCATATCATCGTTAATGTTATCGCCCCGATTATGGGACTTTTCTTTGCCTTCATCCTCACCTGGAAGGGCCTTGACGTATCGCTATTCTCGTTAAAAATCGGCGAAGTTAGTTCGTCATCGTGGCGAGAGCCCCTGTTCCCGATAAAGCTCATGGTGCCCATAGGCTATACCCTGCTTATCCTCGTCCTCTTAACCAGAATTTATAAGGGCTTTGCTTTACTGAAAGGCAACACAAAGACGCTGGCAGATTAGCTCTCACCACGGCTTGTTGCTTTATAAGCTTACTACCTGGCAAATTAGGAGGGTCATGGATTATACTACGGCGGCTGTAGTATGTGTGGCCGGTATGCTCTTCTTCCTGATGCTGGGAGTGCCTATTGCTTACGCTCTCGGATTTGTTTCGGTAATTGTCGGACTCATCACTTTCGGAAGTGTTTGTCTCCAAAAAGTCGGCTGGATGACGTTTCACCTGCTGTTCAATTTGAACTGGACCCCGCTGCCACTGTTTACGTTAATGGCCTGCATCATCGCCGAAACCAGAATAGGCGAAGACCTCTACCGGGCTGCCAGAAACTGGCTGTCCCGCGTCCCCGGAGGGCTGGTTGTGGCCAGCATTATGGGTGAAGCGGGGATGGCCGCCGCATTGGGTGCCAGCGGCCCCACCATAATCGCCGTGGGCAAAGTGGCGGTACCGGAACTTGAAAGATACGGCTACAACAGGGCGCTCGGCCTGGGTGCGCTGACCTGCGGGGGCGTCCTGGGCCCATTGATTCCCCCCAGCGCCACCATGATTATCTTCGCTATTTTGGCGAATGTGCCTCTAGGCCGACTTTTCATAGCGGGAGTTGTACCCGGTATCATCCTGGCCTTAATGCTGTCAATAGTACCTATAGTCCTCTGCTCACGAAATCCCTCACTCGGAGGTGCCGCCGGCGGCGTCAGCTGGTCAGCGAGGTTCTCTTCGCTCAAAAATGTCTGGCCCATAGTTCTGGTGATGTTTTGTGTCCTCGGCTCGATTTATCTCGGGGTGGCTACGCCGACTGAAGCCGGAGGAGTCGGCTGCTTTGTCGTACTGGTGGTGGCGGTCTCAACCTTTGGCCTCAGGCTTAAAGGTCTGTACCGGGCAATGCTGGAAGCGGCGCTGATAAATTCAATGATTCTGATTATCCTGGTCGGGGCTTCGTTCTTTTCTTACGTGGTGGGAAGTTCCGCCCTGGCGGAGCGTTTATCCATCCTCGTCACATCTTTGGGGGTATCCCCGATTTTTGTGGTCATCAGCATCATGGTAGCTCTCCTGATTCTGGGCTGCTTTATAGAGGGGATTACCATCATGATGCTGACCATACCTATCTTTGTCCCTATGGTCCTCGCCCTGGGTTATGACCCGCTGTGGTTCGGGATATTGTACGTAACTAATATGGAGATAGCCCTGATAACACCGCCGATGGGCATAAACCTGTTTTTGGTGAGAAACACCTTTAATATCGGAAGCGGTGAGCTTCTCAGAGGGATACTACCTTTCCTATTTGTCCTAATCCTCTTCCTGGCAGTCATGGTAGCTTTTCCCCAGCTGAGTCTCTGGCTGCCCGGTATGATGATAGGACGATAAATCATCGGCTACCTGAAGACAATTGGCGGCTGCCGCAAAATGGGAGCACGTTATCTTAGTCGCTTATCCAGTGGTGAGGTCTTTTTCTCTCTTGACGGCAGAGCCACTGTGGCGTGACCGGGCATAACATCCTCTCGCCTCTGGTTGATAGCGTGCAGGTCAATGTCAACGCAGTACTCGCCATCTTCATTAACGTATTTCCTGGTGACGTTGCCCTTGAGCCAGACCACATCCGAGTGATAGACGAACCGGTGATATTCAACGCGACTCCTCTTCAACCAGCCATCATCGCCCATCCAGTTGGTCAGCAGGTGAATTCCCCAGCAGTGTCTTTGTATGCCGACATCGTAAGGCTGGGGAAGCCCCATGGCGTTAGCTGCCTGGATATTGTAATGGACAGCAAATATTGGCTCCAGAGCGTGTGTATTCGGGTCTCGGAACGACCACGCCGGGTGCCGGCGGTACTGTCGTAATGCCAGGCCATGAGCCCTTAAACGGGGGATGGGTGCTCCCCCGCCAATTAAGAACGCCACTTCATCTGTCATCCCTATCGGCCCCTTTACCACTGGTTTAAGCTCCTCTCCAACCGCAACATCTTCCCAGTAGCGAGGTTGGGCACCCCTTATCTCCTCGGCAAGCACTTCTTCTTCAATATTTTTGAGTTCTTCTTCTATCCAGGGGTGGGGGAGTTCAATCTTGCTGTATTTACCCTTTTCCCTGGCTTTAGCTCTGGAAAAATGCATTACTGACCAGCGGTACTTGGCTACAAGTTCGCCCCGCTGGTTCCAATATTTGTTATCGAAATGGTCAATTACGGTCTCCTCGGCAAACCGGCTTGCTTTTGGCCCTTCGAAGCTGGTAAAAACGCAGTCCGGCGTTATTTTGTCACCCAGATATATAGGTCTGAGGAACTCTAAATCACAGCCGGAATGGAAACCTCCCAACCCCCTCCAGCCGAACTGCACTTGAGCGAAGCAAGCCCAGATGAATGAAGGGGGCGCTATAATGCTGCCATAACGTGTCTTTTTGGCGTATTCCGCATCCGTCCAGAGTGGATTGGGATCGCCTATTCCCTCGGTAAACTTTAGTATTGTCATTCTGGTAGCATCTTCGTTGTGTATTGAGTCATCGGTGCGGAGCTTAAGTCCCAGCTTGGCGCGCATGCTGTCCAGCATTTCCTGAGTGATACTGGCTTTTGGCATCTCGGCTTTCTTTTTAGCCACGATTTGTCTCCTGCATTTGATTTATGTTTTATCTAGCCGGTCTGTCCTATATCACCGCCGTACATTTTTCCTAGCTCGCTGCGGTAATCGGGGTCAAACCAGCCGGCCCCCTGCTCCTCTATCAGGTCGGCACGGCTGGCTCTGCCTGATGGGAAGGTAGGGCTTCGCCCCAGCACGTCCGCTTGTTCCAGTGCTTCCATCTCTTCCGCTGACATACCCAGTAAAGAGCCAAACACGTATTCATTGTCTTGAGCAAAACGAGGTGCCCTTTTTTGAACAAAACTTTCCATGCCGCTGAACTTGGCCGACATCTGGCTGGCAATTGGTCTCTTACCAATCCCTTCGCCGTGGTCGATTAACTGAAAGAAACCGCGTTCAATGAGGTGAGGGTTAAGATTTACTTCTTTCATATTGAGTACGGCTCCCGATGGAACCCCGGCCTCCTGTAGAACTTGCATCACTTCAATGTGGTCACGCTGGCAGGTCCACTCCTCAACCAGTCTGTCAAGGTCTGGCTGGTTCTGTCGCCGACTCCGGGCATCGGCAAATCTTTCGTCTCTGGCCCACGCCGGGCCGCCAATGGCCTGGCAGAACCGCTGCCATTGCCCGTCATTCTCCACGGCGATGTTCACCCAGCTATCATCACCCTTACAGCGATAGCACCCGTGTGGTGCTGATGAAACGTGTCGGTTGCCGTCTCGCAGCTTGTCTCGCTTATTCAGAGTATACTCCATGATGATTTCCCCGACATGGCAGGCAACGGCTTCCCGGCCCGAGACATCCACGTACTGTCCCTTACCGGTCATCATGCGATAGTACAGTGCTATCATCAGGGCCGCGGCGGCATTGGCGCCGGTTACCCAATCCCCGTAGGCATAGCCTGAGAGCAGAGGCTCCCCGTCGGGGTAGCCGGTGCTATATGTCAGCCCGCTCATTCCTTCCATACCCGGTACGTACATGTAGAAATCCCTTAACGGCCCGTAGTGCCCCAGACCACTCATGGATACCATGATTATATCCGGCCTGACCTTTTTCAGCTCTTCGTAACCCAATCCCCAGTTGCCCATGACCCTGGGTGAGAAATTCTCGATAACAACATCACTTATCCTGACCAACTGCTTGAATAGCTCTCTGCCCTTCTCAATGCCTAGGTTGAGAGATATACCCCGTTTCCCGGCGTTCAGGGTGTGGAAAAAGCAACCGCGATTCCATGGCTCTTCTCCGGGAGTATTCTCTGGATAGACATTGGCCCGGGTATAGACGTCGGCACGCTGGACAGACTCTATCTTGATGACCTCAGCCCCCATATCAGCCAGTATCTTGGTGCTTACCGGCCCGGCGAAGACCATGGTCAGGTCAAGAACTCTTATTCCGTCTAATAATTTGTATGTCATTCCAATTCCTCAAGATTAAACAATTCCTTCTGCCTGCAACTGGGTAAGAGCCTCCCGGCTATAGCCAAGCCGACCATATATTTCCTCGTTGTGTTCACCCAGCAGGGGGGCGCGGCACGCCTGCCATGGAGACTCATTTAGCTTGGCTGGTGCCCCGGGATAGGTGACTTCGCCCATAACCGGATGCTCGGCCCGGGCAAAGAACTCCCTCGCCTGAATCTGTTCGTCCTCCAGCAACTCTCCCGGGCTGAGGACTGGTGTGAAGGCCAGCCGGACCTGCTGGGCTTTTTTGGTTATCTCCCATTTATCATGCTCCTTGAGCCAGGGAATGATGAGGTCATCGAACTTATCCGGCGCCGCCATACGGGCACGCGGTTCGGTGAAGAGGGGGTCATCCATCAACTCCGGTTTCTCAATGAGCAAGGGGATATTGGGCGCTCCGCCTATTCCCGGCGTCAGGCTTATCCACCCATCTTTACAGGGAACGCTGTAACCAATAGGGTAGCCATGAATGGCAAACGGATTGGTTCTTCTACTCAGCCCGATGTACGGGTATTCGGCAGCGTGCCCCATCACCGTACTGGCAACACATCCCATCGCTGCTATATCAATGAGCGTACCACGGTTGGTGCTCTCCCGCTTGATGAGTGCCGCTACGGTAGCTATGAAGCTGAGCACACCGGTGGCGTACTCAGCCTGAAAACCGGCCTCAGCCACTGGCCGCTCGGTCGGCTTGGTGGCTGGTCGCATGGTGGACATCGCTCCACCCAGACCGTATACCGTGAAGCCTGTGGCAGCATAGTCCCGGTAGGGTCCCGTTTGCCCGAAATATGATATTGAGGTCATTATCAGGTCAGGATTAATCTCCCTTAAAACTTCACAGGATAAACCGAGTTCGGACATTGTGCCCGGTTTGCAGTTTTCCGCCAGGACATCAGCTTCTTTAACCAGCTCTTTAAATATCCTGATTCCTTTTTCACTCTCAATGTCCAGGGTAACGCTTTTCTTGCTGGTATTGAGGTAAAAAAAGGTCCCGCTTTTTTCGTTGTCGGGTTCGTCGCCGGCGAAGGGCTCCATGCCTCTCGTGGCGTCTCCCTCTCGCGGCCGCTCAACCTTGATTACCTCGGCACCAAAATCAGCCAGCAGCTTGGTACAATAGGGCCCGGCAATCCCAGAGGTGCAGTCGACAACTCTTAAGCCGGTAAAAGCTTGTTCTGGCATGTCGTCACCTTTCCTTTTTATCGCTCGCTGTGGAGCCGGTGCCGGTCAACGGCTGGAGGCTGGTGAATAGAGTGGTGCGCTGAACTATCCTCTCCGAGATACATACCTGCCTGTCCTGTGCCATTCTATCATAAAATCTCTGGCTTGATAAGGTCTCGGCCGGCTGTACGCGGCCGGGATACGCAATTATGGCAGGGCGAAAAAATATGATATAATATCGGCGAGTTGAGACGGGGAACGAGGGGTCTAACCACCCTGCCGTGATTCCAGGCATATTATTTCTAAAGAAAGGGAGGATAACTAACAATGAGACTGGCTAACAAGGTAGCTATAATTACGGGGGCAGGTTCCGGAATAGGGAGAGCTTCGGCAACACTGTTCGCCAAGGAGGGTGCCAAGGTAGTGGTTGCTGACATAAATGACGCCGCCGGAGAGGAGACGGTAAAAGCTATCAAGTCAGGCGGCGGCGAGGCTATTTTTGTCCATACTGATGTCTCCAAAGCTTCCGATGACGAAAACCTCGTCAAGGTAACCAGGGACAAATTCGGCAAAATCGACATACTCTTTAACAATGCCGGTGTACCGCAGAGAAGCATGTCGATTGCGAATCTGGACGAATCGTTGTGGGACCGCATTTATGCGGTTAATGTTAAGAGTATCTTTCTGACCGCGAAATATGCCGCGCCCGTAATGAAAGAGGCGCGGGGTGGCGTTATCATCAATCTCGCCTCCATCATCGGAGTTAGACCCCGGCCGGGTAACCTCGCTTACGCCAGTTCTAAAGCTGCGGCTATTCACCTGACCAAGATATTAGCCCTGGAATTCGCCCCGGATAATATCCGGGTTAATTGCATTAACCCGGTAGCGGCGGATACACCCATGCTGGAACAATTCTTCCCCGAGGGTGCCGACCCGGATGAACTTAAGAGGTTGACGATAGGCACGATTCCTCTGGGACGCCTGGGTAAGCCGGAGGACATCGCTTATGCGGCTTTATACCTGGCTTCTGATGAATCCACATTTGTCACCGGCTCATCCATAGATGTTGACGGAGGACGGGGAATCTAGGGGATGCGACCTGCGGAATTTCTAGCTTGAGGAACTGCTCCGGGACAGATTTCAGGTGCCAGAATGTACGTGAGGAGTTAAACCGAATATGAAAGACCCCAAAAGCCCTACCCACGTAATAGCCGATTTTGTCGTCAATACCGCCTATGAGGACCTGCCTGATGCTGCCGTTCAATATGCCAAGATGAGCATCGTTGATGGCATAGGGACATGCATAGCCGGCTCGGAAAGTCCCGCCGGCAGGATAATCACCGATTACGCCAGAGAAGGAGATAGCCGGCCTGAAGCCACGGTTATCTCCAAAGGTTTTAAAACAGGCGCTCCAGAAGCAGCCCTGGCCAACGGCACCATGATGCACGCTCTGGACTATGATGATTGTGCTGAAAACTTCCTGGGTCACCCGACCACGGTCATTCTGCCGGCTGTTTTGGCGTTGGGAGAGAGTACCGGGATATCGGGTAAAGAGGCTTTATTATCATATATCCTGGGCTACGAGGTCGGCAGCAAAATTGGTTCCGGGATGGGCTCGGCTCATTATGACGCGGGCTGGCACCCCACGTCTACTATCGGTGCCCTGGCGGCAGTGATAGCGGCGACCAGGATATTGAGGCTTGATGTTCCACAAACCAGGACGGCAATTGGTATTGCTGCCTCTTTAGCCAGCGGATTACGACAAAATTTTGGAACGATGACCAAACCTCTACACGCCGGGAACGCGGCTCGTAACGGTGTGTTCGCGGCATTGCTGGCCCAAAAGGGATTCACCTCTGACCAGGGAATATTAGAAAACCCTCTGGGTTTTGCCAGGGTATTTAGCGGGACCGTAGAAGCCGATTTAAAGAAGATGATTAGCAATTTGGGGGCTCCATTTGAGATAGTCTCCGATGCGCCTATAATAAAACTGTACCCTTCCTGCCGCGCCACAGCCGGGTGTATTGATGCTATTCTTCATCTCGTCAGACGGCATAATATTGGTGCTGACGACGTAGGTGAAGTGGAATGTAGAACAAGCCCGCACACTCCAACGGTATTAATTCACTCACGCCCACAAACCGCATTGGAAGGCAAATTTAGCCTTCAATACTGCATGGCGATAGCTATTGTTGATAGAGAAGTGGGATTGGGACAATTCACGGACGACAAGGTGCAAAACGCCCAAATTCAGAAGTTAATCACCAAAGTGAGGTACACTCATCCGCCAGAGATTGGCTCGGCTTCGGCCGACTCAATGCGAGGGAGAGTTGAAGTGGCGGTAAGGCTCAAGAACGGCACCGAGTTCTCCAAACCGGTTGAAGCGGCCAAGGGCGACCCCAGGAATCCGCTATCACAGGAGGAGATGGAATCCAAGTTCCTGGACTGTGCCAGGCTTGTGTTCTCACCACAGGATGCCAGGCGGTGCCTGGATAATATTTTGCAGCTGGAACATATCAGAGATATCTCCGAATTAATGAAACTGCTCTACAATCCGGCATGATGTGACCGGGTACAGGGTTAGCATTTCCTCATTTTTACCCTGCTTCCTCCTCAATCTCAGACTCGGGAATGCGAACCTCAATACCTCCGGCACGCTCCTCCTGGAGCAACATGGCAATACGGGAGTCCTTATCACCCCAGCCACGGTTCATGGCTGCCATCAGCTCCTGCAGGGTCAGGTTGGCCACAGCCATGGGAACATCATACTCACGCCCCAGCGAGGTTGCCAGTGCCACGTCTTTTAACGCCAGATGCAACGCAAATTGGGGAGGCTCGAAATTTCCCCGGAAAACGATTTCGGGCAATATCCTGTGGAACATAAGACCCTGCCCCATACCGCCATCCCTCAGGATGCGCCATAACGCTTTGGGCTCCACACCTGCCTTAACTCCCAGCGTCAGGCACTCGGCGACGATGGTCTGCAAGCCATAATTTATGCAATTGTGCATGAGCTTACAAATGCTGCCATTGCCGACTTTCCCGGTATATGTCATCTTATCGCCAATGGCTTTCAGTACAGGCTGGCATCGCTGAAAGACATCCTCATCTCCACCCACCATCAGCGTCAGTTTGCCCGTCCGTGCCCCCGTTGGCCTGCCGCTCACCGGCACGTCCATTACATCGGCACCCCTTTCCTTAAATTTGTCATAAATACGGCGCGCCAGTGTCGGCGAACTGCTGGATAAGTCAATGTACACCCCGCCGGGACGTATGCCTTCAATAATGCCGCCTTCACCCAGGGCAACTGCCTCCACTTCCTGAGGACCGGGTAAGGAGGTGAATATTATATCGCTAGCCTCAGCAACCGCTTTCGGCGAGTCAGCCCAGCAGGCGCCGGCGTCGACCAGGGTCTTGGCTGCCTCCCGCCTCAGGTCGTAAACAGTAAGCGTATAGCCGGCCTTGAGGATGTTGCTTGCCACCCCGCTTCCCATGCTACCGAGCCCGATGAAACCGATATCCACAATGCACCTCCCTTTCCAAATTTGTTTATTTTTAACTCAACTGCCCCCAACGACTAAAATAAGTAACCGGAAAACCGCTGCTTTTACAGACCAAAGGCGCCGGAAATGAGCAGCTGGTCAAATTCGGTGTCGGAAATGCCCAGCAGTTCCTTGCAAACGTACTCCGTATGCTCACCCAGACAGGGAGATGGCATTCGCGGCTGGGCGGGGGTCTTTGATAACCTGGAGGGTTGACCCATGTGCGGAAAATCGCCTATCTCTTTATGTTTTAGCACCCAGAAAAGATTTGCTTCCCGAAGTTGAGGGTCCTGATAGATATCCTCCCCCTTCTTTACCATACCAGCCGCCACACCGGCTGCCTGCATTAGCTCCATTGTCTCCTGAGCGGAATGATTAATCGTCCATTCACCAATTAATATGTCTAATTCCTCTTCGTTTTTCTTGCGGTTAAAAAAAGTGGCGAACCTGGTATCTTCAGTCCAGGACGGGTTACCTATGACGTTACAGAAATTCTCCCAGTCCTCATCAGAGAACACCGCAATAGCGCACCAGGAATCGTTACCCCGGCATGGGTAGGCATTATGAGGCACCGCATACGGATGCTGATTGCCGTTCCTCGTTGATTCCTCTCCGTTAGCTTCACACTCCAGAAGATATGGTCCCAGGAACTGTAAGGAGACTTCGCTCTGCGACAGGTCTATCATTTGCCCTTTACCGGTTTGGCGGCGGTATTCCAGTGCGGCAACCAGAGTGGCGATAGCAAAATGAGGGACAAAATAATCCGGATAGGCAAACATAAAAGAAAGGGGGTCCCGGTCAGCCCATCCCGTGAAATTTACAAAACCAGCCAGGGCATTTAATTGCAGGCCCAGCCCACCAAGACGGCTGAAAGGTCCTGTCTGACCTTGATTTGAAGTCCGGAGCATAATGGCATCCGGCCTGATTTTCTTCAGGTCTTCATACCCCAGACCCCAGTTCTCCATAACGCCCGGATTGAAATTCTCGGCTGTAATGTCCGCCCATGAGACCAGTTTCTTAGCTATTTCTCTCCCCTGCGGGTGTCCCAGGTCAAGACTCATGGAGTACTTGTTGGCATTCCAGTATGTGTAGAAACCCGAGCGGTTCACCCCGGGCTTATTATCCCTGTAAGGCATGGTAATCCTGAGACCTCCGGGCCTTTGTGCTGATTCGATACGAACCACGGTCGCCCCATAATCGGCCAGCGTCTTGGTAGTTAAAGGCCCGGCTATCCACCAGGTGAAATCGGCAACCTTTATTCCTTCAAAGGGCGCTGTTGTCATTCGCTCCTTTCAGACAACCCCGGCTTGCCTGAGCCGCATCATTTCCTCGTCAGAAATGCCCAGTTGCCGGTAAATCTCCTGATTGTGCTCACCAATAAGCGGTGGTTTACACGGCGTCCTGGAAGCCTGCTCCGACATTCTGAAGAAGGTTCCCGGGTAGGTCAGCGTCTCATTCAATTCGGGATGTGCCACCTGTATCCAGAAATCCCTTGATTGGAGCTGGGGGTCTTTCATTATATCTTTCGGAGAATATACCGGGAATATCTTGATGTCCCTTTTGAGTCCCTCCTGGTAAAGCTGAAGCTTGGTATACCTTAAAAAGAGCTGCTCGGCATATGATTCCAGCCGATTCTGCATCTCCTGCGTGGCTACGGCTAAATCATAGCTCTCCCAATCAAATTCTTTAAGGAAGTCGTCGGCTATTCCTTCTTCGCCAATCCATCTCGCCAGCTGGCAGTTGCCCATGCTCACGCCGAGTCTGCCCCCGAAAATGACATAGGCAACAAAGCCATCCCGGCAACGCCAGATAATGCGCTGATTGTTTTTACCGAAGCGACTGCTCAGCACGGAGCCCTGTCGTGATAGGTTAATCCTGTCCAGTTCCCAGTGAGGGATGGTATTGGTTATCGCCCAGGTGATACTTGCCTGGATAGAGACATCAACATGCTGCCCCTCTCCCGTGTTTTGGCGGTGATGATAGGCTATCATGGTAGCTGACGCAGCACTGGAGCCCCCGAGTAACCAGGACTGAGGAAAGCTGATACGCAGCGGGGGGCGGTCTTTATAGCCCGTTATATACAACAGCCCCCCCATCGCTAACAGGGTGATATCAGAGGCTTTATAGTCCTTGTAAGGACCCCGCTGCCCGAAAGGTGTGATAGAGGTCAGGATAATAGAGGGGTTAACCGAATTGAGTGTCGAGTAACCTAACCCCAACCCCTCCATATAGCCTACCGGGAACGACTCAATTACGAAATCAGCCCCCTTAACCAACCTTTTAAAGATTTCCTTACCGTCCGCTGTCTCAATATCCAGGGTGATACCCTTCTTATTGAGATTATGAGCAAACCAGTAGAGACTTCTTTCCGGATGGGGAATGCTGTGATAAAAGGGCGGGATATTGCGGGAATGGTCACCCCCGGGCTTTTCCACCTTGATGACCTCGGCACCAAGGTCAGCCAGGATTCTACCGCACAAAAAACCTTCTTCACCCGTTAAGTCCAGGACCCGGCCGGAGAGAAGCGTCACCTCAGGCTACCTCCAATTTTTTGGCATGTTCATTCCTCAATCTTATGTCGAAAGCGAGATACGGCATGGTGTTGGGTCATACCTCTTTCAAATAGCTTTTCATCAGAGCTAAGGCGGCTTTTGGCTCCGTCTGAGCCAGCAAACCGGCGGCATAGAGGATGTACTCCTCATCTACATAGAACCGGGGGTTCCTGGGCCTGAGAATATGGCGACTGGTCTCCTGAAATAACACCCTTTCCAGAATACCCCTGGGGTCCCGGGAGAAGGCTATGGGCCCACCCGTTCCGACCACGTGCCGTACCTCGGTCAGGTCTTTTCCGCGCTGGACAGCCATCTCCCCCATAGGACCATAGACAATCTCCACCCTGCCCGCGTGCCGCTCCACGGCTACTTCCACCGCCACCGAAGCCAGCATCATGTCACCGGTGAATTGCTGTTCCGTTTGAGGAATCTGCCCGACCGCCGAAATTTCCTGGATAACACCTTCGTAACTTTCATCCGGCAGGAGTCCCCTTAGCTGAAGTTGCTCCAGCAGCGTGCCTATGTTGAGTCTTACCCCCAGGTCTCCCTCCACGGTCCTTTTTACGTAGGGCTCAGGCAGACCCCTCACCATCACATCTCCAGAAGCTGGATTGCCCCTGGCGATTGAGTGTACGTCGGTAGTGGCGCCACCGATATCCACCACGATGACATCGCCCAGCCCTTTTTGCTCCTGATAGCCTTCGGCAAGAAGCCTGGCTGCCGCCAGTACGGCCGACGGGGTGGGCATGATGATATCTTTTACTATTGCCCTGGCTTTGGCTACGCCCTTGGCTTCTATAATGTTCTTGATGAAAATGTCTCTTATTTCCCGGTTACAATGTTCTGTCTCAAGCCTGCCTATTTCCGGCATTACATTTTTGGTGAACCGGACATTGGCACTATGTGTATTGAAGATTGCCTCAATTTCATCACGCGCCGTCTTATTTCCCGCCACCAGCAGGTGAGCCCGCTCAAGGTCCAACTTGGAAAGCATACGCGCGTTGTGAATGATAACCCTTTTATCACCGCCGTCAGTTCCCCCAGCCAGCAGGATAATATCGGGGGAGATTTCCCCTATCTCACTGATTTCCTGTTCGGTAAGCTCGTACGAATAGCAACCTACAATCTTGGCGCCGGCTCCTAATGCCGCCCGGGTAGCGGCTTCGACGGTAAGCTCGGGTACAAAACCGATGGAGACTACTCGCAGACCGCCAGCCGCACTACTGCAGGCTAATGCCTCCCACTCGTCCTCATGACTTGTGTTTACCCCGGCATCAAGCTCCTCAAGGGCTTCTTTGAGACCGATAGTAATATCTTCTTCAACTGTAGATGGAGCCTGGGACCTTGAAATTATCCTTCCTCTATCTAAATCTACGGCGACAACCTTGGTAAACGTACTTCCAAAATCGATTAGAAATCTGATGCTGCCCATTAACACAACCTTTAACAATGAATCGACTATTGCTTATTCAGATATCATGACGGTTTGTAGCGCCGGCTAAACCTTACCCTTTGCCTTCAAATCATCTTCCAGGTCAGCTATAACTGCTGCCATATCTACTTCGGGGGGGTAAACTCTATCGAACCCCATAGCCTCAAATTTCTGTTTGTCATCCTCAAAGTTATGCCGGCCCACCGCCAGATTACCGCCGAGGTAAAGGAGCACATCCCCGAGGCCAGATTCTGTGCATTTATCTTTGAATCCTGCTAAATCGAACTCCGCCATGCCGTAGAGCGAACTTACAAAAATGGCATCAGCCGCTGTTTCTTGAGCTACTTTGATGAATTCCTCTGCCGGCGTCAGTCCTCCGAGTTCGACAACCTTGTATCCCTGTTCCATCAAAAAACGAGATAGAAGCTTGATGCCGATAACATGGGAATCCTGCCCTATCGTTCCTGTAACTATAGTTGCTTCTTTTGCCATCTTAATAACCCCTCTTTATTGAAAACTATCCTGGAAGGCGTATTTTCAGGAGGTCGATTCCCCTTTTATTTTACCCTTACTGAATGCCCAGAAATCCTGAATGACCACGCTAAGGTCCATCTTCCGCCCCTCCGCCTTTTCCCGTTCCGCCACCTTTTCACGGTGAAATTCTTTTACCTCTTCCGGAATAGGCAGGTTGCCGAAATCAAGGTAGCGGCAGGCTCCTTTATTATCCCTGATGCCGAGTACCTTTGATTTAAGATTCACATTGCTGGCGATTGGGGAATCAATTGCTCCGGTCTGCACTCCCTTCTCATAGCCAACAGCCACATCGCCGTCCCCAAGCTCCAGAATCCTGTCCATTATTGCCCTGACTTCGAGCTCGGTGATTCTTTCCTCAATTCTTGCCTCTTCCTGGTCAATGGTAAAATTCTGAGCCCGGACGACATCAAAAATAAATTTAGCTGCGCGGTAACTTACCGCGTGGGCTTCCTTTGCCGGGATGCCGGCCGCTTCGTCAATTGTCCTGACATACACGCCTTCTCCTTCGGCCAACGCCCCGACCATCGCACTATAACCGAGAAAACCGAAAGACATACCCATATCCTGCGGATGAGGGAATAACGGCACCTGGTCCAGAAAGAGACCGGGAACGATAACATCTTTGTAGCCGAATTTGTCGAGATACTCCCTGGTCAGTTTTCGTAATGTCCGTGCCCAGGCAATGTCCTGCAACATATGACCGTACATCGAAATACGGGGTATGACGCTTTTCACACCCTGCTCGGCGGCCAGCATAGCAACGACGATAACGCCGGCTATGTCGACACTCATGGGAAACTGGAGGTTGGAATTTATCCCGTCAATATCGGTGGCTATGGTGACTCCCCTGTCAGCATAATAGCCTATTAATCGCTGTATATATTGATATTCTTCAATACACTCGGCTGCGGTGGGCTTCTTTTCATACCAGCCGAAGGTTATTATAGGGTCAACGAGAGCCGCCGTTACACCTGATGCGAAAGCAATTTCGGCCATCAGCTTGATACCGCCAATATTGGTCAGCCTCTGGTTTAATGCCGCCTCGGTATTCTCAACGACCTTTCGTGTATTCTTCACGCCATGGATAACGGTGGGATACCCGTTTAACTTCGGCTGACCAGTTTTATTGCTCTCCTCCAACCCTCGCTGTGCCTTATCATATTGTCCCAGACGACAGTAGCTGTCCGGCGTTAACGGGATAACGGGCAAACCCGCTTCCACCAGCGCCTTGTTAAGTTCAATCTCCTGCTCCAGGATTGGAGTTCCCGCCCTTGGGAAAACAACGGTCTTGCCTTCCTGATGCAGTTTCTGTATCACTTTGGTGAAGTTCTTGTGTTCAGGCAGACTCTTTTGATATTCCACCGCCTCCTCAAAGTCGACCTCTTTGCCGGTTGCCCATCTGGAAAGTACCTCTTTTCTTTCCCTGAGAAACCTTTCCTCGTCCCATTTCTTGTTTCTAACTGTTATCTCCATTTCACCCCTTTGATAATGTTAGAGAATATGGCCTTCCGCCGATAGGTATCGTCCCCTTAAGTGGAGCCGGGGGGATTCGAACCCCCTACCTCCTGCGTGCAAAGCAGGCGTTCTCCCAACTGAACTACGGCCCCAGATTGCTTTAAAAATTATAGCATATTTGAAATTACTTTTTATATTCACCATCACCTGACTCTGTTCGCAATAGAGGCGTCTGGCCTACTAAAGCTAGAAAACCGCAACTTTTGGGTAAATTTGAAAAGAATCAGGGTGTCAAGACACTAGGTCAACCGACACCCTGATTTTATTATTTTAAGGTAAAATATCAACAATGTGACAAAATGCAATTTCGCCACATTTAAGCGATCATGAATTTAATTAAGCAAATTGGGCGTTTGTTAACTAAGCTACTTATTTTAGCTTACACATGGTGAGGCAAGATATTCAGCCAGCTGCTCAAATTTCCCCCCATCTCCCCCCGAGACAAGCTCCCCAAAGTAAGCATTAACCTTTTCTCGGTCCTTGACCTGTTTCACTATGATGTCTTTGGAAAGATAGGGAAATATGTTATGATAGCTCCCCATAAAGAGAACCCCGGTTTCTCCTTCCTTTAGAGTTTCATCGATTGTTTTGGCTACGAATTTATCCCTTTCCTCTGTCAACTGGTTCTTACGAAGTCTATATTTGGTAGAGGTGATGTTTTTCTCTGCAACCGATCTAGAGCGAGTAATTCCAGAGATATATTCATACTCCTCTTTAAGGAGAGAGGGATTCTCGGTTTTTCTTATCTCGGCGCCCCTGACCATCAGGCTCAGGACAATTTGGTGATTCTTGCTCCCGCGTTTTGCAGCCTCCTCAACAATTTTCCTGCCCAGTGCACCATCCGCCGGGAGTCCATCCTGATAAACTTTCATGGTGGAAGCGTCAACGGTAGCAAAATAATCAGCTATACTTTCCCAAAACTTAACCACACTATCTTTATGTTTAGCCCACCTCTCCTCCCCAAACAGAGAAGCACTTTTGCTGTCGATGGCAGCTGCCTCACTCCCCAGGTCAGGTTCCATATGGATGACGGGTACAAAAAGGAGTTTCCTCATGGCTGTTCATTAGCCCTCCCTGTCGTTTCAAGGGCTCCACTGAAATGCCGGACATTAATCTTGAATTTGGTCAAGTCCTTCTTCTCTTGGTTTATGAATTCCCTTATCGCCAGCATAGAAGCCCTCTTTGAAACGGCCTCTATATCAGCACCAACCATACCTTCGGTTCCCTTAGCTAGGGACTCAAGGTCGACATCATCAGCCAAAGGCTTACCTTCGGTATGA
>CAYWAU010000002.1:0-37626 GCA_964456395.1 uncultured Dehalococcoidaceae bacterium
AGCACCGGATTCATGTCCACGGTGGGCTTGATGCCGGCTGCCTCCGCCTGTACCGCCTGTGCCCGTCCTATCTCGCCCCCCTCGGTGGTGACGAAGGAATTGAGCGCCATATTCTGCGCCTTGAAGGGTGCCACGCGATAGCCGTCCTGCCGGAAGATGCGGCAGAGAGCCGCCACCAGAATACTCTTCCCCGCCGAGGAGGCTGTCCCCTGTATCATCAAGGTCTTGGCGCTTTTCATAATCACATACCTTATAATATATGGATTCCCTAAAATAGCCTGATATGAGCCAGCAGGCAGACTATTATGAGCACTACCACTTCAGCTACTTCGTTGATGGCGCCATAGGTGTCGCCGGTGAGTCCGGAAAATTTATACTTGAGATAAAATGAGAACGCTGTGGTGACAATCCAGACGCCGACCATTAAAATCAAGCCGGTCAGTGAAAACAGCGGGAATAGAGCTACCGCTATTATAAAGGTAATAAGGGTGGCGATAGTAAACTCGGGCCACCTGGTTTTTTGCTTGAAGGCCGTTCCCAGTCCCGAGGGACGGGCGTATGGGTAAATGAAAATAGCGTAGACCATTGCCCAGCGGCTGACCACCGGCATAAAAAGCAGGGTTGCCATCATGAAGATTGGCGGGATGCTGTTCAGGGAAACATACTTGACCAGCAACAGCAGAGCGGCACCGACAATGCCGAAGGCTCCGGCACGGCTGTCGCGCATCACGCGCCACCTGTCTTCAACTGCCTTGTGGCCGGCGATGCCGTCACAGGTGTCAACAAAGCCGTCAAGGTGTAAAGCCCCGGTGATTATCACCAGAGCCACTAATACCAGTACATTGACAACCGCTGGAGGCAGAATATGGTTAAAAAGCCAGTTCAGACCGGCTAGAATGAGGCCGATGATAAGGCCGACCAACGGGAAGTAAGCCGTAGCGCGCCCCAGTTGTTCCGGAGTAGCCTCACGCCGTCCGGGTAATGGTATGCTGGTTAGAAATTGTAAAGCGGCTAGAAAACTCAACTGCCCGATTCATCTCCTTCGGATTCAGAGACACCGGCTTCGGCAAAGGTAGCCATCTCGTTCAGGGTCCTGGCGGCGGCCTCAGCCAGGAATATGCCCAGCGCCGCACCGGTGCCTTCACCCAGGCGCATACTTAGGTCAAGCAGTGGCTTGAGTCCAAGATAGTTGAGCATGGCCGGGTGGCCGGCTTCAGCCGAGACATGCGCGGCGATGATAAAGTCCTTCAGTTGCGGTGCCATCGCCACCGCAATGAGGGCTGCCGCCCCGGAGATAAAGCCGTCAATGACTACCGGAATGCGTTTGGCGGCGGCTCCCAGCATGACCCCCACCAGCCCCCCGATTTCAAAGCCACCAACTTTGGCCAGCACCTCCAGAGGCTGAGCCGGGTCCGGATTATTAATCGCCATAGCCCGTTGGACTACTTCTACCTTGTGCGCGAGCTGTTCATCAGTCAGGCCGGTGCCGCGTCCGGTAACCTCGCTTACCGGCGTTCCGGTCATGACGGCGCAGATGGCGCTGCTGGCGGTGGTATTGCCGATGCCCATGTCACCGGTGCCCACGATATCAAGACCCCTGTTGACCTCAGCATTTACTATCTCAATCCCTGCTTCTATGGACTTCACCGCCTGTTCATCAGTCATCGCCGGTCCCAGGCACATATTTCGGGTGCCGTAGCCGATTTTTCCCGGTAGAAGCTGAGGGTCGGGATTCAGGTCGGTGGCTACCCCAATGTCCACTACCACCACCCTGGCTCCCGCCTGGCGGCCGAGCACATTGATGCCTGCCCCTCCCCGGAGAAAATTTTCAACCATCTGGGCAGTAACCTCCTGGGGCCAGTTGCCTATTTTTTCGGCGACTACCCCGTGGTCGCCAGCCATGGTAATAATGGCTTTGTCCTTTATCACGGGGCAGGCCTGACACTGAATGCCGGCCAGCTGAATTGAAATCTCCTCCAACCTGCCCAGACTTCCCGGCGGTTTGGTCAGCGTATCCTGACGGGACCGGGCTTCAGCCATAGCCGCCTTGTCCAGGGGTTTTATCATCTCAATTGTTTGTTTAATTCTATCCATAGAGCCTCTTCAATTTTACATTATTGGTTTCTTTGTTGGTAGGATACTGCCGATAGCGGTGATGAGCTTCCGGCATTGGGGCATGGTGCGGGGAGCAATGCGGACGTATTCCGGCAGGCCAAAGGAGGTGCCGTCCCGCACCAGAATGCCGTGTTTGAGTAAAGAATTACGGAAGTTACGGGAAGTGCCCACCTTCACCAGGAAGTAGTTGGCGTCTGACGGCAGCACTTTCAAACCCAGCCGGGAGAGTTCGCCGCTCAGGAAATGTTTTGCTTCCTGTATTTGTGAAAGACTCTGCTCAAGGTATTCCCCGTTTTCCAGGACAGCCGTACCCACCTTCTGGGCGATAATATTGACGTTCCAGGGCTGGCAGACGCGGCGCAGAATGTCAATAATCTCCTGGCGGGCCACGGCATAGCCGAGACGAAGTCCGGGCAGGCCATATGTCTTGGTCATGGAGCGCAGAATAATTACGTTGCCCCGCATCATAAGGTCAATCGAATCCCAGCTTTGGGCAACAAAGGCGATATATGCCTCATCCAGGATAAGCAGGCTGTCGCTGCTGGCGTCCATGATTGTCTCAATCTCGCGACGTGAGAGGTATTTCCCCGTGGGATTATTGGGATTGCAGATGAATACTCCTCGGGGATGAAGCTTCTTGATGAGGTCGGCAACATCTTCTATCTTCGGTACAAAGTTGTCCTCTTCCTTCGCCCGATGCCTGACCGGCCTGGCACCGGCAATCCGCCCGGCAATTTCATATTCCCCGTAGGTCGGCTCCAGTATCAAGAATTGGTCGCCCTTCCTGAAGTAGGCCAGGGCGATAAGTCCTATTAACTCCGTGGTGCCGCTTCCGGCCAGAATATTCTCCGGTGGTAAATCCAGATGCGCCGACAGCTCTTTACGAAATTCGGTGGCTTCGGAGTCAGGGTACTGCTCAATGGCAATGGTGCCAAGGGTTTCCTTGATGCCGGGCGGCGGCATGAACGGATTGGTGCAGACGCTGAAATCAAGCACTTCGTCAGACTTCAATCCCAGAGCCTTGAACTCGGCATAATTTATGCCGCCGTGATAACCCTTTTTTAAGTTTGCTATCCCTCGTTTAGGCCGTAATGACAAAATGAATACCCCCCACAACAAAGCATGTTAATATCCAGGCTGACGCCGCCATTAAAAATAATTTTACTGAATTATTAATAGTCTCCGGTACCAGAGCCTTTTTTTCTTTCCCCAGCTGGTAGTACCCTGACTTTTTCAGTCGGACATCAAGGGCGCCGGCCATAGCCGCCATCGGCCAGCCGGCATTGGGACTCTCGGTCTGGGCATGCTCACGGAGAGCGGTCTGCCACGAATTATAGCCGTTTCTCTTCATTATAAAAGCGGCTAGAACCAGCAATAATGCTGTTATCCTCGCCGGTATGAAGTTGAGGACATCATCCAGCCTGCTGGCGAACTTGCCCAGATACTCATACTTTCCATGATAGCCTATCATAGTGTCCATAGTGTTGACCACGCGGTAGCCGACAGCACCGGGGACGCCGAAGAGCAGGAAATAAAACAGGGGAGCCACCAGGCTATCGCCGGTGCCCTCCGCCACCGATTCTACGGTAGCCGATACCAGCAGCGGCCCGGGCAGGTCCTTGGTCTGGCGACTGACCAGCGAGCGCAGGTCAAAGCGCGCTTCGTCCAGCTTATTTTCTTGCAGGGACTGCTTGACCCTCAGTGCGGCACGCTGCAGTCCCTTTATGGAGAAGGTGCTTTTAAGGAGCACCGCCGCCACAATGATATAGGCTGCCAGATTCAGGCCTTTCAGATACATGAGTATATAATAAGTCGGAATGACAAAGAGCGCCATGGTGAGGACAACCATCGCCAGTCCGTGGAGAAATTGGGTCGACGCACGCTGTCCTCTGTTACCTCTCTCCAGGAATGAAATCACCTTCCCCATCCAGGCGACCGGGTGTATAGCGTTGGGCGGGTCGCCCAGAGCCAGGTCCAGGGCGATTGCCAGAGCCAGTATTAATATTATTTCCATATTCAGGTCTCTTATATTCCGGCTGGTTTGTTCCGGTGAGCACTCAGCAACACGGTAGGGAGGTCGTTGATTGGGTGGGTGTAAACGCAGTTCTCGGCGCCATAGACCTGCTTGATATTTCGGTCGGTGATAACATCTATCGGAGTCCCCTCGGCATGAATGGCTCCCTCGTTTATCAGGAATAAGCGGTCGCAATACTGTGCTGCCAGATTAAGGTCGTGAAGGGCCGCCAGAACGGTTAAATTCTTCTCCATACATAGATTCTTGATTAAGTCAAGTATTTCGACCTGACGACCGATATCCAGGTTAGCGGTTGGTTCATCCAGGAGAATCGCTTTGGTCTCCTGTACCAGAACGCGGGCAATCATCAGACACTGTATCTCTCCACCGGAAAGCTCGTTTACCCGGCGGTCGGCCAGTTCGCGGGTGGCGGTCTTTTCCATCGCCTGCCAGGCTATTGCCCAGTCGCGGTGACCTTCGGACTGAAACAGGCCGAGGTGCGGATTCCTGCCCATGAGCACTATCTCAAAGGCAGTGAAAGTACTGGGAAGCAGCGGCATCTGCGGGACGACACCGACCAGACAGGCCAATTCCCTCCTCGGTATTCTGGCTATATCCTTGCCGTCAAGCAGTATCTTACCCGAGTGGGGGTGAATGACGCGACTAAGTGCCTTGATAATGGTTGATTTGCCGCAGCCGTTGGGACCGATGAGTCCCACCATTTCCCCCGGTGATGCCTGGAGGCTTATGTCTTGCAATACCGGCTTATGATTGTAGCCCAGCGTAACGTTTTGTATTTGCAGTTCAATCATTTTCAGGCCTCAGAAGATTACCTTTTTGCGACGCCTCAGCAGGTATAGGAAGAAGGGGGCACCGCAGATGGCGGTAATCACCCCGATTGGTATCTCTGTGGGCGCCAGCACGATGCGGGCGACAAGGTCAGCCAGAATCATGAAAATGGCCCCGGTGAGTACCGACAGGGGTAGCAGAAAACGGTGGTCGGCACCCCATATCAGGCGGACGGCATGAGGAATGATAATGCCGACAAAACCGATGGTACCTACGAAGGAAACACTGGCGGCCGTGATCAGAGTGGCGGCGGCCAGCAGGATTAGCTTGATTCGTTCTACGTTAACCCCCAGCTGCTGCGCCTGCTCTTCGTCAAGCTGCATGACATTAAGCAACCGGGCGAAAATTATTATTACGGCAGTCCCCACGGCTACATAGGGAAGGACAATGCCTATCTCTGACCACTGGCTCAGGGAGAAGCTGCCCATCAGCCAGAAGATAATGCCGTGCATCTTTTCCCCGCTGGAAATGATGAGGTAGGAAACGATTGACCCCAGGAGCGCGCCTAAAGCTACCCCGGCTAAAATAAGGGTGGTTACCGGTACCGTCCTGCCTACCCGCGCCAGGGTATAGACAACGGCGGTGGCGACCAGTGCCCCGATAAAGGCGAGCAGGGGAATCAGGCTGAATCCGAAGCTGTGCCAGGTAACGGGCAGCAGGAAGCCAATTACAGCTCCCAGCGATGCTCCCTGAGCCACGCCGATGAGGTAGGGGTCGGCCAGGGGATTGCGAAACAGTCCCTGGTAAGTAGCACCGGCGGTCGCCAGGGCGGCACCAACCAGTCCGGCGAGGATAACCCGGGGCAGGCGTATTTCCAGGACGATTGTTCCTGTGGTGCTCTGCCAGGTTTGGGCTATATCAAGCAGAGGTAGCTTGGCCAGAAGGATGCGGAATGTGGTCAGGAGCGGGATGTGAACACTGCCCACGCTCGTTGCCAGAATAACCACCACTACCAGCGCAATGGATAGTCCCAGAACGCTGTACAGTCGGGTACGCCTTCCCGATAAGTAAGCACCGACTGGCTCGGTGGAACCTTGATGAAAAGACATATTAATAAATCCTTGAATAACCTACTTGAATAATTCGGGGTGTATAAATTGGGCAAACAGTTCCAGTCCGTCAACTATCCGCGGGCCGGGGCGGCTGGCTAGGTCGGAGTCAATGGGATAAACATAGTTATTCTTTCTGGCATTTACGTCACGTAGCCTAGTTTCGGAGTTCACATATTCGTATGTGTCCAAGCCGTTGCTGCCGTGACTGGTGCCGACAATTATTATCTCTGGATTCATGCCAATAACTGTCTCTATATCAATATTGGCATAATTTTTAACTTCCCTGCCAATGTTCAGGCCGCCGGCTCTATCTATGAGTTCGTCCTGTAGCGTTCCTGAGCCGGCTACCATTATACCTTCGTCGCCGAACCAAACAACATAAAATGTTTTAGGCTTCTGTGCCTCGGTTAGCTCAGCCGTTTTATCAGTCACAGCCTTGGTGCGTTGCTGCATTATGGCTACCAGCCTGGCAGCGTTTTCTTCCGCACCAGCGACTTTACCCGTCAGCGTTATAGCTTCCAATACCCCATCCATCGTTTTGGGGTTGAGTGCCAGAACGGTTAGACCTTTATTCTCAAGCTGGGGAATAATTTTATTCTCGTGGATTGACGTAGCCAGTAGCAGGTCGGGAGAAAGGGCTACTATTTCCTCGATATTTGGGGTGCTGAAACCGCCGATGCTGGGTTTTGCTTCAACCTCCGGCGGGTAGTTACAGTAGTCGGTCACGGCCACCACCCGCTCGGCCAGACCCAGCGCGAAAAGAATCTCGGTATTGCTGGGGGCGAGGGAGATAATTCTCTGTGGTGATTTGTCCAGTGCGACGGCTCTCCCTAGCTGGTCGGTGATTTGGGTTGGAGATGGGGGCACGCTTTCTATCGGTGAGGCGCAGGATGCCAGAAAAATCAGGGCTGAGGCTGAAGCCAGGCAGATGGTATAAATCTGTTGTAACTTGCTTTTCATGGGCACCTCAATTCTAAATAAAGACCCCTCGCCTCCAGCCGAGGGGAAGTAAAGACTCAACAAAAAGTCCTACCTCTCCCCCGCGGAGTGCTGTAGGCTACTCAGGGGCTGGCGTTCTGGCTTATGATGGTTCAGCCATCAATCACAGTGGCGCGGCCGCTTCGGAATTACACCGACTTGCTTTCCAGTTAGGCCCTCGCTTGCGCTCGGGCACCCCCGTTGCTTATTCTGTTTTAGTCCAATATATAGTATCAGGTATAAAAATGCAAGCTGGCGGATATCATGGTCTGTATTTGGAGGTTGTTTATTTTCGGCTATTTATGGATATCCACAGTGAAAGTGCCGGGCTAAACCAGCAGGACATCGAATATCCTGCCGACATCGTTGATTTCCTCCAGACGCCACAGTAAATCCAGAGCAGTTCGCACCTGCTTCGGAGTGAGCGTGTGCTCAACTAGTTTGGAGAATTTCTCTTCTATCTCGGTGTCGCTCATGGGATTGGCCGGGTGCCCTTTCGGGTTCTTCCTGTGCTGGGTAAACTTCTTGCCTGATTTGTCCGTCACCTCAATACGACAGTGGAACGTCTTTGGGAAATCCTTTACGTATTCGGGATCCTTTTCCATGGTAAGCTTCTTCAGCAGAGCCAGGATTTGTGGATCACGGTAGCGCTCGGGTGTATAGGTCCTTTCTGACATCTCTCCGTCCACCAGGGTAGCTACTACCATGTATGGTATGCTATGGTCCGCCGTCTCTCGAGTATGGGGGTCCCAGAATTCAGGTGCCTCCTGGATGAACCATGGGGGGACGACCTTGATTGAATCAATATTATTGATATCTATTTTATCCCGCAGCTCGAGGGCTGTCTCCACCGCCAATAGGGTGGGGTACATTACCGGCCTGGGCTTGAAGAAGGTATCCTGGATCTTAAAAGGGCGGCCTTCGCCGCCGAAAGGCCCCAGCTCGAATTTACCGGTTACCTTATCCCATAATGCATAGCGTCCCTCAATGGGTTGACTGGGTCCCGTCAGGCCCTCCGACGCCAGCAGAGCGGCAAAGACGCCATTTCGGGCGGCGTTGGGTCCGGCACAACCTTTCCACATGGAAAGCTCCCCTACTCTGGTCTGTTGCAGGCCTATATTGGGTACAATAGCCAGAGCCAGGGCTTGAGCCATTTGCTCCTTGGAGAGGCCCAGCACCTTCCCTGCTCCCAGGGCGCTGCCGATTGATGTCTCCGTGACGTAGTCCCAGCCACGGTCCATAAAATCGGCTGAGTCCACCAGCTGGTCGACTATTTCGTAGGCCAGGGTGATGCCGCAAGTCAGGCTCTTACCATCGGTGTGCAGGGCCTCAGATACAGCCAGTACTGCCGGGATATTATCGCTCGGGTGCGGCCCATCCTTGTTGATGTAATCATCATTGAAGTCGAGATAACGAACCATGGTCCCGTTTACGAAGGCGGCCATCTCCGGGCATGTCTTGATGGAAGTCCCCAGAAGGGACGCCGGCATGGTGCTGGTAACACGGCTGGCCAGCTTCTGTGCAATCTTGACCGGCTCGGCGGAGAAAGCCCCCAGCGCACAGCCAATAGAATCAATCAGGCTTCTTTTTACAGCGTGGAGCGCCTCCGGGGTAATGTCCGAAGTGGAGAGGGAAGCGGCATAACTGGCAATACTGTCCTGAGTCTTATCCATTACTATTTTCTCCTTTCTTGAGTAACAGTTCGGCTACCGGTTCCTTAAGCCTTTCATTTTTCCTCTAAATGTCATCACCCTCAGCCATGAATGATTTTACAGTATCTGGCAGGGGTCTTCTGTCTGAGCCTGTATAGGTGATGGTTGTGTGCATTAGATGGTTATTTTTCAGTTCACGTTGGATGATAATATAAATACACGCCGAATGTCAAAAGTCTGGCGGATGTTCCACTGGAGTGAGTATAGCTGTCAACCACGATGGAACAGAACCATCTCAAGAAAGTAGTTGATAATTGCATTATAACAATACTTACAGTAGTATATGTACGAGGATACGAAATCCCTTACCGAAGTCGACTATGATTCAACCGCAGTATCCAATAAACAAACCCCAAAACAGGCATATTACAGGAGGTTTTTGCTTCTTAGAGCTTAAAGGAGGACAAAATGCGTGTACTGGTAACGGGCGGAGCCGGTCGGATTGGGATTGATGTCTGTAAAACATTTTTGCAAAATGGGTTTGAGGTGCGAGTATTTGCCCACGATACTCCCCGCACGCGGAAAAGAATCAAAAAACTTGGTGGAAAAATGGAAATAGCCTGGGGAGACCTAACGCAACTTGATTCGCTTCGCCAAGCTATGGAAGGAGTCGACGCCGTCGCTCACACGGCTGCTATGTTGCCACCGGCATGTAATGCGAACCCCGAGCTTACCAGGAGAGTAAATGTCGGCGGCACCAGGAATATAGCTGACCTGATAAAAGAAAAAGGCGGCCGCATTCCTTTTGTTTATACCTCTACAGAGGCAGTGTATGGCATTATTTCTGAAGCTACCGAACCTACCAGCGCTGAAAAAGACGCTACTAATCCCAAGGGGATATATCCCGAGACGAAGCTGGAGGGCGAATATCAGATAAAAGAGGCCGGGGTCGACTGTGTTATCTTGCGCTTGACCACCGGCTGGCAGCTCACTCTTGCCAAACAGGACAGGCAACAGATGTTCAGGATTCCGCTGGATAACCGGGTTGAAATCTGCTGTCGAGAGGATGGAGCTCAGGCGATATTAAGCGCTGTCAAGAACTTTGATGCCGTGAAGGGGAATACCCTGATGATAAGCACTGGGGCCAACGGCCGGATGCTGCACAGGGACCGGATTCGCGGCTTTTTGAAATCAATGGGGCTGCCCATGCCGCCGGCGAGCAAATTCGGTACGGGGCCGACCTCTTACAACTGGTTCGATACCAGCAAGGCCGAAGAGCTTCTTCCCTTTAAGCGGGCGACTTTTGATGATTTTCTTAAGGTCTATCGCAGAGACATGGCCGATAAATATTCTCCGCTTTTCCTGCCGCTCATGCGCTACTTCATCGGGCCTATATTCGGTAGGCTGATTATCCGGTTCTTTTAGTTGCTGTTGACCTGTCTTGGTAGGGCCGCCATAGATTGAAGCCGCGAAGGAGGGAATAAAGTATGTGGAATAAGGAAGCTGATGTAGTAGTGGTTGGTTACGGAGGTGCCGGAGCCGCGGCGGCTATCGCCGCTCATGATGCCGGAGCTAAAGTAATTATACTGGAGAAGAATCCTGAAGGAGGCGGCAATACCCAGTACTCCGGTGGCACTATACGAGAGTATCTTGATGTTGAGAAAGCATCAGCTTATATTGAGAAAATTACCTACGGGACTGTAGAGACGGATATGATCAGGTTTTTTGTCGAAGAATGCGTGAAAAACCCTGACTGGATGAAAGAGCTGGGAGCCGATATCGAACGTGCCGAGAGTTTCGGCTTCCCGGATGCACCCGATGTTGTCTTTCCCCATCTGCCCGGTGCCGATGGGGTGGGTGGCCGATTTCACGTAAAAAATGAAACCGGCGGCGGGTTCGGGGGCAGCATATGGAGTACCCTGTGCCGAAATGTTGAGCAAAGAAATATTGAAATCCTTTTTAACACCTCGGCCAAACATCTCGTAAGGAATGAAAACAAGGAAATCATCGGTGTGGTAGCTGATGGACCAGATGGAGAAATCCAGGTCAAAGCCAGAAGAGCCGTTATCCTTGCGTGCGGAGGTTTTGAGTTCAACTATGAAATGCAGGACCAGTATCTGGCCTTCAGGTATGACGCCTTGGGCAATCCGGGCAATACGGGAGACGGAATCAAGATGGCTCAGGAAGTAGGGGCGGACCTCTGGCACATGACGGGACTTTCCTGCACCATCGGATATAAAATTCCCGAAATCGAAGCTCCCGTCGGTCAGAGGATGCAGGTAGGTGGCTACATCTACGTCGACCAGCAGGGCAGCAGATTTGTGGATGAAACGGGCACAGATTCCCACGCTTTTAACCTGTCATTCTGTTATTTAGATTTCAAGAGCTTAACATATCCCAGGTATCCCTCGTACACAATCTTTGATGAAGATACCCGCCGTGCCGGACCAATCGCCACCGGCAGTTCAATGCTTATGGGTCGGTGGACGGACTTCTATACCTGGAGCGATGACAATCTGGCCGAGATTGAAAGGGGATGGATTAAAAAGGGGGATACTATAGCTGACCTGTCCCGTGAGATAGGAATCAGACCTGAAGCACTTCAGGAGACAATATCTCAATACAATATCTATTGTATTGGGGGATACGACCCTGAGTTTGGCAGACGCCCGGACCATCTGATACCTATCATCAGGCCTCCTTTCTACGCTATTGACATATGGCCGTGTTTGTTTAATACCCAGGGAGGACCGCAGCGGAATGCCGGTGCACAGGTGCTGGATGTTCATGGAGAACCCATCCGACGATTGTACAGTGCTGGCGAACTGGGTTCTATCTGGGGTATAATATACCCTGGCGCTGGGAATGTGAGTGAATGCCTGGCTTCCGGGCGTATTGCCGGAAGGAACGCGGTGGCTGAGGAGTCGTGGGAAAAATAACAAAGTACGTGTAAAGTCCGAATACATAATAGTTAACAATAAGACTTGCTAAAGCAGAATTCAAAAACCGATTATGAGCCAGACCAGATGCTCTATATCTTGCCACAGACCGATGATTAGTATGGTGGTCGTTGTTAGCCGTTGACGTCAAAAATCATCTATTTCGTATGAAAAACGGTATTTCCCAAGCACAGTAATATATTGTTTCGGAAAGCCACAGGTGTGAGTTATGAATATCGTCGTATGTCTTAAGTCAGTACCCGGGATTATTACGGATGTGAGTATTGGTGAAACGGGGGACCGACTTCAACCGAAAGCCCGCTCGTATTATATGAATGAAACTGACGAGTATGCTCTTGATGAAGCCCTCGTCCTGAGGAAGGAAATCGGTGGAGATGTCACCGCAATTACAGCCGGTCCCTTATCATCAGAAGCAATGTTACAGGAGGCGCTTGCCAAAGGGGCCGATAAAGCCATCAGGATTGACATGTCTTCTGATGACCCGGCAACGACTTCACTGGTTTTAGCTGAGGCGATACGCCGCATGGATTTCGACCTTATCCTCACTGGCATGGAGTCCAGCGATAACCTGTCAGCGCAGGTCGGTATAGCTACGGCGGAAAGGCTGGGTATCCCGTTTCTATTTGCGGCTACCAGGATTGAAATTATGCCGGCAGAAAAGGTTGCCAGCGTGACGAGGGAAAGCGGCGGTGGCATCCAGGAGGTACTGGAGGTGCGTTTACCTGCCTTGATATCTACACAGACTGGTATTCAGCCTCTCACCTATGCGCCTGTCGCCAAGCTATTTCAGGCTCGGCGGCAGGGGATAGATAGCATTTCTCCATCCAATTTGGGGATGGATAAAGAGTCTCTGCACGAAAAAATAAAGTGGCAGTTTATTGAAGTGACCAAACCGCAAAGGAGACACACTACTGAACCTATGAGCGGAACGCCAAAGGAAATTGCATTGGAACTCATAGCTAAAATCAGGGAAGCATTGTAATCAATATTGTAAGCAATATGGGGAATATGAAGTTGAATGGTATCTTGGTACTGGTAGAACATCGTGACAATGAGGTTGAGTCTATCACCTGGCAGTTGTTGAACAAGGGCCGGCAGCTTGCCGACCAGCTGGGGGTTGAACTTGGTGCCCTCGTACTTGGCCATGACATTGGCACAATAGCTGATAGTATAAATGGCAAAGGCGTTGATAAAGTTATAACGGCTGATAGCCCTGAACTGACTCCGTATAATCCGGAGATTTTCACGAAGGTACTTACCGACTTCGTGCGTGATACTAATCCTAAGTTGATTCTGCTGGGTTATACCTTTCTGGGTATGGAGATAGGCCCGGCGATGGCAACGAGATTGGGGATTCCTCTGGTAAGTAATTGTATAGACATTGAATTGTCACCCGAAAGATTACCGACTATAACGCGTCCGATGTACGGTGAAACGGTGCATATAAGAATGGAGGGGTCTTTACCACTCATCGTCAGTGTTCAAAAGGGCATGACCTCCAGCAAGGTGCCTTCCACAGGACAGGCGAAGCTTAACCCAATTGATGTGATAGTGAATCTGGATTCGCTTCGTACCAGGGTTGTGGATATAATAAGACCAAGTGTTGGTGAAATTGACTTCAAGAAAGCCGATGTGATAGTGGCGGTGGGGCGTGGTATCGGCCAGGCGAGTAATATCGAACTTGCCAGGAAATTAGCCAAAGCGCTGGGCGGTGTCATTGCCGGCAGTCGTCCGGTCATTGATATGGGCTGGCTGCCGCCGGAATACCAGATAGGCCTCTCCGGGCATACTGTCAGCCCTAAGGTGTATATTGCCTGCGGCATTTCTGGGGCAGCCCAGCATGTGGCCGGCATGGTCGACTCTCAGATGATTATCGCTATTAATAGAGACCCGAATGCACCCATATTTAATGCGGCACACTACGCCGTAGTCGGGGACTTATTTGAGGTAGTGCCCGCCCTGATTGAAGCGTCCGGGAAACAAGCGTGATGCGTTGTATGGCCAGACTCAATATTAGAAAATGGTTGCTATAATCTATTTATATATTATAGTATGTGTGTGACAAATCAACCTGACCCCCGAGTAGAAACCGGGTCTGCCTTAATAAAATATAAAAGGAGATAGGAGAAATGGCTGAAAGAAAATACAGTAAATATGTTATCAAGAGTCCTACGGCGCCGAGCAAGCGCCATCCGCACCTACCACTGCACGTGCACCTCAGGAAGGAAACGATGCCCTGGGATGACCGTGACGACATCAAGTTTGGATTTTCAATGCACTGTATCCAAGCACCACTGCTCATGCTCACGGAGCCTCACGTGCATAATGATTTCCCCCAGTTCCTGTTTTTCCTTTCGGGTAATCCGAAGGATCCGGACGAGTTTGATGCTGAGATTGAGTTCTATCTCGGCAAGGATGAGGATCAGGAGAAATATGTCATCACCGAGCCTACCGTTATTCGCGTTCCCCCAGGGGTATATCACGGCCCCCTGAACTGGAAGAGAATCGGTAAGCCGGTGCAGTTTATTGATATCTCCTTGGCGCCGGATTATTCGAGGGTCGAATTATCCGAAGAAAAAAAAGGCTAATCTCAGGTTAGCTGATGCCGGGAAGTGGCGTGCCATAATCATCGGGACTCTTATACCGGAGCGCTGGAGAATCCTTCTGAAAACGTTAGAGAACTTGTTGTCGGCTGCGTCTCAGCTTCGCCCGAATGCGGGCTATAAGAGACCTTGTGCTGATAGGCTTGCTGATATAGTCGTCGGCACCGAGGAGCAGTGCCTTCCGTAGTGATTCTACTTCATGCTTTGCGGTGAGCATGATAACGGGAACATTAGAATGCTCTCGTATAAGGTCAAGAGTCTGAAAACCGTCAAGCCCCGGCATTATTATGTCCAGGATGACCAGGTCCGGCTCAATTTCCTCCAGTAGCGTCAGCGCTGAGTCGCCATCAGCGACGACCACAGTATCAAAGCCTTCCAGCTCAAGGGTGCGGTTAAGCAATTTCAGCATCTCCCGGTCATCATCTACCACCATAATGCGTTGTTGTTCATTCATTGCTGACAAAGCTCCCTTAGCTTGGTTCTGTGAGTTGTCGTTTTTCAGTTTTGCGAATTTCTGGGTGGCACTATCTCCCACATTGGTACAAGAGCTGACTTACCTCTGACGCTGATGAAACCTCTGGCTCCTCCTGTTTTACGGGGAAGATGGATATCACACGCCGTCGGCATGTCCTTTTGCACAGTAAACCCGCCTTCTGGGTTGCGGTGGTGCGACTGGCGAAACACTCTCATATCTTCGAGATGCTGCCGGAAGGATTTGGCGTCATTCCATACCAGTGCCGTTATCATCTTCTCTACCTCATACTGTTAACATTACTCAAGACAACTCACAAAAACGTCAAAAAGGGGTTTTCAAGCCTCTCAAAAATATCACGGTTAGCCGCTGTTGCTATCAATGCCTTTAGTTTTGCCAGTTTCTGGGCAGTAATACCGTTCCGCGTTCGTGGACAAGTCTCAGTACGTAACCAATTCTCAGCAGTGTTAACAGGAATTTTTGATATTCTGGTGCCGTCCCCATCTTCATCAAGCCCCCTATTATTTGTGTTGGCTGGATGAGCGCATCTATACCGGCTCTACGATAAGATAGAATCGTGGCGAAAGGTTGCCTCCATTGGTATGGCTGGTCAGGCAGTAGAAACTACCGGAATCAACCGTAACTTTATATCTGGTATAGCCGGTCAGCATGAGACTCACCGGGCTGTTGCGCAGCGTGATGTATGTATTCGGGACTGGTTCACCGTTTCGCAATAATGCTTTCCTCCATTGGCCATCGCTGCCCTCAAAATAGACGCCTACTTCCAGAATGAGGTATCTCAGGTAAGGGGTGAGCTCAGGTGCATTGGTTAAATAAAGACTGACGCTCATATCACGGGCATTGTCGGTGGCATCAATGTAGAACAGGTCACTAGGTGTGACGCCGCCTATGGCTTTTCCGAATACTGTCGCGCTGGGTGCCTTCGGTGGGTCGGCAGCTTCTATATGAATTGTCTTATTTCCGGTGCCGTTGCTGGTACCGTAGGCATATGATGTGAGCCAGGGTGTAAGCAGCAATAAGGCAGAAACGAGTAAGATGAGTCTGATGATTCTCAACAATGGTGACACCCTCCGTATGCAGTAACTAAAGTCTACGGAGGGTGACTCACGTTGGCGTCACAATGAATGTCTGAATCCTCACAGAAAAATCAAAAGTGTGCATCATCTTAAGTAGTCTGGGGGAGCCAAGGCAGGGAGCCTCCTGATTTCAGGAGGCTCCCTGAGTGCTGTTGCCTGTCTTCACGTGACAAGTGTTATATTATCAGGCTGGCTTTGACATTATATAGCCTATGCCGGGCCTGGTCAGGATATAGGATGGGTTCTTGGCGTCATCTCCCAGCTTCTTCCTGAGCCGGGCTATATTTACTTGAAGGAGGTGTGGTGCGCCGACATATTCCTCACCCCATACCTTATCCAGTAACTGGTCAGGCGTTACCACCCGGCCAGCATTGTACGAAATGTAAGACAACAGTCTGTACTCCGTGGAGGTCAAATTTAGCTCCTGATTGCTGACCATGACCCTGTGTGAAGTGAAGTCTATCACCAGGTCTTTATAACGGAATACGGACCTCGTAGGATTATCTTGAGTTCTGAAGCGGCGTAGCATCGCCCTAACTCGCGCCGCCAGCTCACTGGCGGAGAATGGTTTGGTTACATAGTCGTCGGCACCAATATCTAGTCCCTCAACCTTTTCCTTGTCGTCGCCCCTGGCCGTAACCATTATGATAGGTACCTGTGAGAACTCGCGGATGTGCTGACACACCGTATATCCATCCATATCCGGCATCATAATGTCGAGCAGTACTATGTCTGGGGTTTCCTTCTCGAATGTTTTTAGGGACGCTTCGCCACTGCTGGCTACGCTCACCTGGAAGCCCTCCAGTTCCAGCATGCGCCTTATCATACGTAGCATCCGAACGTCATCATCAACTACCAGAACCAATGCTTTCTTTGAGGACATGCTAGCACCTCTCTTTCTGGTGAAGGACATCATACTCAGCAACGAGCGCGGTCTTTGGCTGGTTCCCTTTCTTCATGGTTTAGCCCTCTTTGCCGTGGTGGTGAGGGGAAGGGTAAAGTAGATGGTACTTCCTTCTCCAATTTTACTCTCTGCCCAGATTCGACCACCGTGTGCTTCTACCAGACGCTGGCATATATATAGTCCTAGCCCAATACCATCCACACCTGAAGTCAGCCTTTGCTCGATTCGGTACATCCGGTCGAAGACGTTTGTCAGCTCCTCAGCAGGTATGCCCTTGCCCTGGTCGGCAACGCTGATGACCATCTCCTGCCCGGCTTGGCGGGCTGATATCAGTACCTCCGTTCCCAGTGGGGAGTACTTGACAGCATTATCAATGAGGTTGTCCAGCACCTGCCGAATACGCTTGGCGTCAATGTTTGCCCTTGGCAGTCTCTTTCCCAGCCTCAGAACTATGTTATACTGGTTAGCCCTGACACAGGCTTCAGCAGCTACCTGCCGGACAAGTTTTGAGATGCTGGTTGAACCCTTTTCCAGTTTTAGCAATCCCGACTCCATGCGGGAAGTGTCCAGGAGGTTATCGACAAGTTTGGCAAGCCTGTCTGTTGAGTTGTCTATGGATTTGAGGTAGTCCTTTATTTCATCAGAACCGAGCTTGGAGAAATAGTCAAGTATCATGGTTGAGTAGCCTTTTATCGTCGCCAAAGGAGTGCGCAGTTCATGGGAGACCGTGGCCAGGAGGTCAGTCTTCAGTTTATTCAGTTCCTCGTATTCAATCACCTTTCTCTCAAGATACTTGCGCTCGGTGAGGTCCGTGAGGTTTCCGAGGATGGCTTCTCTACCCTGGTAATAGATGGCGGAAACGGTCTGCATGACCCATTTGATTTGCCCGGTCTTGCTGAGAATCCGGTACTCAGACGGGTAAGGGAACTCATCCTTCTGCATCAATACGGTACTTGACTGGAACACATCGCTGTCCTCAGCGACGACAAGGCTCAGGAGCTCCCTGTCCCGTAATTCTTTTTCGCTGTAGCCGGTAAGCTTCTGGAACTGCGGGTTGGTATATTGCAGCCTGTCATCCTGAAGAATGTAAATGCCCAGCGGTGAATCATGGGAAACCGTCCTGAGCAACTCTTCCGATTGTTTTCTCTCGGTGATGTCGGTTAGGATGGCGATTATACACGGTTCATCACCAATATTAATTGGCTCGGCAGAGTATAAACATGTACGTGTCTCGCCCGACTTGACACGTAACTCTAATTCCAGGTTACGAACTCTGCCCTGTTCCTTAAGCATCCGTACTGTTCTGGCGCGGTCTTCTGCATTAACCCCGATGCCGAGTTCAGCTGCACTGCGGCCAATCGCCTCTTGGCGGGTGCAGCCGCTAAAGCGGATAAAACTGTCGTTGACTTCAATAAATTTACCGTCTTCAAGAGTGGTAATAGAGGCAATATCGGGAGTGGCATGGAAAGCTTTTGAGAACTTTTCCTCTGACTTATGCAAGGCCTCCTCTGTCTGCCTGTGTTCGGTGATTATTCCCAGGCGCTCGGCAACAGCATCAAGCAGCAATCTCTCTTCTTTTGAGAATGGTCCTTCGTCTATCTCCGGCGTTGCTTCCAGGTAACTCACCTCCACCACGCCGGCTCTGGCTCCATGCACTATGATGTCCGAAGATTGCTTCCAGTCAGTCTCCCTGTAGTTCTCTGTCTTGAACTCTCTATCGTTTATCGTAATTCTGGCGCAGGCAATATCGGGATACTGCCATGCCCCGGCAAGCAGATTGGCTATCCTGGCATAGCGTTCATATAGAGTGATATCCGGTGCTCCAGAAATGTTAGCAATATCGTAGAGGCATCTGAGCTCTTTGACGTGCTTATCTAAATCGTTCTTCATTTCTATTTACCGCTCATTGCAGAACTATCAATGGTTCTAAACAACTATAGTAATGAATCGCAATCAATCCGTCAAGTGTCCAAAAGAATTCGTGATTATGCTTAATGTCCGTCAACATCTCCTACTTCTTCATAATAATTTCAAAAGTTATCATGCTCTCAACCTGGGTGGCTTCGGTCTCAGCACCCTCAGTTTGGACATTCCTTGCTTCATCTATCTCGGTAATGCGAACCTCAGAGAATGTCTCCTGCGCCTCTAAGGTTGTAGCATAGATTACAACCGTGAAGGGGCTATCGGTTTCCCCCTGCACGGCAACCAGGTCAGTGTCTAAATCTATTGATGTAAAATGAGCCTGGGGTGGCAGAGCATCGGTCACCAGTTTCAGATTATTGGTGAAGTCACCCCGGCGGCTCAGTATGCTCTGGTGTCCATATCTCAGGGTTTCTATTCTGGCAGTTATCTCCCTGATGGTTTCCTCCGTTTTGTTTGCCTCCTCAATAGCGAGGTGAGCCAGATTAAGTTCCCGGCTGACTCGGTGCAGTTCGTTTTGCAGGCGCGTGTTTTCAGCACCAAGCTGACTCTTGATCTGGTAGAAGGGGAACAGGAGGCCGATAGTAACTATCAGGAAAATACTTAGAAGTATATATCCCGTAGGTATCGGCTGGGCTCTGGTTTTGCGGTATTTTCCCGATAGTATGTTGATATTGATATCATGGAAATGTGCATCTTCTCCTTTTACCGTAGTTTTCGGCGGCATCTTCTTCAGAGCCAGTCCCATATTGGCGGCGTATAAAGCAACGGGCAGGTCCGGCGGGAATTCCAATGGCGGGATTAGAGGTTCCACAGGGTATTCTATCTCAGCCTGGAGGAGTCCGCTAGTGGTAGCCTCGGCGGCCAGTTCGCCGGTCAGCAGCAAGGGTGTGGCTGGACTCAGGTGGTTATCCGGGTGGCTGCTCAGGTAGAAGGCTGCTGTTTTGGTTAGCTCATCGGCTAGGCGCCGGATATTGTCCTCGAGGGTGGCTCCTTCTCCTCTGGGACTTATGGTGTGCATGACCGTGGGAATGCCGTTGGCTATAAAGACAATATCGAAGCAGTCGGGCTCCAGGCTGGCAATTATGGCATCTCCCCGGTTGGCGGCTCTGGCCAGCGCCAGTGGCTTCAAATCCATGAGATAGGGCTCCAGCCCGGCTACTGTCAGGGTCGCAATCATAGCATCAATAAGGTTTCGCGGTACGCCCAGGACAAAGAAAGTCTGCTCGTCCTCTTTGCTCCTGATAGGCTGCCACGAAAGGTACAATTCATCCAGAGGCACCGATATTTCTTTCCTGGCGGCGCGCTGGATAGCTTCCTCCAGAAGGGCGGGTTTCATCCGTGGCAGGTTCAGGAATCGGTAGGTGAAGGACAGACCGGTAAGGCTGGTGATTACCTTTTCTCTGGGTGCTTTTGCTGATTTAAACAGGGCATCAATAGCCTCACCGACAGCCTGTGGCTGCAGTATAAGTCCATCCCGGACCAGTCCCGACTTCAGGGGCAGGCTCTCCCACTTTTTTACCTGCCTGCCCTTAACCGTGAGGATTCTGATGCTGTCGGTACTGATACTTAGCGTAACATGCATTTTTAAAAATACGCCTTTCACCGCTACTCAGAGGTTGGAGGTTGAGTATAGATAGCCAGGTCCAGGCTGGCGTTTACGGGTACGGTTCCCTCGGGAGCGCTTTCTTCCCCGGATGGCTCAATTACTCTGGTAACGCTTAAATCCTCCACAATGAGCGTCGGAATCCCTCCTTTTTCCAGTTTGCTCAGGAAGCTGACCATTTGTGTGAAGGTTCCCGCTACGGCTACATTTAACCGGAAAACAGAGTAGTCGTGGTCGCTAATGGCCTCTGTTGTCCGGGGTTGTGTTATCAGGGGTATTGCCTTGACCTCGCATTCGTCGGCGAGCTTGAGGATGGTATTAACTATCCTGGTGCTGTTCATCTCGCCGGGGAATGTGCTCTGCTCGGCAGCCAGACTTGCCTGAACAGCCGACAACCGCGGCTCCAGGTCAACGGGAGGCTCCGGCATTTGCGCCAGAGTCTGGGTGGCGTCGGTGATTTGAGATGCCAGAGCCTCGTGCTCCGACCCCTTTTTCAGGTAGTCCAATCCGAGCCGGCAATAGGCCACAAGAAGGACAATAATTAATAGCGTTAGGAGTAATTTCCTGGTCTTCACTGGTGCCCCTCTTTTCTTCATTGCTGTTGACTGTTCTCCATTATTCCCACGTTATGATACCCGTGCCGCCCTCAGGTTCAGGCATCACCAGGCAATCTGGATGTGGGGGATACTCTCCGGTATAGTTCTCATAGACATCGCCCAAGATATTCCCTTCGCGCACGATATTATTGATGGTTCCGGTGGCATAGACATCTTCGTAAATACGAGCATTATTAGCCAGTTGAATCTTACTGGTAATACTGCCGGTGATATAAACATTGCCTTCAATCCTGGCGTTGTTATCAATGATAATAGTGGCTATGCTGTTACCGATATAGACATCGCCTTTAATGATTGAATTGCCGCTAATATCAATATTGCCGGTAGTGTAGACACTGCCATAGATAACGGTGTTGTTCTCAAGATAGATATCGCCGCCGGCACAGACATTGCCGCCGACTTCAATGCTGCCGATTTCCGAGTTGTTATTGAGCGTGAGGTCCCCGCCCGCTGAGACATCACCCCCGATGACGGCATTATTTGAAAGCTCCAGTTCGCCTTCAGCGACGACATCCCCGGTGACCTCGGCGTTATTACCCAGTGTGACATTTCCCGTGGCATAGACGCTCCCGTCAACCTCAACATTGCCATCAATGCTGGCATCACCATCAATATAGACATCACCTTCGGTATCTTCATCAATGTCGCCATCGCTACTCCAGCCACCACCTCCTGACAGTACATAAGATTCAATTATGGTACTGTGTCCGTCGTCACTGGTGGCTGTGGCAGTGACCTCATATATAGATGAACCCAGGTTCTCGACAGAAACGGTCACTGTTTTGTTGTTTATGGTGAATTCCGGCAACGTCTCTGTCTCGCCCTCTGTCACTTCTAACTCTCCGCTCTGAAGGCTCCAGATGGCATACTCAATGCCGGAATCACAGGAGTAAAGCTCGGTTATCCCCTGCTCATATACCCGAGAGCCAATCAGGCTGCTGCTGGCGTGGCCGAGGAATGGTGTTATCACCATTGTGCCTATGGCCAGAGCCAGCATGGCCAGGGGAAGAGCCTGCCCCTTTTCGCTATTCATTCTTCCTCCTCCGATGGCCGAAGATAAACCTTATAGGTTCCATTGGCACTAACGTTGTCACGTCCCTCAGGGGATGAGGTTAAGGACATGGTAATAAGGCGGTTTTCGATGGAAAAATCGGCACTGGTAATATTCCGTGCCAGCGTCATCTGGTCGCCGCCAGCCGTACGGCGAAGCTCGGTGTCTGACAGATAATAGGTAATTGACGAGCTTTCGGAGATGGTCAGCAGCAACTCACCGTTGATGCTGGCAGTGCTGGCTCTCTGTCCGTCAAGGTTGAACCAGTGAGCGGCATTTTGCAGCTCGTGCATGGCGGTGAGCCTATCGTTGCCGTACTCGGTAACGGTAAGGATTTGATAGATGGCTGTGCCCAGAAAGCTGACAATAATTCCGGTGACGGCGACGGCTATAATCAGCTCCACCATGGTTAAACCCCGTTCATCCGACTTCATTATCGATTCACCTTGTAGTCTTCAACTATTATTATGGTCTCGCTCTCCCGGTAGACAGTAACCGTTATTTTTTGTATATCATCATCGGTGTCCGGGATAGAGGCAACCCCGACAGAGACGGTGTAACCTTCCGGTGTGTCCAAGGTGGGATAGGTTGTGGCTTCGGCGTCATAGGCATGGCTTTTGGTGTATTCTAGCTGGGTCTGCACCAGGCTCTGTGCCACGACTTCCTCATCCTGCTTGCCGACGGCGATTGACCCTGCCGAAAGGGCGACGACAAAGGCAACCACAGAGGTCCCTAGAACAGCCACGGCGACCAGCGTCTCTACCAGCCCCAGCCCCATCTGGTCTTGAGCCCGGTTTTTTACCCGTGCTAATCTCTGTCTTATTGCCCCCATTTTCTTTACCTGCCATAAATATTTAATGCATTGACCTCAGTATGGAGTACAGCGGCGTTATCATGGAGAGAGCCAGAAAAACAACGACCATCCCGATGATTACCGTCAAGGCGGGTTCTATCATGGAAGTAAGAACGTCAATCCTGCGGTCAACCCTCCTTTCATAAAAGTCGGCCAGGGTGGCCAGGGTAGTGTCAATGGTGCCGGTCTTCTCTCCCACGACTACCATCTCCACCAGCAGTCGGGGGAAGAGCGCAATCTCAGCCATTGGTTGAGACAGCCCCTGTCCCTGGACCAGCTTATTTCTGACATCACTCAATGCCTGGCGGATAATCCGGTTCCTGGTGGTTTGAATGGCGATATCTATCACCTGGGGCAGGCGCAGTCCAGCTTTCAGCAGCATTGAAGCGGTTTGACAGAACTGTTGCACATTACGCTCAATATTGATGGTGCCGATTACCGGTATTTTCAGCATCAGCCGGTCCATTGCCTGCTTTGCCGAGGGCAGTCTCAGCCAGCCGGCAGTTGACATAATGATGATTAATAATCCACCCAGAATATAGAGCCCATTGCTGGTAATGAAGTCGGTGATGGTGATGAGCAGCCTCGTCATCCAGGGCAGTTCCGCACCGAGAGAAGTGAATAGTGCCACCAGTGGCGGCAGGGCTACCGTGATAAGCAGGATGGATACCCCGACGGCCATAAGCAAGACAAAGGCTGGGTAGAGCATGGCGCGTTTTATTTTTTGGGTGCTGGCTGCCTGTTTTTCCATGTAGCTGGCGGCCTGCCTCAGTCCGAGTTCCAGGTTGCCTGCCTGTTCGCTGGCTTGAATCACCTGACAATAGGTGTGGGGGAATACCTGTGGATACTGGCTGAGTGCCTGGGAGAGAGAGATGCCTCCCTGGATTTCCTCGACCAGGCCGCCGATGATTCTTTTCAGGGCTGGCTTGGAAGCCTGTCCCTCAAGCAGTTGTAGTGACGTGAGCAGGGTAACACCGGACTCAATCAGGGTGGCTAACTGGTTGGAGAAATCAAGCACATCCTGAGTCTTAATCCCAAAGAGGGTTGGTATCAGTCTTTCCAAACCAAGCCCCGGCGGCACTTCTTTCAGGCTGAGGATATGCTGGTACCCGGCGCGATATAGGACTCCCTCGGCCAGACTTTCCGAAGTGACTTCAATCGTGCCCTGTACAACCTTTTTATCAGTTGTATAGGCTCTATATTTATAGGCCATTATTCCCTCTTTAGTTGGCTTATATCAGGGTCTTTATCTACCTCACCCCCTGTGTCCCCCTCTCATCGTTAGTTAATGGAGAATACACTGCGCAGAACCTCGCTCACTGATGTAATGCCTTCTTTTACCTTAAGCATCCCATCTCGTTTCATCGTTATCATCCCTTCGGCAAGTGCCTGTGCTTTAATCTCACCGGCACCAGCATTGTTACGTAACATCTTCCTGATATCCTCGCTCATGACCAGGAACTCGAAAATGCCGGTTCGGCCCCGGTAACCGGTATTGGCACAGAGGTTGCATCCGGTTCCGTGGTAAAATGTGGTGGCTTCCGGCACCAGTTCCTTTTCAAGAGCCTGCTGCTCTTCCGTTGATGGTTGGTAGGAGGTACGGCAGTGAGGGCAGATACGGCGAACCATGCGCTGGGCAACAACGCCGATAAGCGTTGATGAGATTGAGGCTGGTTCAACATCCAGGTCCATCAGTCGGAAGAGCACACCAACGGCATCATTGGCATGAATGGAAGAAAGAACTAGGTGGCCGGTGAGGGCGGCTTGAATGGCCGTGGTCACCGTGTCGGTGTCCCGTATCTCACCGACCAGAATAACGTCAGGGTCATGACGCATGATAGCCTTGAGACCGCTGGCAAAGGTAATTCCGGCCTTGAGGTTAACCTGAATCTGGTTAATGTCCATGAAGCTGTATTCAATGGGGTCCTCGATTGTCATGATGTTGCGCTCATTTCGGTCCAGTTCGCTTATTGATGCGTAAAGGGTGGTCGTTTTGCCGGAACCGGTGGGGCCGCCCGCCAGTATCATACCGAGCGGGCTCTTCAGCATCGGCCGGTACCTCTTCAGAACATCGGGCAGAAAGCCAAGCTCGGCTAAAGTAAAGAGAGCCAGAGACTTGTCCAGAATCCGCAAGGTCACCCTCTCACCGTAGGGCGTTTCCATGGTGGCGACTCGAATATCGACTTCATTACTGCCCAGTTTGATTGAGAATTGTCCGTCCTGAGGGCGTCTTTGTTCGGAGATGTCCATATCAGCTAGAATTTTGACACGTGACACCAGTGACACGTGGGCACTGAGCGGCAAGGAGAACATATCGTGCAGGATACCGTCAATCCGGTAGCGAATCCTCAGCCGGTCTTCCTGTGGTTCAATATGGACATCCGAGGCTCTGTCCTTGACAGCCTGGGCAACCAGCAGGTCAAGGGTTTCCGCAATCGGGGTCCTGGCCGTAAGTGTCGAAGCGGTATCTGTTATTTTATCTCCAGAGACAGGGGCCATTTGGCTTACCTGTTTCTCTATTTCACCGCTTGACCTGTAGTTGAGGTCAATGGCTCGCTCAATGTCGGAGCGGACACCGAGGGCCACCTCCACCCTCATCTTCGCCTGAGTCTTAACGTCTTCAATGGTGTGGATGTCCTCCGGGTCAGCCATAACCACTACTAGCGAGTCGTTGACTATGTCAAGGGGTATCAGGGCATGTTTACGAGCCATTTCTTCAGGGATGAGGCGAAGAGCCTGAGGCTGGATGGTGTGTCTCTTCAGGTCTATTAGCGGCAGGTTTAACTGAATGCTGAGCACGGTGGCCAGTACCTCAGCTTTGACCACCCCCTGGTTTATCAGAGTCTCACTGAGCTTCCCTCCCTGCTGCCGCTGCAGCGCCAGGGCGCTCTCCAGTTGTTCCGGGGTAATGAGGTTCTCCTCAACCAGCATTTCACCCAGGCTTTTTTTAGATGTCCTATCCGTGATAAAGGGTCTGGTATTATCTCTATCCATTCACGTTCTCCTGGGTGGGTGCCTTCTGCTTCTTTTTTGCCAGCAGGCTTTCTACGTGGTTTACTATATCGGCAGGTGCGGCGGGTTTTGACAGGTAGTCGTCGGCACCCACTTTCAGTCCGGTATCCTTGTCTATTTCCTGGGCTTTCGCTGAGAACATTAGAATAGGCAGTTGGGCAGTATCGGGTTCGGACCGCAGGCGGTGGCATATCTCAAAGCCGTCCATGCCCGGTAACATGACATCCAGAATGATAAGGTCAGGTGCTTCATTGTGCGCTTTCCGTATCCCTTCCAGTCCATTGGATGCTGTAAGCACCTGGTAACCCTCATACCTGAGGGAATAGTCAACTAATCTCAATGTAGCCGGGTCATCTTCAATAACCAGTATTTTCTTATCCACGGTCATCTCCTTTTCCATTTAGAGGCAGGGTGAAACTAAAGGTGCTGCCTTCACCGGCTCGGCTCACCGCCCAGATATGTCCACCATGTGCCTCAATAATCTGCTTTGAGATATAAAGCCCCAGTCCCGTCCCCCCCCTGGCCAGCTTATCCTCAGCCCGGTAGAACCTCTCAAAGAGGTGCGGCATGGCTTCTTCAGGAATGCCGATACCCCGGTCGGTTACCTGGAATGAAAGCTCCCCGTTCCGACTCTCTGTCTTAGCCGTGACACTGCCGCCGGGGTCGCTGTACTTGATAGCGTTGCTGAGCAGGTTGATGACCACTTGCGCCAGTCGGTCGCCATCTGCCTCTATCTCAGGTAGTTTCGCCGGTATATCTTCGTTGAGTTCAATATTCTTGTCGTGGGCCAGGCTGTGGAAGCTCTTTATGGCGTCAACAATGGTATCCCTTATCGGCAGGAGCCGCTTATTGATTTGAAATCGGCCGGCTTCAAGTCGTGATAAATCCAGCAGACTGTTAATGAGGTTGCCGAGGTGCTGGCTTTCTCTATCAATAATCTGCAGGAATTCCTGCTGGGTCTCGGCGTCAGGCACTTTACCCTGGAGAATCAATTTGGTAAAGCCTGCAATTGACTGGAGTGGCGTGCGCAGCTCATGTGAGACGTTGGAGAGGAATTCGGATTTCATCTGGTCGATTTTACGCAGCTTCTCCTCCCCCCGCTTTCGCTCGGTGATGTCAATTGTCACGGAGATTATACATGGTTCACCGCCAATATTGATTGGCTCGGCTGAGAAAAGCCATACGCGTATCTCGCCTGACTTCATACGGATGTCGAATTCTTCATTGTTGACCCTGCCCTGTTCCTTCAGTATCTGTGTCATTCTGGTGCGGTCCTCTGCCTTTGCCCAGAGACCAAGTTCAGTTGAACTGTGGCCAATCACCTCTTCATGGGTGTAGCCGGTAATACGGGTGAAACTGTCATTAACTTCAATAAATCTGCCGTCTTTAAGCGTGGTGATGGCGACTGCATCAGGACTGGAGCGAAAGGCTTTGGAGAACTTTTCCTCTGACTCTTGCAATGCCTCCACAGCCCGCTTTAACTCGGTGATGTCGCGCAGTGATGCCAGGTAGGCGGGTTCGCCTTCCCAGTCTATATCCACCACACGCATCTCAGCTACGTTTTTCTCTACACCTTGGCGGGTGATTTCAATCTCTGATGTCTTACCGCCCTTCAGGGGAAAATCAAACGGTTTGTTCAGGAGCTCTTTCTTCTTGCGCCCGAGGAGATATTCTGCGGCCGGGTTGGCGAAGAGGATGTGCCTGTTCTTGCTGATAACGATGATGGCATCGGCGTTCTTATCTAGAATTTTGCAGAGATTGGCTTGGACTTTCCATATCTCCTGTGCATACTGCTCCAGTTCCCTCTGCAGTTGAGACCGTTCAATGGCGTAGAAAAGGGCGCGTTCTACCTGGTGGTCCTCCATTTGTCCTTTCACCAGATAGTCTTGGGCACCCAGCTGAACCGCCTTTATAGCCAGCGCTTCATCATCAAAGCCGCTCAGTATCACCACCGGTATGTGTGGTGCCTCACAGAGAATCTTACTGATGGTGTCGAGCCCATGGCTATCAGGCAGACCGAGGTCCGATAAAACCAGGTCAGCCCCATCTCTGGCAAGGTATTCCAGCCCCTCTTTAAGCCTTGTTGCTGGTGTTACCGTGAACTGACTCTTACCGGACCTAGCCAGTTTCCTCCGTATCAACTCGGCGTCATCCGGGTTATCTTCAATAAGCAAGATTCTAATCGTTTTGTCTTCCATTTTACGGCAGCTGGTTGTCAATTTTACTCGCGATTGGTATATGTATAATATTCACTTAAGGTTGATGTGGTGTTTCATTTATGAGCAGCCAGTAGAGTCCTATCTGGCGCACGGCTTCAACGAACTGGTTAAAGTCCACCGGTTTACGGACGTAGCTATTCGCCCCCGACTTGTATCCGCTGACAAGGTCCTGTTCTTCTTTTGACGAGGTGAGAATGACCACCGGGATAAGCTCGGTGCGCTCATCGGCGCGCAGACGTTCCAGTACCTGCAGTCCGTCCACTTTGGGCAGTTTCAAATCAAGCAAAATAATCCTTGGCGTGTCATTAGCATTATGGTCAGCGTAGGCTCCGGTGCCGAAGAGGTAGTCCAGCGCTTCCGCACCGTCACGGGCTATCGCCACACCGTTGGCGATATTGTTTTTTCTGAATGCCCGCAGTGTCAGTTCAACATCGTCAGGGTTGTCTTCCACCAGCAGTATTGTGTCTCCTTTTGCCTTCATTTCTGGCCTCCTTTAGCTAAGCGTAAAGTAGAAGGTGGCACCTTTCCCCGCAGTCCCTTCCGCCCAGACACTGCCACCGTGGCGGTGAATGATGCGTTGTACCGTAGCCAGACCAATGCCGGTGCCGGGGAACTCGGTGGTGTCGTGCAGGCGCTGGAAGGCGCCAAACAGCTTGTTGGCATAGGTCATGTCAAAGCCGGCACCGTTGTCCCGTATAAAGTAAGCTTTCTTGCCGCCGTTCCGGGTAGCACCGAACTCTATTCTTGCCTGCTGGCGCTTGCCGGTAAATTTCCAGGCATTGTCGAGCAGGTTCTCCAGTAAAACTCGCAACAGCTGGTGGTCTCCGCTGGTGGTTAGACCTTTGGCGATGACAAACTCAGCCTGGCGTTCCGGCTGTGTCTGCTGAAGCCTGGCGGCAATCTCCTTGGCCAGTGCACTCAGGTCTAACTTTTCTTTACGCATTTCGCTTCTGGTCAGGCGGGACAGCTTCAGCAAACCATCAATGAGTTCCCCCATTTTTTGACTGGCAGCGCGCAGGCGGGTCAGGTAGTCATTACCCTGCTCATCAAGCTTATCCGGGTAGTCTTCCAGCAGTGCCTGACTGAAACCGTCAATGGTCCTGAGGGGTGCTCGCAGGTCATGCGAGACGGAGTAGCTAAAGGCTTCTAGCTCTTTGTTGGTGGCCGCCAGTTGGGTGCTGGAGTGTTCCAGATTAGACAGCGCCTTTTTTATTATTTCTTCATGCTGCTTGCGCTCGGTAATGTCCCGGCACACGCAGAAAATCAGCTTTTCTCCCGCGAATACAGCCGCATTGGTGCTTATTTCAACGTCATAGATGGTACCATCTTTGCGTCGGTGTTGCGTCTCGAAGTGGTCGCCGGTCTCATCAACACTCCGGAGCATATCCTGCACTTGCTCACGTGTAAATTGAAACTCCCAATCCCACACCTGGAGCTGATAGGCTTCTTCCAGGGAGTATCCGAGCATCTCGGCAAATCGCTGGTTAGACTCATATACGTTGCCATTCTGATCAAGGACAACAATCCCGTCTCTGGACTGCTCGACTAGGATGCGCCGCCGGATTGCTTCGTTAGCCAGAGCTTCCTCCGCCTGCTTGCGCTCGGTGATATCATTAATGACGCTAAGTATACACGGTTTATCACCAATGCTAATTATCTCGGCTGAGAACTGTACTATCTGTATCTCACCTGATTTGTTACGGAGATGGACTTCTTCATTCTGAACTCTGCCGTGTTCCCTCAGTGTCTGAAATACTCTGTCGCGCTCCTCTGCCTTTACCCACATATTGAGATCAGCAGCACAGCGTCCGATGAGTTCTTCACGGGTATAGCCGGAAATACGGTGACTGCTTTCATTACATTCAATTATCGTGTCATCTTCAAGCGTATTGATGCTGATGGACAAGGGGCTGGAACGGAAGGCTTTGGAGAACTTTTCCTCCGACTCCCGCAAAGCCTGCTCTGCCCTCTTGCGCTCGATAGCGATGGCAGCAATACGAGCTGACCACTCCAGCACCCTGAGGTTGTCGGCATCCGGCTCACCCACCTTGTTGCTATAGTTGGCTATGGTGCCGAGCAGGTCTCCATTGGATGAGATTATGGGTTGTGACCAGCAGGAGAGCAGGCCGTTGTTGGTTGTCCGCTTGACAACTTCCTCCAATGGTTTAAAGAGAGGGCTGTTCTCAATGTCCGTGACGATTACCCGCTCCTTCAGATAAGCCGCAGTCCCACAGGAACCCGCACTCGGTCCAATAGGTATCCCGTCTTCAAATAGCTCATTGTAATCATCGGGTAAACTTGGGGCGGATGCTAGAGCCAGCCGTTCTCTTGAGGAATCAAAGAGCAGCACAGAGCCTTTGATAGAAGGGTCATGATATTCGCCCAAATGGACAATGGCGTCCAGCAGTTCGCTTAATTCCGCCCCCTGCCCTAAAAGGGTAAGCACGTAATTCTCATCATTTTGTAGCTGCTCCCCTTTTTGGCGCTCGGTGAGCTGGTGCTCAATTTCGGACTGGTCATATTGGCGGACTGCAGTAATCGCTATTACCAAAAAGAATATCATGAAGATAAAAGACAGTGGTTGCATTAGGCTTGCTGATGATATATCAAGTAATGGTACGAGAAGTACGATGGCAAGCAAGTAACTGACGGCGACAATTATGGCATGACGCAGAGATAGCATCAAGCTGGAGATAAGCAATGGCAGAGTCAGCCATAATATGTTATTCTGAATATTCGCTTCGTTAGAACTGGAGAGAATCATGATAAGAATTAAGATGCCTGGGATGCTGACCACGGATGCCGTTGCCTGTCTGTAGTATCCGGTACGGTTGAGACTGTAGCCGATAGCATGGACAGCAGCAATAGCCAGCAGAATAAACCATGAGCTGTCGCCGGCATTCTTTGATACCACTGCCCCCATCAGGGCACTGATAGTAACAAGTAGCATAAAAGCTGATAGCCATGCCGCACGTCGGCGTTGCTTTTCCTCCATACTGGCTGATGGTTCAATTATCCAGCGTAAGGCAGTGTAGATATGCCGGAAGACGTTGTCTTTTATACACTGCCTGCGCAGTAACCCGGTTGCCATAATTTCCTCCTGATACTAATAAAAGAAGAGACGGGGGTTATCTTTATAGGCTTAACTTCCATTTACTTACTGCTTGCCGCATTAAGCGGTGAGCTACTAATAACCATCATCTGCCTGCGTAACCAGTCCGGTAGTACTGCAGGAATAGGTTCCTTTGGTTGTCGCCGTCCGCAGGTAGTTGGGGTACAGGGCATTACCGGTAGGGAAAGCCGACATGTTACTGGTTGCCGAGGTATCCGTAACCGAAGTCAGGCTGTTCTTGGCCATCATGGTATCCATGGCGGTCTGGACAGTAACCAGTTCGGCCTTGGCGGCTTCTGTCTGGCCTTCGCCAGCGAGTCCGGTTACATTGGGCAGGACGACCGCCGCCAGTATCCCCAGAATGGCGACAACGATAAGCAGTTCTACCAGGGTGAAGCCTTTGCCATCACGATTAATTCTTTTTAGTAACTTTGGCATAATACTGCCTCCTGCATCATTTTTTAGGTTTAACCTTCTCATTGTTCCCCTCCTAGGAGATTGCTAACCTGAATATTTAAGTGGATTCATTCTATAAAATCTGTTTACCATACTTTATGGTTTTCTGCCTGGTTGCATAGCGCTACGGTTTTTGTTGTATATTTCAGGACGTAAGTATGGTACTGGCATATTGTATTTTGTTAGGAATTCGGAGAAATCGTTTTGCTCTATCCGGTAATGACCACTGGGGAGCCTGAACGCTGGCAACTGTCCGGTGGTAATCCAGCGCAGTACTGTCGTGTTGCTGACCCCGCAACGCTTGGCAATAAAACCTACAGAAATATATTCCGGTTCCCACTGCTCAGATGTATTCTGCAAAATAACCTCCCGGCAACATTATGGCTGCTATCTCAATGCAATTGGCTTTGTCCTTCCGTTAAGCTGCATTTAGGCTGATAGCAGGCTCCTGATTTTGAGTTTAGCCAAAGTCATTACTTGATACTTCGCTGGGAAACTGTTGCTGTTAGCGCATTTAATGCTAGCAGTGATTGGTACGTTTGAAGTATATGAGAGTAGAGTCACAATAATATCACAGATTGTTGGCAGAAGATTACAGAAATATCACAAGTAATGTTCAGTTTCATATACTTTTACGGAAATGAACAGGAATAATACCAGGGATATTAGCTGCTCGGAGAGGGTCAATGAGGCTAGCTCCCGGTCCCGCCCAAACTGACTTCCCCTCCCCCGGAAGGGAAAGGGAAGTCAGTTAGCACATGGGTAATTTCTCTTACGAGGCTTTTCTGCCGGCAACCGTTCGCCAGATGACTATGCCAATGACAATACCGACAGCGACTATAACGATGATGAGCCACAGGCTAATCTGTAAAGGCGCTTTAGCCGGTGGTGCTGAGGGGGTGGGGTGTAATGCAGATGGCGCTGGTGCCCCGGGTACTGTCGGTTGTTCCTCAGATGGTGCCTCAGAGGGTGTCTGTTGTACCTCGGTTGGCGCCAATGTCACCCCGGGTTGTGTGGGCTGTGCCTCTGATGGTATTGCCGGCGCCTCGGAAGGCGTGGGCTCCTCTGCTTCTTCTGGCTTGGCTGCTGCCTCCCTGACGATTAAGGTGGCGGAGAGACCGTTAACATCTACCGCATAGTTACCGGCATTGTGCGGCTTTAGGGTAAAGGTTACCTGTTGACTGGCCTGTCCCGCCAGATTTACTTCCTCAATGGCGGTCACTTCCCCGTTTATCATAAGGGTCACCTCGTGACTGCCAGCAAGGTCGCCGGTATTGGCGATAGTGGCACTGATAGTAACGCTTTCATCGGGGTAGACCACCGCCGGAGATATGTCAAAGGCGCTGATTTCAAAGGTGGCTGAAGCGTTGTGGGCCATAACAGTAAAGACGGTAAAGTGGCTTATTGGTGCGGTAATAGTGTTGCCGGTCGGGTCAACCGTGGTGTCCTCAAGCTCAACCCAGTTTCCGGCTTGCCACGTAGCGATGACCAGATTCTCCTCAGCAACCCCAACGGGTAACAGGGATTCGTCGTAAGTGAATGACAGGCTTATCGGCGGGTCAAAGGTAGCGCCGTCGGGGTAGAGGTCGTAGACTAGACCGATAATGCTGACATCTGTGGGTGGGGCTGAGGGTGCCGACTTCGGTTTTATAGATATGTTATACAAGGGCTGGTCCATTCGGTTTTTGCCGATGGTATTTTTAGGTATGTCAAGCTCAACTATGCCATCTACGGACTCGGCGGTAACGTCGTCTATGATTCTGCCGGTGGTGGTTATGGATTCGGATAAACTGGTAACCCCACCGCCGCCGCCGCCGCTACCACCGCCGCTGAATTCAGTGACTACGGTAGATGGCGGTGGTGCCGGTGTGGCGATTAATGTCCAGGAACTGAAGTGGTCTGGTGAGGCGTAGGCTATCTTGTTGGTAGTGTCTATGGTTGTGGTTACTTCCGTCCAGGTGCCGGTACTGGGGTTGAGGTAGGCTACCTTGAGGTTCTCTTCGTCAAAACCGGCCGCCGTAAGATTGTCGCTGTCGAAGGGGAAGCCGAGGTCCCACTCTACGCCGTCTACCGGTGCGCTTGACTCAACATTGGTAACACGTCCCAGCATGTCCGAAGCCCCTTCCGGTAGTGAGCCGAGGGTATCCGGGGCTACATCAACCTTAGCCGGAGTAATGACGCTGGCTTCGGAACCATCGTTTATAATGCCGTTGATGGTGATTTTGTCACCCCATGGAGGTTCCATGTCCACCGGAGTGCTGGTAGTAATGGTCGTCGGGTCTAAGCGAGGAGATGCGTAGGGAGTAATCGTCGTGCCTGAAGGTGTGCAGATGACCATCACCTCGGCACTGCGCTCCAGAGTCCCACTCGTGCCCGTTATCTTGAATGTCCAGCTACCGGGTTGAGTTCCAGCCGCCACATTGAAAATGACCGCTTTCTTACCCAGCCCGGTGGTGGCTGAAGGCGTTACATCGCCTGTTGTGGCGCTAACTTCTGATGGCCAGGCTGCCGCCGGGTCGCTCATGGTGACGGCCAGGTTCACGGTACCGGTGAAGCCATTAATAGCGGCTGCAGTGACCGTGGTATTGCCATTGGAGTTCGGGCTGATGGGTACCGTGTTCGGAGCCAGGCTGATTGAGAAATCAGGTGTATTTGTCGGCGGCACCACTTTGGCGGTGATTTTGCGCGTTTGGGTGATGGTGCCGCTTGTGGCTGTTATCACCAGCGGGTATCTGCCCACGGTGGCGCCCGCCGGGACATTGATGGTCAGCGTGGCTGTCGTGGGAGTGGCGATGCTCGGGGTTACCGTGGCCGACGGTGAGATGTTGGCGGTGGCATCGGCTATCGCACTGAGCCCGGAGACACTCAGGGTAACCGCTGACTGGAAGCTGCCCAGCGGTTCAATCTTGGTGGTAATCGTGCTGGAACCGTCTTTGGGGATATCCACTTTTTGCGGGCTCGCATAGAGTACGAAGGCGTTGACCGCCGATGGCTTGAGCCCGAAGGGCCTGTCTATGATAATGCCGCTGGTGGCTCCGGTGACGCTGACCGGGTGAATACCGGCTGTCACCGAAGGCGCTGTTATGGTAGCAGTGAAGGTGCCGTCCTGGGCTACGGTGATGGTTGCCGGTATGGTCGTGATGCTTGTACCGGCGAAGATTGCGGTTACAGTCTCGCCGGCGGTGAAGCCCGAGCCGGAGAGTCTTATATCGGTATCGGCGGGACCGCTCATCGGCGAGATGACCAGGCTGGCTCCGGGGGAGTTTACCATCAGACCCAGCGGGACGGCTCGGAAGATAGTGCCGGTTTCCGCTTCAAGGGCGATGTCATAGGGTCCTATTGGTGTCCCTGAGTCAACATCTATCAAAGTTGTAATAGTTAGGTCTTCACCGGGTATGGGTGTCAGCGCCGTCGGGGTGATAACCTCCCTGATTCCTCCCGGCGTTCCCGAAAATTTGCCGATGGTGTTGCCATTAGTATCCTTGAAGGTGGCGGTAACGCCTGGTGCTAGGTGTCCCACACTGAAGCTTACTGCCTCCTTGAATCCATTCTTGGAGCTCAGGGTCAGGGTGATGGTGCCGCTCTCACTCTGGACTATCTCAAGGAACGGCGGGGAGACGTTGAGGAAGAAATCGGCATTTGTTGCCGGGACGATGCTGAAAGTATTCTTGGAGGCCATTGCCCCATCGGAGGCTTTAATTACATAGCTTCCCGGCGGCACCTGGCCGGCTTCGGGGATGGTAATCTCTGTAGCCCAGGTTCCGTCTGTTTCTACCTGGATGGTGCCGGGGGTTATATCAATCGGAATAGGTGCACCGGGCGGCGCCGCGGTTAGTGTAATGGTATTGCCGATGGTGAAACCGGCACCGGATATGCCAATGTGCTCTCCGGGTCTGGCCTGTGCCGGGTTAATGGTGACGGTGGCATGCCCCTTGCCCTCACCGATATCTGGCATGACACCGAAGCCGAGCGGTACTACGGCCGCTTCATCGCCGCTAACACCGCGAATGCTGACCGGGTAGGGGCCCGGTGGTGTACGGGTGCTGACATTGAGTGTTAGCGTGGCACTGCCGGAGCTGCCCGGTGATACTTCCACTACGTTGCTTGGGGTGAAGTTGGCGGAGATTCCCGGTGCCAGTCCATCAACGTACAGGGTTACATTAGCTGTTGTTGTGCTGACGGACCTTGTATTGACGGTAATTGTCACGTTGCCGCCCTGTACTACGGGTGGCAGGTATGGAGGTGATAACTGGAGGATGAATTTAGCCTGGGCACCCCTGATGGAGAATGGCCGCGAGTCATATAAGTAGCTGCCATCTCCGGTAGCCACGGCGACCCTGACATCATAGATTCCCGGGTCAAGCCCGGTAGGCATCTGGAAGACGCCGTTGAAATTGCCATTGGCGTCGGTGGTGAGGTTTTCAGGAATGGCCACCGACTGCGAGCCGAACTCAAGGCTGGTGACGCTCTGATTCGCCGAGAACCCTGTTCCGGAGAAGGTTACCTTATATTTCTTGTCGGTGTAGCCTGCTGGAGCAAAGTCAGGTTCCAGTGTGAACTCGGGCATCTGGAAGATGGCCGGCGGTGTAACGCCGAAGCCGAAGGGCATCATCCTCTCTTCACTGCCGCTGACACCGCGAATGGTTAACGGATAGTGGCCCGGTGGGGTTGAAGCCCTGGTGGTAATGGTCAGTTTGGTGCTGCTGGAGACGCCCGGCGAGACGGTGAGACTGGTATCATCAAAGGTAGCGGTGACCCCAGGCGGTAGTCCGTCAACATACAGGTTTACGGTCACACCCTGGCTGGTAGATTCGACAAAGATGGTAGTATTACCTGAGTCTCCCTGTGGTACGCCGGGCATGAAGCCCGGAACGACATCAAGTTTGAATGATACACCGACATCTTCTATAAAGAATGGCTTGGCGATAAATACCGGATGTAGCATGCCCGTTTTTTGTGCTTCTACCTCCACCATGTAGTGACCCACACCGAAATCACTGGGTACATTGAAGACAAGGCTTAGGTCACCGTCTTCGTTGGCGACGGTATCGTCTGGCACTGGCAGCGGCCTGCCGGCGAAGCGGAGATGGGTAACCTCAGCTCCTGCGGGGAAGTCGGTCGCTTTTATCGTAACCTTCCTTTTCACCGGTCCGGCAGTCGGGTTAAGGGTAATTTCAGGGAACCAGACACCCTGTTGTGCCATCCAGTTCACGTCCATGAACTCCATCGGCGGCTCGACGTCAAATTCGATGTGGGTGTAGAACTCATTGCTACCGGAGGCACCCTTAATCTCGGCGCCGTAGTGACCCGGTGGGATGTGGCCCGGTACAAGGTTGAGGGTAGTGCTTACAGAGCCGCCGGGAGGAACGGTTAATTGAGCCATTGAGAAAGAAGCGGTAATACCCGCTGGAATCTTATCCACGCTCAGATCAACATCAGCACCTTCGCCCATCGATGTAACCCTGATGGTGGTGGTGCTGCCGCTGGGTGGGATAGGTGGCAGCCAATCGGGCTCGGCCCTCATGGTAAAGGCGATGTCGTCGGCGGTCACCTGGAAGGGCTTCATGATGAAGACTTCCGGTTCGTTGACTTTCTGGGCTTCGACCTCTACATCATACCAGCCGGAGGTGATGTTAGCGCTCCACATGGTCTTGGGCACGTTGAAGACGAGGGTGAATTCGCCGTTGTTATCGGTGGTGGTATTGGCGGGTACGGGTAGGTCCATACCGGCGAAGCGGAGCCGGGTGACGTTGGCGCCGGCGGGGAAGTCGGTGGCACTGATGTTGACTGGCCTACCTGCCTGTCCGATGTTTGGAGTAAGGACAATCTCGGGGAAGTAGAACAGGTACATATCGTTAGAGGTCATGTTCATGTCATACATCATGTTCATGTCACCCATCATGTCGCCAAAATCCTGGCGCATGTTCATGAACGCCATGGGCGGCTCGACGTCGAATTCTATATGAGTATAGAAGGTCTTCTGGGCACCGCTGACGGTGGCCGTACCCTTGATTTCGGCGCCGTAGTGCCCCGGAGGAATATGGCCCGGTACAAGGTTGAGGGTAGTGCTTACAGAGCCGCCGG
>CAYWAU010000003.1:0-17434 GCA_964456395.1 uncultured Dehalococcoidaceae bacterium
CCCCACACTGGCAGCCAGTGACTACCACAATCAAAGATAGAAGGCAAATGCCCACAGTCCACATTGTTACTTTACGCATGATGATACACCTCCTCAACACAAGAGGTAACGTCACTTTTTCAGGAGGAACTACCTAATAAGATTTCCAGTACCTTGTAGACTACCACCAAAACAAAGCCAGCAAAAAATACGGCAGTAACTGTATTAAGAGCCCTTCTAACCTCGAGATTTAGGTATAAGTAAAGTAGCGTAATAACCAAATAGGCCGCGATATTTAGAGCGAAATAGACCATAAGGTCGTTTTGGCCAAAGAAGGCTAGTAACGGATTTATCAGGCAAGAGGCTAGGGCAAGAGATATTATATATTTGTTATATATCCTCAAGACAACACCTTGAGCATAATCCGACCTTTTCCTTGGCTATAGCTCTCTTCTTTTATTCTAACCGGTTTTTGCAACGCTTCGCTGGATATAGTAGCCACTATTGATGCTATCGGGCTACCCAGACAACGGTAATACCAGTTCTCTTCATAACGTAGCCTGGACCCACTGACCTCTACGTTCACCTGAGCACCTGTCAGATTCACAGTTACCGAACTGGCGATATCTAGCACCCCTGCTAAAATATCGGTTACTGCGGCCTCGATTTCACCGGATGTTGGTCCCGGCTTAGTTTCCAGCATGTTGATAATTCTGCTTCCTGGTGTTGTTACCGCAATTGCCATATCGTCCGGATTATCCCCATAGCTAACTATTAACCGCCCTGGAATCTTGCTCTTGGCTAACTGGATTTCTCCATCCTGTTTTAGCGGTATCAGGGCTTGTGGGTGACCATCTCTCATAGTTGATGGCAGATATACGGCCTTGCTTCTAAGCCCAAGCTCCTCCAGCAAAACTGTGGTAATCTCCATCCCGGTCTTGAGTAATAGTTCGGAGTCCTCACGAGAAATATAAGGTCGAGTTCTTGCTATGCTAATGCAGACGAAACCAATCATGATTGCTGAAATCCCGACAGCAGTTAGCGGTACCAATTTTATAATGAAGTATGCTATGAGCGCGAATATGGTGCCTCCCAGACAGAGCCAAAGACCCAATTTTCTATACGGGTTACTCGTAATAACACCCCCTAAACAGTCATGAGGATACTGCTAAAAACGTTTCTGTCAGCTATATCCCCCAAACTCGTGGAAGTTTTTTGCCCGTATCTTATCTTTAGATATGTTAAAAGTCAATCTCTTGGCATGACCACAGTTTTGTGCCTGTTGATGACGAGTGATTTGCTGGCATGGATATAAGATGCCATTTGACGAAAATTATACCATAATCCTTGACAATTGTCCAATTATAGTTTATAATACGTAAACGCTACATAAGGTTAAGCTTTACCTGAATCCGTGAAGCGGACAGGTGATTTACGCTACACTTCCTACCTAAGGCAAGCTACATTTGGGGGTGGCTACAGCCATGATAGGGCTCATCTGCTTGGCTCGCAGAGAGCTTAAGAGGCTTTTTGGAGAAGCAAAAATTGAATGGAATGACAGTCCCAACATTCAATAATGGTCTTAGATTGCCAATCAGATGAGAAACTCGTTGGAGGTGAAGAATGTCATATTTGGAAGGAAAGCTCGAAGATAAAACTGCTGTTATCGGCGTAGTGGGTCTCGGCTATGTTGGGCTGCCACTAGCTATTGCCTTTGCTCAGGCAGGCCTTAAAGTCATTGGTTTTGATATGCAGGCGAAAAGGGTAGCAATGGTCAACCAAGGCGAGTCCTACATTGCTGATGTTAGCAGCCAGACTCTGTCGGCACTGATTGCAGGTAAACGCTTACAAGCAAACACCGACCAAAGTCAGCTTACCATGGTTGATGCCATCTCCATTTGTGTCCCAACTCCCCTGAGCAAGACTAAAGACCCTGACCTGTCCCATGTTATCCGCGAATCCGAAGAAATATCTAAATACCTTCAGCGCGGGCAACTGGTAATTCTGGAAAGCACCACCTACCCTGGTACCACCAGGGAGATGGTTCTGCCCATCCTTGAGCGTTCTGGATTAAAGGCGGGGCAAGATTTCCACCTGGCTTACTCACCAGAAAGGGTTGACCCCGGAAGTAAGAAACATAGCATCAAGAACACACCGAAGCTGGTAGGCGGTGTCGATTCGGAATCCACGAGACTGGCAGTTCTTCTCTACCGTCAGGTAGCTGAGACAGTAGTACCTGTCTCGTCTTCGGAGACTGCTGAGATGACCAAGATATTCGAGAACGTCTTTCGCAACATCAATATCGCCCTAGTCAATGAACTCGCTATACTCTGTGAGAATATGGGTATCAGTGCCTGGGAAGTAATTGATGCCGCCTCTTCCAAACCTTTTGGCTATATACCTTTTCGTCCCGGACCGGGGGTTGGCGGACATTGTATTCCCATAGACCCTTACTATTTGGCTAACAAAGCCAGGGAGTATGATCTTCACACGAGGTTCATCGAACTGGCTACCGAGGTTAATGAGCGGATGCCTTACTATGTTGCCTCCCGTATTATCGAAATCTTAAGCGCCAATGGCAAGACCCTCAGAGGCGCCAAGGTGCTGATACTGGGACTCACTTATAAGAAAGATGTAGAAGATATCAGGGAATCACCGTCGCTCAAGATATACTGTCTTCTCCGTGAAAGAGGGGTTGAAGTGATCTACAATGACCCTTATTTAGTCGAAATTCAGATTGGTGTGGATACCCTAACCTCGGTGGAACTTACCCAGGAGTGCTTATCCGCAGCGGACTGCGTCGTCATAGCCACCGACCATAGCAGCTATGATTATCAATACATAATTGATAACGCCAGTTTGGTGTTTGACACCAGGGGTGTTACCCGGAAGTTTAAAGGTGAAAATATCCTGAGATTAGGTGAACAAAGAAACGGCAAGGGTATCGTCCAGGAAGTGGAGGAAATAGAGTTAGTGCACATACCAAAGCCATCATCATTAAAGCGAGGCACGACACCTCGCGTTCCAAGAGAGGCAATGATTACTGATGAGTAACAGAGCGGATAGCGCTATCAGAAATATCGCCATCGTTGGTTGTGGTAACTGGGGACAGAACCTCGTTCGCAACTTTGCCAAGCTTGGTGCTCTGCATACTGTATGTGATACTAACCCACAAACTCTAGGTCGATTTCTGCAACTTTACCCGCATATTAAGAGCGAAACGAAATTCGAGCGGGTATTGGCCAATCATGAAATAAGCGGTGTCGTCATATCTGCTCCAGCGGCGCTTCATTACTCTATGACCAAACAAGCCTTCGAAGCAGGTAAGGACGTCTTTGTGGAGAAACCGCTGTCTCTCTCTGTCACTGAGGGGGAAGAGCTGGTAGACTTGGCTAAGAAAACAGGAAGGGTGCTTATGGTGGGGCACCTGCTGGAATATCACCCCGCTATTGTCAAACTCAAGGAGATGGTAGATTCCGGGGAACTTGGCAAAGTGAAGTACATATATTCCAGCCGTCTTAACCTGGGCAAGTTCAGGACTGAAGAGGATATACTATGGAGCTTCGCTCCCCATGATATATCGGTTATTTTAATGCTTCTTGAGGAAATGCCTCGGCAAGTGTCGGCTCACGGTGGAAAGTATCTTAATCAGGATATAGCCGATGTAACCGTCACCACGATGAGCTTTGGGGGTGGCACCAAAGCTCATATTTTTGTCAGCTGGCTTCATCCTTACAAAGAACAGAAACTGGTCGTCATCGGCGATAAGAAGATGGCCGTCTTCGACGACGTGAGTCCGGAGAATAAACTCGTGCTCTACGAGCCTGACATAGAATGGCACGGACGTGTCCCGGTGGCTAACAAAAAGAAGGTGGTGCCTGTGGAGTTCGTCATGGACGAACCCCTGAAGCTGGAACGCCAGCACTTTATTGACTGCATGCTGTCAAGGCAAAAACCCAGAACTAACGGTGATAAAGGGCTGGAGGTGTTACGAGTGCTGGATGCCTGCCAGAGGTCACTGCAGGGAGAGGGGGCAGTCGTGTCCCTCAATGATAGCGAGTACTATGTCCACCCCACCAGCCTGGTTGAGAAACCGTCTACCATCGGCAAAGGCACCAGGATATGGCACTTTTCTCATTTGATGCCTGACGTAACTGTCGGTAAGAATTGCACCATTGGTCAGAACGTGTTTATTGCCAGCAAGGTCAGGATTGGCAATAATGTCAAAATACAGAATAATGTCTCCATATATGAGGGTATTACCCTTGAGGATGATGTCTTCTGCGGGCCGTCCTGTGTCTTTACCAATATAAAAGTGCCCCGCAGCCACCGGTCGCAGAGAGGCAAATACGTGCTAACCGTAGTTGAGAGAGGAGCTACCATCGGCGCTAACGCTACCATATTGTGCGGCAATAATATAGGTAAATACTCGTTTATTGGCGCCGGTGCTGTAGTTACCAAGAGCGTGCCGGACCATGCCCTAGTATATGGCAATCCGGCCCAGATTCAGGGCTGGATCTGCGAGTGTGGGGCTAGATTGGATTTTAGCAGGGCTGGTAAGGCTAAATGCTCTTTCTGTGACTACGAATACATGAGGCAAGAAACTGAAGGAGAGCCAAGGATTGAAAGAGTTGTCTTGGCGAGTTCCCGTAGTTGACTTAAAGGCACAGTACAACACGATAAAAGAAGAAGTTGATGCTGCCGTCCAGCGAGTAATCCAGGATGGGCAATTCATCCTCGGCCCCGAGGTGAAAGCCCTTGAGGAAGAAATAGCCGCCTACTGCGGGACGAAATTCGCTGTCGGTGTTGCTTCAGGTACTGACGCCTTAAGACTTGCTTTACTCGCCTGCGGTATCGGGGCTGGTGATGAGGTCATAACCACACCTTTTACCTTCGTGGCTACTGTTGAGACCATTGTGCAATGTGGCGCTGTCCCTGTATTCGTCGACATTAATCCCCGCAGCTACAACATTGACCCCGGCCAAATCGAGGAGAAAATCATTTCCAGAACCAAGGCCATTCTTCCTGTGCATCTCTATGGTCAGGCAGCTGACATGGACCTTATCCTGAAGCTTGCCCGAAAATACAACCTCAAAGTTATTGAAGACTGTGCCCAGGCTTTGGGGGCAGAATACAGGGGTAGGAAAGTCGGCTCAATAGGTGACGCTGGTTGCCTGAGCTTCTTCCCATCCAAGACTTTGGGTGCATTTGGTGATGGCGGCATGGTAGTTACCAACGAATCCGAGATAGCTGAAACAGTCAATATGCTGCGCAAACATGGCGCAAATACTAGCTATTATTACCTCTTGTCTGGCTTTAACAGTCGCCTTGATACTCTGCAAGCCGCTATACTTAATGTCAAGCTAAAACGGCTCGATAGCTGGAATGAGTCGCGCCGCAATAAAGCGGCGCTCTACAATCAACTATTGAGCGGTATAGATGATATTGAGCCTCCCTCTGTGGAGGTATTTAGCAAGTCTGTTTTCAACTACTACACAATCCGTGTGAAAAATTCCAGACTGAGTAGAGACGGACTAAGAAAACATCTGGAGTCAAGAGACATTCAAACCATGGTCTATTATCCCTCATCTCTCCACCTACAAGAGGCATATAGAGCCCTGGGCTACAAGGAAGGTGATTTGCCTGAAAGTGAGCAGGCACAGAACCAGGTGCTGTCACTGCCTATGTACCCCGAACTAACTGAAGGACAGATACAAGAGATAGTAGCAGGTATTAAAGAGTTTATTGGGAGCAGCAAATAGCAACCCGCTTAGCAATGTAAGGGATAAAAGTAACTATGTATAGTGGTTATAAGCTGGGTATAGTAGTACCGGCATACAATGAGGCAAAGCTCATTGCGGAAACACTGGATGGTATGCCACACAGTGCTGACCGCATCTATGTGGTAGATGATGGCAGTACTGACGCCACTCGCCAGATTATCGGAGGTTTCAGCGGTGAGCGGTTTTGTATCCTGTGCAATGGCGAGAATCGAGGTGTGGGAGCCGCCATTGCCACCGGATATAAAAAGGCATTAGAAGAGGACATAGATATTGTCGTGGTAATGGCAGGTGACAACCAGATGGATGCTAAGCACCTGCCTGAGCTTCTAGAGCCTATTATCAAGGGCAAAGCTGATTATGCCAAGGGGAGTCGTCTTTCCAAGCCTGAACATCGTAGAGGCATGAGTAACTGGCGCTTCTTTGGCAATTGGGTGCTGACGCTGCTCACCAAGATTGCTTCAGGATATCGGAAAATTGGGGACCCCCAGAATGGCTATACTGCCATTACTCGAAAGGCTCTCCAGCGGATTGATCTGGACAAAGTGTATCCCGCCTATGGCTATTGCAATGACCTTCTGGTAAAGCTAAACGTTGCCGGCTGTAGGGTTGCTGATGTGTCCATACCTGCCCGTTATGGCAAGGAGAAATCTAAGATAAAGTATGGTAAATTCATAACCAGGGTTTCCCCTCTTCTGCTACAGGGCTTCCTGTGGAGACTACGTATGAAGTATTTCAAATGAGATTCTCGGTTGATATCGGACGTCCAGCATATATGATAAGGCTAGAGAAATTTCCACCAGCTATGGAGCGCAGGCCAATATAAACATATACGGATTATTTCACGACGAGTTGGGGAGAAAGAATAAGGATGATTTGTATTATACTGCCTGCTTATAACGAGGAGATATCTATTGATAGCTTGCTCAAGAAGATAGAAGAGGTCATGAGCGAAAATCAATATGACTATAAAATAGTATTTGTCAATGACGGCAGTGGAGATAGAACTGCCGAGGTGCTTAATGATTACCTGGCCAAGCTACCGATAGAAGTAATCAGGCATAGTATTAACCGGGGCCTCTGGGAAGCCGTAAGGGATGGGTTTGAAAGGGCTGCAGAAATTTGCCAGCCGGGGGATATTATTATCCGAATGGATTGTGATAATACACATAACCCAACATATATCCCCGCAATGGTCCAAAAAATAAACCAGGGTTTCGATGTAGTCGTAGCCTCGAGGTTTCAGAAAGGTGGTGGAAGCTCGGGGGTAGATCCTTACCGAAACCTGATAAGCCGAGCGGCTAATCTACTGATGAAGGCATTATTCCCCATAAAAGGAATGTGGGAATATACCTGCGGCTATAGGGCATATCGAGCCGAATTAGTCCAGGATGCCTTAAATATTTTTGGGAATGCCTTTATTGATTTAAGAGGACTAGGTTTTACCTGCACTCTCGAGAAGATAATTAAGTTCAGGATGATGAAAGCGAGAATGGGCGAAATTCCTTTTGAACTCAGGTACGATCTAAAGGAAAGCCGTTCCAAGATGATAACAAGTATCACGACTCTCGGATACCTTGTCCTTATTGTAAAGTGTATCTATCCGTGGGGAGATATTGCAAAGGGATGGCTCGAGCAAATCAACAAACTGAACAAGGGGACCAATCACTGGAGGGGCAACTGAACTCATGTGCGGCATTGTTGGTATTGTAAATTTCGATGCTACCGAGGTAGTTGAGGAAAGGTCTCTCATCTCAATGGCTGATATTATCAGTCACCGCGGTCCCGATGATGAGGGATACTATATTGACGGCAACATCGGGCTTGCTCACAAGCGGCTGAGCATTATTGACCTTAAGACCGGGCATCAGCCAATGAGCAATGAGGATGGGACGGTCTGGATTGTATTAAACGGAGAGATTTACAATTACCTGGAACTCAGGCAGGAATTACTCAGCAAGGGCCACGATTTCAGAACCAACTCCGATACCGAAGTTATTATCCACCTTTATGAAGAATACGGGACCAGATGCGTTGAGAAGTTAAACGGGATGTTCGCCTTCTCCCTATGGGATAAAAAAAAGGGACGGCTTTTCGCCGCCCGAGACCGTCTGGGGATAAAACCCCTCTACTACTATTTCGATTCACAATCTTTTGTCTTTGCTTCCGAAATCAAGGCACTTCTGAAATGCGAACACGTTTCCCGCTTGCCCAACTATGAAGGTATCACCGATTATCTTGTATTACAGTTTTGCATCGGCGATAAAACGCTGTTTCAGGGAATCAGGAAACTGCTTCCCGGCCACTACCTGGTATTGGATGCCACTTCTGCCCAACCTACGATTTCCCAGTACTGGGACCTGAACTTTAATATTAATGAGAAGCTCACTGAAGATTATTTCTCTGATAGCCTGCTGATGCTGATTGAAGATGCAGTAAGGATCCAATTGAGGAGCGATGTAGAGCTGGGTGCCCACCTGAGTGGTGGGTTAGACACCAGCATCGTTACCTGCCTCGCTGCCAAACTTTATGGCTCACAGATAAAAACCTTCACCGGAGGTTTTGCAGCAGGCAAGGAGTTTGACGAAACAGATTATGCCAAACTGGTAGCTCGATTTGCCAACACCGAGTACTTCGAGGTATTCCCCGGGGTATCTGATTTTGCTGAAACTTTACCCAATTTGATTTTCTATCTTGATGAACCTGTGGCTGGCCCTGGGGTCTTCCCCCAGTATTTTGTCTCTAAGCTCGCCAGTGAAAATGTAAAGGTCGTCCTGGGAGGTCAGGGAGGTGATGAAGTATTCGGTGGCTATGCCAGGTATATCATCGCCTACCTGGAGCAATGCCTCAAAGGGGCGATTTTCCAGACTCAGGAGGAAGGGAAATACGTGGTTACGCTTGATGCCATTATCCCCAATTTGCCTATCCTTCAAAATTATATGTCGCTTCTCCAGTACTTCTGGGCGGATGGATTATTTGAACCCATGGACAGGAGGTACTTCAGGCTAATTGATAGGACTAATGGCGAAGGCGGATTACTTGCTGATGATTTTCGGGATGAAATCAATAGAGAATATTCTACTTTTGAGTCTTTTCAGCAGGCGTTTAATAAGCCCGGCCTGTCCTCTTATTTCAATAAGATGACCCGTTTTGATATGAAAAATCTGCTCCCCGCCCTACTGCACGTTGAAGACCGGACAAGCATGGCAGTATCTCTGGAATCAAGAGTGCCTCTACTTGACCATAGAATCGTCGAACTGGCTACTGCTATACCACCGTCTGTAAAGTTCCGCGGTGGGGCTAATAAGCATATCCTCAGGAAGGCAGTCAGAAACATCATCCCTAAAGCGGTGCTGGATAGAAAAGACAAGATAGGCTTCGCTGTACCTCTCTCGGAATGGCTCCAGAGCGGTCTCAGGGATTTTGTTCAGAGCATACTCTTAAGTGAAAAGGCAAGGTCTCGCCACATGTACAAGAGCGAAGAAGTGGAGAAGGCTATCCGGAGGGGGAGCAAATTTGGTCGGCAAATCTGGGGGCTGCTGTGCCTGGAACTATGGTTTCGGGAATTCATAGATGATGAACATAAACGTTTTGGTCGATAGCGAAGACGACCTTGAGTGGTTAAAGTATACCCTAGATAGCTTCATAAAGGTTTCAAGGGCAAACTTCAGATTCAATATATGTGCCCATGCTCAGCAGTTCCAAGGTATAGTCATCGCCTACGGGATCGACCTCAACCTAGAAAATCAGAAGGTGATATCAATACCACGAATTAATGATTACCAGCCTGGGTATTACAATTACATCGTTGCTGGTGGCCTTGAGGATAGCCGAATCGAAGGCACTTCAATACCCATCTTTCAAAAAACATTCGCACCAATATACCCTTGTGCAGGAAAGACGCTTTTGAAGAGCAAAGGAGATAGCTCCTGCTGCGCGGCACTCATAGATGATGGTATTAAGTTATACTTTGACCTGTTCTACAATTCCTTCATCCATCTCTCTTGCCTGGAGGAATGGGAATATGAAAAAGAGTTTGCCCCAATTCAGTCTTACGCCAGTAGACTGAAAGGGATGAACATGATTTATCAAAAGCCCGTTGTGAATTACTTGTTTGCTATCTTGGAGAATACTCTCCTCCTGCTGTCAGATGAATCCAGTAAGAACCAGCTCTTTGCGAAACGGAATAGCTTTCAGATTTGCCTGACGCATGACGTTGACTATGTCAGGAAAACGGCTTCACTGAGGATAAAGCGCACTGCTTTTCACCTGACCAACATGCTTCAGAATATCAAAAAGGCACAAATTTCTGATGCCCTCGTCGAAATATTCAGAAGCTTCAGGTTCCTGATAAGGCCCTGCGGTTACTGGCAGTTTGAGCATATTGAGGAGCTGGAGGAGACCCATAATTTCAGGGCAACCTTCTATCTCTATGCTGGGGTGAAGCAAGGGCAAAAAATGGTTGAACACATTAAGAGACTTGTTTTCGACCCAGGGTATGATGTAATAAAAGAGCATAAACTAAAAAAGACAATAAAGGAGCTAACCGAAAAGGGTTGGGAGGTAGGTCTTCACGGGAGCTATAACAGCTATCATTCACAAGGGCTTCTCCTGGAGGAGAAAAAAATCCTGGAGGCAATCAGCAACTTGCCGGTGCTGAGTACTCGCCAGCACTGGCTCAACCTTTCCATAAGAAATACCTGGCAAATACAGGCTGAAGCCGGCTTAAAGGCAGATACTACCCTGGGGTTTAACGATTGGCCTGGCTTCAGGGCGGGTATAGCCAATCCCTTTTACCCCTATGACTTTGTCAGCAGGGAAGGACACAGGATATTGGAAGTTCCTATGGTGCTAATGGACGGTGCTTTGTTCGATCATTGCCGCATGGGTAGCAAAGAGGCGCTTGAGAGGAGCCTGAAAATCCTAGAGGAAGTTAAGAAATTCAACGGCTGTGCAGCTATTAACTGGCATCAGCGGACTCCCTCATCGGATTATAAATGGTACTGGCTCTATAAGGAGATACTGACTTGGATAAAGGAAAATAACGGGGAGGGAATCCCAGTCTGTAAGACCTTGGAAACACTGGCAAGATGAAGACTTATTACAAAGAACTGGCTGAAACGTTCCTGCCATATCTGCTGAGTTTTTACGACTTGGACCCTTATTCGCCAACAGCCGGTTACGGCGACCGCTGCTTCTGGAGTTGGAAACTGAAGGATTTCAATAACGGAATCATGCAGGGAGGTGCTTATCCTCTGGCTATCTTCAGAGACCTCGGGTGTTTACCTGATGAGGGCAAAGGTTTAGACGTCATAAAGAGGATTTTTTACGCTGTAGGCAGGACGCAGCATCGAAATGGCAGCGTTGACGAGGCCTTCCCCTACGAATATGCCTATTCGGTAACTTCATCGCTGGCTTTCGATTTGCTGTGTGCCTTGGAATTGATCGAGGACGCCCTGAACGGGGAAGAGAGAAACCGTTTCCTCAAAATAATCACTCGCCTTATTGAATTCATCGCAACTCAAAAAGAAACCCATGGCTTTATCTCCAATCATTTGGCTACTGCAGCAGCCGCCATCGAGAAGTATAATAAAAAAACCGGACAGGCAATTACGGCTTCCAGAAGAATTTTGGATGATATCCTGACAAGGCAGTCCCCGGATGGCTGGTATCTGGAATATGAGGGACCCGACCCCGGTTATCAAACCCTGTGTACTTATTACCTGGCAGAGGTCTACAAGATTACAAGAGACGAGGCACTTTTACGCTCCTTAGAAAAATCCATTGTCTTTCTTTCCTATTTTATCCACCCGGACGGGAGTATGGGAGGTGAATACGGCAGCCGTAATACCGAGCTTTTTTATCCCGCTGGTCCTGAATTATTGTCCAGCGAGATACCTGTGGCGAAGGCTATTTCGGACCGGATGTACCAAGCCGTTTGCAGCGGGAAAACGGTAACCCTGAAATCCATTGACCCCGGTAATTTTATCCCCCTATTGGGAAATTACCTGGTAGCCTACCATGAGAGCCGGGAACATGATGATGAGAATTACAGTTCACTGCCTCTCCCCTGTGAACGGGAAGAAGTTGATACCTTCTTCCCAGGGGCAAATATACTCATTCGAGGAAATAAGAAATACTATGCCATTATTAGTGGAGCCAAAGGTGGGGTTACCAAGATATTCAGCAAACAGAAGGAGAAAATTATCTGGGACGACGGCGGTTATATCGGTCAGCTTAAAAATGGACAAACGATATCTACCCAATCCTATAAGGCAAATCCAAACTGCTTTTACGAGAGCGGGACGCTGCTTATCAAAGCAAATTTTTATAAGGTCTTACGTCAGGTCCCGTCGCTATCAAAGTTCACCCTGCTTAGAATACTCAACCTGACCTTGATGCGGAATGTGCGGCTGGGCAATATGGCCAAAAACTGGATAGTTAAGTTGCTTATCACAGGTAAAAAGAAATATGACGTTAGGCTCTCAAGGAAGGTAACCTTTTCCCCAGGTTCAATAACTGTTGAAGACCATTTGTCAAAGTCACCGCAAGTCAAATTCAGGTGGTTGGAATATGGACGCAAGTTCTGCACCATCCACATGGCATCAGCCAAGTATTTCCAGAATCAGTTCTGGGCAAAGAAACTCCAACCGCACGATATTGACCTGACTCGCTTTAACTCGAGGAACGAGATTGAGGTTAAGACCCAAATATCTTTTGATGAGGAACGCATAAGTGATACCAAGGCTTAAGCCTTACTTTGGAATTGAAGAGATTAGAGCCGCTTTCAGCTATCAGAAGGATGCTGTCTATGCCTTTGAGCAAAGATTTGCCAAAACCTTTGCAGCGAAATATGCTCTTGCCTTTCCCTATGGGCGGAGCGCCCTCTACGCCCTGTTCAAGGCATTGACAATCGAAAATGCCGAGGTTATCATGCCCGCTTATACCTGTGTCGTAGTACCTCATGCCGTTGTCATTTCGGGGAATATTCCTAAGTTCGTTGACATTACCTTAAAGGATTACAACATGGCTTTGGATCTCTTGGAAGAGGCATTTACCCCTAAGACTAGAGTAATTATGCCAACTCATCTTTTTGGCTATCCAATGGACACCGACCGGGTCAATGAAATCGCCTCCAGAGCCAGTCAGAGAATCCTCATCATTCAGGACTGTGCTCACTCGTTCGGTGCCACATTCAAAGGAAAATATGTATGCAATGACGGAGATGCGGCTCTCTTCGGGCTGAACATCGCCAAATACATCTCCTCCGTCTTTGGCGGGATGCTTACCACCAATGATGATGATATCTATGAGCGGGTGAAGCATTACCGGGATAAGCACTTCACCAGGCCCTCCTCGGTGAAGCAGTTCCGGAAATTGCTGTACCTGATGGCGGTGTATATTGCTTTCAACAATACTTTCTATGGCTTCGTTAATTTCCTGGAGGAAGCTACTCCGTTTTTAGACAGGCTTACCAAATACTACCGCGAGGACCGCATAGACCTCCCCAAGGATTTTGAAGTAGAATCGGGAGATTTAGAGGGTAGAATAGGTCAGGTGCAACTTGGAAAATATTCGCGGATAAGGCAACGCCGGCAGGAAATTGCCGAGTACTATAATAGGCAACTTCTGGGGATAGAGGGCCTTGAGTTGCCGCCCATCGTTGAAGGAGCGACGTATTCCCATTATGTACCCAGGGTGGCGAACCGCCGGGAAATCCTTGACCGGACGAGGAAGGAAGGAGTTCAACTGGGGCAGCTAATAGAATATTCCATCCCCCACATGGAAGCCTACCGTAAATACAAAGACGGCGAGTTCCCCAATTCATACCTCAGCTCCAAGACGGCGATAAATTTACCCAACTATCCCGGGCTTACGAATTCTGACCTGGACAGGATTATCGAGAAACTAAAAAGCGTGCTCAATCGTATTGCAAAATGATAGCTGAAATGGAGCCTAAACATGTGAAACAAGTGGCCACACTTCACTGCCGGGCGTTACCGGAAGATTTGTTGCCTAGCCTCGGACGTGGTTTTCTTGAAAGGGTTCTCTATAAGGGCTCACTAGATAATGAATTTGGCAAGACATTTGTTTTTTTAGAAGGAGAAACCATTGGCGGGTTCATTACTATAGCTTCAGATAACAGGCGCTTTCTCAGGAGAGTTATGAGAGCAAATATCCACTGGATTGCCTGGTATGGCCTGACAAAGGCAGTATTGAATCCGACCAGGTTGAAAGAGAGTTGGGAAGCGCTAATGAATTCATTGCTTCATCAAGAGTATGCCGATTTGCCCGAAATAGTGGTTATTGCTGTTGGTGAAGAGTTGCGCCAAAGAGGCGTTGCTGGGGAACTGATAGAGGCGGCAATGGGATATTTGATGGCAAAAGGGCTTAGTCGATGCCGAACAAAAACACTGAGACAGAACTTAGCTGCCCTGATTATGTATGAGAAAGCCGGATTCTCAGCGAGCCATAGCGAAAGACGCGGGGAAAAAGAATACGTAGTCCTTGAAAGAAGAATTAGCAGTGGTGATGGGCAAGTATCGAGCTGAATTTTGTACTGGTCGGCAGGTGTATTAAGAAATAGTGAGAGATGGAGAAGTTAAAGGGGCGTGAGTTCTGGAATGCCAACCCTCTTGGCGGGGAATGGAGCTCATATAAGGAGAAGTTTGAGTGGCTCCTAGAAACAGAATCGTATGTTTGCGAACTGTTAACTAAGGAGCTTCTCAAAGGTAAACAAGTCCTTGACGTCGGCTGTGGGACTGGCTTGGCGATGCCTATAGCAGCTAAACATTGCTCCTGCGTAATCGGTATAGACTACTCACAAGCTTCTCTGAAAGAGGCAAAGGCTGGTTTTGAAGAATTAAAATTGAATAATACAGAGCTACTCTGCGGGGATGCTGAAAATCTCCCCTTCCCCGATGACCAGTTCGATGTGGTATGTTCTATCGGCGTCTTACATCACACCCCCGACACCGCGAAAGCTGTCAGAGAGATATTTAGAGTTTTGAAGCCAAGGGGGAAGGCAGTCGTTATGGTTTATAAAGCATACAATCCAAAGTGGATTGCCGTCAAACTCGCCAGAGCATTATCCAAGATAGTGGATATGCTGAAAAGAAAGGATTTTTACATTGCCAACCAACTGAGGAGAAAGTATCAACACGAGCAGGATTCCCGCCATGGCACAGCACTCTTGGAGCTTTTCGGCTGTCCCACACTGAAGACGTACTCCAAGAGGCAGGCTAAAGAGATGTTCAGTCAGTTCACAGAAGTAAGGTCTCAATGCTATCAACCTGGCTTCTCCCGCCTATTAGATTTCCTGCCACGGTTTTTAAGGGGGTCTATTCTACATAAGATATTCGCCTGGTTTGATAGGGTGACGGCTAACACCCTGGGCTTTTACCTGGTGATAAGGGCAAGGAAGTAGGTCATTCCTGTTCTGTCAGGCTGGAGAAATGAAAGCATATGCTCTCAAAATTCAAGCAGTTAATTAAGGATTCTCTTACATACAGCATCGGCCGCGTTGCCGGTAGCGTTATCGGTTTTTTTCTTATCCCGATATATACTAGGGTTTTCACACCGGGTGAATACGGCACCATAGAACTTCTCCTCACCTTTCAGGGGTTCCTTCTGACGTTTCTGATACTGGGAACCGATAGTGCCCAGACCCGCTACTTCTACGAGAGTGAGCAGACGGAGCATAAGCGTGAAGTGGTCAGCACCACGCTGTATTTCCGCATAGTCTGGGGCGTTGTGATTGTGGCTGTTTGCATGCTGGCTGCCTCGGGCTTCAATCAGTTCTTATTTCACGGCGATATGCCCAATTACTACTTCTACTTGATTTTCGCGGCATCCTTATTCTCGGTTATTCTGAATTGCTTAACCGCGGTCTATCGCCTTCTGCTCCGCCCCAGGCCGTATCTGGCACTTACTCTGTCTCAGAGCCTGCTGAGCGCCGCTGTCATTATCCTGCTGGTGGTCTACTTTAAGCAGGGTATAATGGGCTACCTAGCGGGTTTTACCATCTCGATATTACTCCTTATCCCGCCGGCCATTTTCCTTTTGAGGGACTATATTGCCCTGAAATTTTCCCGCTCGTTAATAAACAAATTGCTGAGATTCGGCATACCACTGATGCCGACCAGCATCGCCATATGGGTGATGAACTTCGCCGACCGCTACTTTCTAACCCGGTATACTACGCTTGGTGACCTGGGACTTTATGCGGTGGGGGCTAAATTCGGTATGGCGATGGGACTGATTACCCTGTCGTTCCGCCTGGCCTGGACACCGCTGGCGCTTTCGGTGGCTAAGGAGCCCGGTGTCAAGGCGTTTTACCGGAATGTAGCTGACACATATCTGGTGGTCACCTCACTCATCATCTTAGTGCTTACCGGGGTTTCCAGGCTAGTCATGATGGTGATGACGCAGCCGGATTTCTATGCCGGATATACTGTAATCGGCCTACTTGCCTACGGAGCCGTGTTCTACGGGCTTTACACTATTTCCACATTGGGAATATGGCTGGGGGAGAAAACGATTTTTGCCACGGTTGCTATTGTTGTTAGTGCCGGGTTGAATATCGGCCTGAACATGGCGTTCATTCCCATCTGGGGGATAATGGGAGCAGCAATTGCCACTCTGGTTGCCTATGTGATAGGAAATTGCCTGGCATTCTATTTTGGTGAGAAGTATTATCCCATTGGTTTCCACTATCTCCGGCTGAGCGCCACAGTGGTAGTTACCTGCCTTGGAATTGCACTACAATTGATATTATTAAGTACTGGTTATCCAATAGCGCTACAATATGGGCTGATTATATTTATCTGGGCAGTTATTGCCCTGTTCTTCGCCTTTAAGGTTATTGGCCGAGATAAAATTAGAGAGGTAAGGACGGCAGCGAGAAACTATCTAAGACTAAGGAGAGGTGATTAGGAAAATTGCTCACGGAAAACAAAGGTGGTAAAACACTGGTCATCAATACCGCGCAGCCAGCAACCTTCGAGAGGTTCTACCGGGAAAAAGACAATCTATTAAGCGGCAGTATACGCCTTTATGATACAGCCAGCACCTGTCCTGACCCCAATATAAATATCATACCTCTGAAGCCGGGGATATTTTCCTATTTGAAGGTGCTGACCAAGGAAAAGCCGGACAATATTGTCATCACCTTTGATAGAAGCCGGTCGGCATTCTTTTACTTCACCCTTGTCCTGTTTATATTTATCGCTTCTATTATGGGAAAGGACGTTAAATACTACTCGCAGGAAGGTACTTTTGCCAATATTGCGGACCAAATTCCGCTGGGGTGGCCTTTCCAGCCTTTCTCCTTGCTCTGGCATGCCCCTCAAATACTGGCAATGTATGTTCGCTGTTTCCCGTCCCATCAGGAGCAAGGGCGTGTCGTGGCATTTAACAGCCCGCATGCTCATCTTACGTTTTGGTACGAGACGGAAGGGAAGAAACAATTACGGTACGGTTGCTGGGGATATTGTTATGAGGGGAACTTCGGAGAATCTAACAGAAACAAGTTTTATCACCATTACCTCAGTTACGGCTACCTGTTGAACAAACTGGGTTTCCACCGTTTTCACTTTTTAGCCGCCGGATTGTATCTCACCAGCTATCTGGCTACGTTTATTGCCTCGGGAAACTGGCTATGGGGAGTCATTCTG
>CAYWAU010000003.1:17444-37283 GCA_964456395.1 uncultured Dehalococcoidaceae bacterium
TGTCCTGATATCACCCTACTATATCTTCCCCTTCTTTGCCTATAATAAACCGGAGAACATCGCCTGGTTCCTGGCGCTTCCCGCCTTCTATTGCGCATCAACAGGGCTTGTTATCCCGCTGGCGGTGCTACTCCTACTTAGCACATACCTCAGTTTTACCGTATTCTTCTTTACCAGCGCCGGTGTTATCGTCCTGCTATGCAGCCAGTTAAATCCTGTTATCCTCTTGGCATTTGTCCCCAGCGGTCTCAAGTTATTGGTGGATTTCTACCATGTTATCGGGGATGGTTTTCTTTCGAGAATCCTGCTGCCTATCGTTAGTGGCAAGAAGGGCGAGAAGAGAGCCACAAGCCGTCGGAAATACGGTATTAAACACGCGCCAATAACATATGCCGCACTATTCATGCTCACCGTAGTTTTACTGATTCTTCAGGTAGTTCTTAACATAGGCGCCTGGCCGGTAACGGCCATTTTTATACTTTTATTCATTGTAAACTTTCAGTTTGTCAGGTTTGCTGACGCACAGAGCTTCTATCGCTTCTTCCTATCAATACTGCTGTTTGGTCTGCTCTCAACAACGAATGTTTATTACTTTATTGTCGGTTGCCTTATATTGATGGTAAATCCCGGATGGGTAGATGACTTCAAGTTAATGTTGGAACGAATCTCGGGTAAAGCCTATCCCCCGGTAGCAAAAATAGTCTATGCTCCTGAGGTAGATGCCTTGCTGAAAGAATTCGTAAGCCATGTTCAGCCCGGCTCCAGGGTTCTTTTTGAGTACATCGACCATGTTGGTTGGAGCCCATTTCGGAATACATTATCGGTGCTGGGAGCCAAATTTTTTGATAGGCATGTAACCCTGCTACCAGATGAGTACACTTTTTACTCATATCCACATTTCTCGTATGACTGGTCGTGCCACTTAAGCCCCAAGGGAGACCTTGATATTGTGAATGAACTCCTAGAATCCTGCGGCATTACCCATGTTATTGTATTCTCAAAGGACTTACTTGACCGGCTCTCGGAGAAGGGGTATCAATTGGTATCAGAGTTAGAGCTAAATGGTCTACGAAGTGTTCTTGGTGATAAAAACATACCTACGGAGAGAATCTACCTGTTATACCGGGGTAAGGTTTCCAATTATTGCAGTGACTCGTCTGTTATACTAGAACGTTCCCCCAACCAGATGGTGCTGAAAGGCTTGCAGGCAGGGAGTGAGTACATCATACGCTGTACGTATGATAAGGATTGGCGGGCATTTCAGAACTCACAAGAACTAGTTATCAGCCCAGCCCAAACCTACGGGCTGGAGTTCATGAAAATAAAGGCGGTAAGTTCCAGTGACATATTATGCCGCTTTGGCAAGTTAAACCATTTCATAAGATAATCGGACCATGTTGAATTGTAAGGATACCGTGGCATAACCGGCAGGAGGATATATCTGGAAAGTAAAACGACAGAGTGTTTAAAAAAACTGAGGGAAATTGGTCAATTGTCACTAATATACTGTATACTGTATGAGCGTAGCCTCTGGACAAAAGTCCACACTATTGACAAAAGTCCAACGAGATACTACGATATTAATTATTGCTACAATATTTATGATGTTACTTATTGTCATCATAGTCTGGTTTCGGAATCAAGGGTATTGTAATTCAAAGATGCAAATAGTACTGATGTAAACAGCAAGGTTCAACCCGCTTGGAAGTTTGGGAGTAAAAGTAACAATGCATAATAGTTTCAAGCCGATTATAGCAGTACCGGCAGACAATGAGGCAAAGCTGACTGCTGGACCTTCGTCGAGATTTCGCTTCAGGGAAATATGGGCTTATGCAAGGCGGTAGCGAATTTTGAATATACGAAAGCTATCTTATGCGAAGAGCGTGGACTTCCGGGAAGGAACCAGAGAATGAATGTATGCTTAATCAACCCGCCCATGGTGCAGGTATATGGAAAATACAAATCGGCTGGAAAGGTTGGGGCGCAGGTTGTGATTCCCTTGGGACTATGTTATGTAGCCGCCGCCATTGAGAAAGCAGGGCACCAGGTTAGTTTGATTGATGCCGATGCTGAAGGACTGTCACAGGACGGTATTATGCAAAGAATAAAAGAGGAGCCTTTCGATGCAGTCGGAGTTACTGCTACAACTCCAGTTTATTCAAATGCCAAAAAACTTATGGAATCGGTGAAAGAATACGATAAGGGAATCCTGACTGTAATTGGGGGAGCACATGTAACTGTCTTGCCTACTTCGGTTATGCAAGACAGCCGCGTCGACATCGGTGTCATCCGTGAAGGTGAGGAAACGGTGGTCGAATTATTGAATGCTGTGGAGAAGGGACTAAGCCTGAAAGATGTTAAAGGTATAATCTATAGGGAAGGGGGGGGAATAAGAACTACCGAGCCAAGAGCCCTGATCGAAAATCTTGACTCGTTACCCTACCCGGCGAGACACCTGCTCAAGGGGAAGTATATCTGGAGTGTTCCCGGAGAGGGCTTGATTCCCGTAACTACCGTACTTACACAACGAGGCTGTCCCTTTAATTGTGTTTTCTGTTCTGCCGGGGTAGTGTCGGGGCGAAAAATGCGGTATCGCAGTGTAAAAAACGCTGTGGATGAGATTGAATATATAATTTCTGAATTTGGCGTTAAGTACACGTTTTTCGCTGATGATAGTTTGACACTAAACAAGGAACGTACCAGTGAGATGTGCGCCGAGATAAAAAAGAGGAACCTGAAAGTTGGCTGGGATTGTACTACTAGAGCTAATGTAGTTACAAAAGAACTGCTATCCGAGATGCGGTCGGCAGGGCTGAAAAGAATCTCTTTCGGAATCGAAAGTGGTAATCAGGGTATTCTTAATGCTATTAAGAAAGGCACAAAACTGGAGGAACTAAAGCAGGCATATGAATGGTGCTACAAGCTGGGTTTAGAGACGCGCGGCTCCGTTATGGTCGGGAATCCCTTTGAAACCAGAAATACCATCAAGCAGACCTCTGATTTTATCAGGTCACTAAAATGCTACCAGGTATATATCAACATAGCGATGCCGTATCCTGGCTCAGAGCTTTATGAGATGGCTAAAGATGGTATAGGAGGGCTGCGGCTTCTTACTGAAGACTGGAGAGAATTCAGAAGGTACGGGAATAGTGTCATGGAGATGAATGATTTAACAACAAAGGGTTTAATTAGCGCCCAGCGGAAGATGTACCTGCGATTCTATTTACGACCAAAGATAATATTCTATAATTTACGGAGGGCCGGGCTAAAAGCAGCGATAATCAATGTATGGGCATTTATAAGAAGCGTTTTTTAATGTGTACAGGGCTGATACTATGCGACGTCGCCTCTAAAGAGTGCCTGACATCAATGTTCTAATCATCAAAATCCTGGTTCTAGAAAAATTGAAGAAGGACAATTAATTTGAAACTGCTAGTAAGTATAGGGCATCCAGCAAATGTTCATTTATTTAAGAATTTCATCTGGGAGATGGAAAAGAGAGGGCACAAAGCCAAAATCGCCGCGAGAGATAAAGATGTAGCCCTGGGTCTGTTAAACAATTATGGTTTTGATTATGAGCTAATAAGTTCCAGAAGGTTTGGATTTATAGGGTTAGCAATCGAAATGATGGAAAGGCATTATAAGTTTTTTAAAATAATGAGGCGGTTCAAACCAGATATTGCCATAGCTACTTTTGACCCTTCTGTAGCGCAAGTTGCAAAATTACTGGGCATCCCCTCCTGCATCTTTACAGATGAAAAGCCTACAATGATAATAAGGTGGTCTCCGGTAGACTTCCTCGTCAGCCCCTTTGCCAAGACGATCCTGACACTCACTTCGGTGCAGCATGATTTTGGGTCGAAGGGAATCAAAATGAACGGGTACAAGGAGCTTGCCTATCTTCACCCTAATTACTTCAAGCCGAATTCGGATGTTCTAAGCAGCCTGGGTGTTAACAAAGAGGACAGGTTTATTGTTATTCGTTTTGTTTCCTGGAATGTCTCGCATGGACATTATGCTTATGGCTTGAGTCTGGAGGCAAAGCGGCAAATTATCAGGGAACTCGAAAAGCATGCGCGGCTCTTTATCACCTCGGAGGAAGCGCTTCCCGGGGAATTTGAAAAGTACCGAATAACTTGTCCGCCGGAGAGGATTCACGATTTGCTCTATTATGCCACTTTGCTTGTCGGTGATTCTCAGACAATGGCGACAGAGGCCGCCGTGTTAGGCACTCCTGCCATCAGGTGCAATTCTTTTGTTGGGCCGGATGACATGGGTAACTTTATCGAGCTGGAGAAGAAATACGACCTGATTTATTCCTTCCGGGAGGCAGATAAGGCGCTTAAAAAAACCCTGGAGCTTTTGCAACAGCCGGATTTGAAAGAGAAGTGGGCAAAGAAACGGGAAAAATTGCTAGCTGATAAAATAGATGTCACCCGCTTTATGGTGGATTTTGTTGAGAACTATCCTGAAAGCTTTTATGAATACAAAGCAGTAGGCAAAGGCTAACCATGAAAATCGTATCCGTCATTGGAGCGCGACCGCAGTTTATCAAGTGCGCTCCTTTCTCAAGAGAACTGCGGAAACTGCACCGGGAGGTAATAATTCATACCGGACAGCACTATGATTACGAGATGGACAAGTTATTCTTTATTGAACTGGGTATTCCGGAACCGGATTGCAACTTGGGGATAGGTTCCGGGACACATGGAAAGCAAACGGGAGAGATGCTCAAGGGAATCGAGGAGGTCCTGGTAAAGGAAAAACCAGATTTAGTTATGGTTTATGGAGATACCAATTCTACACTTGCCGGTGCTTTGGCTGCAGCTAAGATGCAAATCAAACTTGGCCATGTTGAGGCTGGATTAAGAAGCTTTGACAAATCAATGCCCGAAGAAATCAATCGAGTCTTAACTGACCACTGCTCCGATTATTTGTTTTGTCCGACACAAACCGCCGTCAATAACTTGAAGAAGGAGAACATCACCAGAGGCGTGTACCTCGTCGGAGATGTCATGGTGGACGCCTTGCTCCAGGCTAAAGAGAGGGCTGAGGGTCCAGATGTATTGAACACACTTGGCCTGGAAAGCAAAGAATACCTTGTTTCAACCATCCACAGACAGAGCAATACAGATTGTGAGGAGAATCTCAGAAACATAGTAAACGCCTGCTGCGAACTCGATGAGGTGATAATATTTCCGCTCCACCCCAGAACAGAGAAGTTCTTAAGAAAGTACGGCCTCTATCAGAGATTACAGGAAAAAGTCAGGATAACAAAGCCACTCGGCTACCTGGATTTCTTGAAACTTCTGAGTCACGCCAAGAAGATTTTAACGGACTCCGGTGGCGTTCAGAAAGAGGCATACATACTGGGAGTGCCATGTATTACATTGAGGAACGATACTGAGTGGGTCGAAACAGTGGAAGACGGGTGGAATTTATTGGTGGGGGTAGATAAGGAAAGAATCATTAAAATGGTGAGAGAATTCGAACCCAAGGGGGCCCGAAGGAATGTGTTTGGGCAGGATGCCTGCCAGAAAATCTCCAAAGTTATAAGTCGGGAAAGATAAACGATGTATTCTAAGATAGCAAAGCACATTTTGTATCCTATAGGTGAATCTTTACTCGGCACCAGTATGTTGAAACACTTGAAGACTCTTGAGGAAACACAGTGGTGGCCGTCTGAGCGGCTTCGAGAGTTGCAAAACGAGAAACTCAGGGCTTTAATCAAACATGCTTATATCAATGTCCCGTATTACCGCCGCGTTTTTGAGGAAGGAAGCCTGACCGATAAGGACATACAGACTGTGGAAGACCTGCAAAAGTTACCGATACTGACAAAGAATGATATTCGCCAGAATTTCTCCAATCTGATGTCAAAGGATATTAAACATCGACAATCAATATTAAATTCAACGGCCGGTTCTACTGGGGAACCGCTTAGATTCTACTTGGATATGGATTGTGTTTCTGTTGCTTGGGCCAGCACATTTAGAGCTTGGGAATGGGCAGGCTACGAACTGGGAGATAAAAGGGCTACTCTGGGAGGCTCGTCACTGGTACCTAGAACTCCTCCACCATTTAAACAACGATTGAGGGATATGGCAGAAAGGAACTTAAAACTTTCAGCTTTTGACATGGATGAGCAGGCAATGGGTGCATATGCCCAAAAATTAACAAGTTACCGCCCCAAGTTCCTGCGTGGTTATGCTTCAGCAATGTATACGTTTGCTTGTTATTTGAGAACAACAGGCATTAATAACATCAGGCCTAAGGCAGTATTTGCTACTGCCGAGATGCTGTTACCTGAGCACAGAGAAATTATTGAGAGGCAGTTTGGGTGTAGAGTATTCGATAATTATGGCTGTTATGATGGTGGGGCAAACGCATGTGAATGTGATAAACATCAAGGGCATCATCTTGCTGTTGAAAAAGCTATTGCCGAGTTTACATGTGATAGTACGCCGGTTCCCACTGGTAAAGGCGACGAGATTCTGCTTACAGACCTGCATAATTATGCTATGCCTTTCATAAGATACGCGGTTGGAGATATGGGAATTATTTCTCAGGAGGAATGTTCTTGTGGGCGTGGGCTGCCTCTTATAGAAACCATACAGGGTAGAGTTAGTGATTTTATTATCACGCCTGAAGGTACTAAAATTCATGGGGAATTTTTCTCCCATATATTCTGGGAAATGACAAGTTTCATGCAATTTCAAATTGTGCAGGAATCCCAAGACAGTTTGGTGATTAATGTAGTACCGTTTCCTACGGCAGACCCATCTAAGATAAACGAGGAAGCACGAAAAATTGAAGACACACTTTGTCTGCGAACTGGCCGAATGGCAATCAAAGTTGAACAGGTAGAGAAAATACACATTACCAAAGCTGGTAAGTATAAATTTATAATACCCTTAGGAGAGAAGGTTTGAATCGGCGTATATGTTATCTAGGTAATGCGGCATCAGTACATACATTAAGGTGGGCAAACTACTTTGCCGAGCATAACTGGGAAGTTGACCTAATCACCTGGCATCAGCCGATTAAAGGTATTGAAATTCATGGTGGCGTAGCTGTACATCGTGTCTTTTCTCCCCCCCATTCTCTGGCTAGGTATGGAGCACTACTCGAGATAGCCTGTTTGATGAGAAAGATTTGTCCTGATATTATTCATGCTCATTACATCAGCACTTTTGGTATTCTAGCAGGGCTTTATAGTCGTCTTTTCGGATTTAGGCCACTGGTTTTGACTGCATGGGGTAGCTATAATTTAATAAACTCAAAGAGACTGCACAGACAACTGCAAAAGCATGCTATAGGAAGAGCAGCTTTAATAACCTGTGATGCCAAACATATGGTAGAGGTACTGGTAAAACTGGGGGCGGCAAGGGAGAAGATTGAGCTTATCTATTTTGGGACTGATGCTCAAAGATTTAAACCGGGGCAGAGGAGTCGGGAACTCAGAGATAAATTAGGCATAGCGGACGCACCGGTAGTGATAAGCTTGAGAAACCTTAGCCCGATATATGATGTTGAGTCTTTAATAAGGTCTATCCCCCTGGTATTGAAAAAGGTTCCTGAAACAAGATTCATCGTTGCCGGTGATGGTGAGCAGAGGGAGTCCTTAAAAAATCTGGCACAAAGTCTGGGGGTCTCAAATAGCGTGAGATTTGTGGGCCAGATTCCAAATGATGAACTCCCCCAATACTTAAATGCATCTGATATTTACGTTTCTACTTCACTATCAGATGCCGGGCTTGCTGCCAGCACAGCAGAAGCCATGGCCTGCGGACTGCCAGTGGTGATTACCGACTTCGGTGATAATAGAAGGTGGGTCGAAGATGGTGTCAATGGATTTATTGTCCCTCTGAGAAACCACGAAGCACTGGCTTCAAAGATTATCTACCTTCTTCAGAATGAAGAGAAGAGGCGAGAGTTCGGGAAAGCTAATCGGCAGGTAATTGAAGAAAGGAACAACCGGGAAAAGGAAATGGAGAAAATTGGGGCGCTCTATAATGAACTGATTGAGAGGTACAGGAAATGAAAATACTGATAACTGGCGGTGCCGGATTCATTGGTAGTCATCTGTGTGATAAGTACACCAAGGAGGGCCATACTGTACTCTGCCTGGATAATCTTATGAGTGGAAACCTGATGAATATCAGGCACCTGCTTGATTACCAGAACTTCAAGTTAATAAAAGGTGATATTAGAGACTTTGCTTTGTTAGAAAAGGTGATGCGGGATATCGAGGCAATATTTCATCTGGCAGCTCAGATTCATGTGGATAGGTCTTATATTGAGCCTCGACTCACCTATGAGATCAATGTCATGGGAACACAAAACATCCTGGAAGTAGCCAGAATATATGATGCTAAGAAGATAATCCATGCCTCCACCAGTGAAGTATATGGGTCAGCTCAATATGTCCCCATAGACGAAAAGCATCCTCTAAATGCTCCCCATCCTTATGGAGCCAGCAAAATCGCGGCAGATAGGATGTGCTATGCTTATATTCAGACCTATCATATGAATATCTCTATAGCACGGCTTTTTAATGTTTTTGGACCTCGCCAGAGAGACCTTGGCTACGGCGGGGTAATATCTATATTCACCCGAAGGGTTCTTAGTAACATGCCTCCTATTATCTATGGCGATGGCCGGCAGACGAGAGATTACACTTATATAAACGATGCCATTAAAGCTTATGATTTGATCCTCAATCATAATGAGCCAATAGTAGAGCCTCTTAATTTTGGAACTGGGAGAGAAGCAAGTATAATTGATTTGGCCAATATAATCATCGATTTGTGCGGCAAAAAGGGTAGTATAAAACCTGTTCATGTGGAGCCGAGGATTGGAGAAGTTCAGAGGCTGATTGCCAACCCAAACAAGGCAAAAGAACTATTAGAGTGGGAACCTAAATATAGCCTTGAAGAAGGACTGAAAGAATTTATTCAATGGTATAAGCAGTATGGAATGGAAGAAAGGATCAAGATTGAGTAACAAACATTTCGCTCCAGCTATTACCGAGATAGGCAAAGATATTCCCATAACTACCTTGCATGCCATGTACGTGACGATGCTGAAGATACGGATATTCGAAGAGAAGGTCGCCGACCTTGTGTCCCAAAAAGAAATCACTTGTCCTTGCCATCTGTATATAGGAGAAGAAGCCGTGGCAACAGGAGTGTGCTCTGCTCTGAGGAAAGAGGACTGGGTTTTCAGCACTCACCGAAGTCACGGGCATTATATTGCCAAGGGTGGCGATATTAAGGCTTTAATGGCGGAATTGTATTGCAGGGCAACCGGATGTTCCAGAGGAAGAGGCGGTTCTATGCACCTTGCGTTGCCTGAGATAGGCTTGCCGGGCAGCTCGGCGATTGTTGCTGGAACAATACCCTTAGCTGTGGGGGCTTCATTAGCCTTTTCTGCGCAAAAAGGGGGCGGTGTTTCCATCGCTTTCTTTGGTGACGGAGCAACTAACGAAGGAACGTTCTATGAATCCCTTAACTTTGCTTCGCTTAAGAAATTACCGGTGATTTTTGTCTGCGAGAATAATATTTATTCTACTCATATGCCCATATCAGCGTGCCTTGCTGATACTAACATTTACAGGAAAGCTGAGGCATTTAATATGCCAGGAGTTCGTATTGACGGCAATAATGTGGTGCAAGTTTATAGAACGGCTAAGAAAGCGGTTCATGATGCCCGTCGAGGTAAAGGCCCGATGTTAATAGAATGCATAACCTATAGATGGCGAGGGCATGTGGGCCCCAATTTTGATCTGGATAAGGGGCTTAGGAATGAAGAGGAGCTCAATTACTGGATGGATAGATGCCCGATTAAGCAGCTAGAGAAGCTGCTACTGGACAACGGTATCGTCTCTGAATCAGAAAAAAGTCGCATTTATCAAGACATTACCGGAGAGGTGGAAGCAGCCCTCTTTTTTGCCAGGGAAAGCCCTTATCCCGAGGAAAGTAACGTTTTAAGAGACGTATTTAAGACTTAAGGCGGCCATGTGAATGAGAAGAATTTCTTATGTCCAGGCAATCAATGAGACCTTACATCAGATGATTGAGAAGGATCAGAGGGTATTTTTAATCGGTCAGGGGGTTACCAGCCCCTGGTATGTAGGAAGCACTACAGTTGGCCTTTTAGACCGGTTTGGTCCAGAGCGGGTAATTGATACGCCGGTATCAGAAAACGGCATTACTGGCGTAGCTATAGGTGCAGCACTGGCAGGAATGCGTCCCATCTTGGTTCATCCAAGGATGGACTTTATGTATTACGCCATGGACCAGATAGCAAATCATGCCGCGAACTGGTTTTATATGTTTGGTGGTGGGTTCAGTGTTCCGCTGGTCATCTGGGCAATTATTAACAGGGGTGATGAGCAGGCTGCCCAGCACTCCCAAGCCCTACAGGCGATATTTACCCATATACCAGGGCTTAAGGTCGTTTTACCCAGCACACCTTACGACGCTAAAGGGCTACTCGTTGCCAGCCTCGAAGATAACAACCCGATAGTCTATGTGGACGACCGCTGGCTATACAATGATGTGGGAGATGTGCCTGAACAGCTATACTCAGTCCCCATTGGCAGAGGGATGGTAAGAAAAGAAGGTAAAGATGTGACACTGGTGGCAACTTCATATATGGTATCTGAAGCAATCAAAGCTGCCGAGAAGTTGGAAAAAGAAGGTATATACGTAGAGGTATTAGATTTGCGTTCACTTAAACCTCTGGATGAAGAACTTATCTTGCAGTCACTTGAAAAAACAGGCAGACTGGTTATAGCTGATGGCGGTTGGAAGACCTGCGGCGCAGGTGCCGAGATTTCTGCCCGGGTGGCGGAAAGTGAGGTGTTCAAGCGCCTGAAGGCCCCTGTCATGCGGGTTTCATTGCCTGATGCTCCAGCCCCCGCCAGTTCATCGCTAGAGAAGGTCTACTATCCCAAAGCGGAAAGTATATCCCGGGCTATAGAAAATGTTTTAAAGGTATGATAATGGCATATAAAGTGCCCTTCGTAAATTATCCTCTGCACTACCAGCATCTCAAGGGCGAGATTGATGCGGCAATCAGTGAGGTGCTAAATGGTGGCGACCTCATAATGCGCCAGCAATTAAGGGATTTTGAGGGCAATCTCGCCTCTTTTGTGGGCGTAGATTATGCCGTAGGCGTAAACAGTGGAACTGATGCCCTGCACCTGTCGCTGCTGGCGGCTGGGATAGGTCCGGGGGACGAAGTTATTACCGTGGCTCATACCTTTGTGGCCACGGTGGCGGTTATTATCCACTGTGGGGCTACACCAGTTCTGGTGGATGTGGAACAAGACTACAATATGAATATGGAGCAAGTAGAGCAAGCCATTTCTGCAAAAACCAAAGCTATTATACCGGTTCATCTAAATGGCCGCCTCTGTGATATGGATAGACTGATGTCGATTGCTCGGAGACATAATCTATTGGTAATCGAGGATGCTGCTCAGGCTTTAGGAGCAAGCGTTGAGGGGCAAAAAGCTGGTTCTTTTGGTTTGGCTGGCTTTTTCAGCTTTTACCCTGCCAAAATACTGGGTGGAGCTGGGGATGGTGGCATTGTGGTGACCAGCAGTGCGGAGATAGCGGAAAAAATACGCCTTTTTAGAGACCATGGTCAACAGAGAGCCACCGGAGACATCCTCTGTTTTGGTTTCAATAGCCGTCTGGATAACCTTCAGGCAGCCATCCTTGATGTGAAGCTCAGACATCTGCCCGAGTGGATTGAGAGGCGGCGGGAACTGGCTGCCCTCTACGAAGAGGGGCTATCAGGCCTGCCTTATGTGCAGACACCGCTACCCCTGGAACAGGGTCGCTATTTTGATGTTTACACAAACTATGTAATCCGGACTCAGGAACGGGACAGGCTTGTTGACCACCTGAAAGCATGCGGCATCGAGGTCTTGATTTCCTGGCCCAAACCTATGCACCATCAGCAAGCACTGGGATTAGGGCATTTTAAACTGCCCGAAACCGAGGCAATATCAAGAGAGGTACTTTCGCTACCGGTGTACCCTGAGCTAAGCAACGAGCAGGTGGAATATGTCGTGGAGTCCATCTTGAAGTTTTATGCTGATGGGCAATGAGTCACCGATTGCTAGGGCATAGAGATTTTTGCCAATGAAAAAAGTCCTTGCTGTGGGCTTTATGTGGCCATACCACAAAGGGGGAAGTGGGCGCATTACAGGGTTGGTCAAGTATCTTCCTGAGTTTGGCTGGCAACCGGTAATCCTCACGGCGCCTTTGACTGCAAAACCAGAGCTGGGGTGTGAAATCATAGAAGCACCTTATCGGTTACCCTTAGATTTCTGGATGAGATTATTCAAGTTCAAGCCAGACGAGAGCGTAAAAAGACAGTTGGACTCCCGGCTTGGCATAGAATCCAAGAATTCACTTAAAAGTCATGCTGTGAACTTTATTCTTACGCGACTGAAGGAAATTGTCTATTATCCCGACTCGGAAAGAAGCTGGAAGCCTTTTGCCATAAAGGCAGGCAGTGAGCTTTTGCAAAAAGGAGATATTCAGGCAATCATCAGCACCTCCCCGCCGGTGACGAGCAACCTTATCGCTAAAGAACTAAAAGACAGCTATAAAATACCCTGGGTCGCTGACTTCCCTCACCTCTGGTCGCAGGACCATGTTTATCCGTATAGTTCCCTCAGAAGACTGGCGGATAGAAGGCTGGAATTGAAGACATTATCGCGGGCTGATGCCTTGATAACCATGTCTGAGTCCCTGGTGGCAAAACTTAGAATGCTGCACAAAGGAAAACCGGTATATGGCATAACTCATGGATTTGATCCGGACACCGTAAACGACCCCCCGGCTAAACTCACAGACAAGTTTACCATCACTTACACCGGGAGCTTTGCCCCCCTTATTCGAGAACCTGTCATGTTATTTGAAGCGTTGCAAAATATGATTAGCCGTGGCGTCATAGATAAGAACCGCGTCGAGGTCAGGTTTTTTGGTTCCAAGGAAAGCTGGATAGAGAGCGAAGTTGATAAGTACGGTCTAATAGGAATAGTGAGGCAGTACGGAAGAGCCCCTATAGAAGTCTCTCTGGCTAAACAGGGTGAGTCCCAGGTACTTTTCTCACCAAAGCCGCAGGAGTCGCCGCAACAGAGTGTGCTCCATCCTCACCCGATGAAGATTTTCGAGTACCTGGCGGCAAGACGGCCGATACTGGCTACCGGGGGATATAAAGACATTGTCGATGAGTTGCTTGATGAGACAGGTGCTGGCGTGTGGGCGGCTACTGTCGAGGATATTGAACATGCGCTGGAAAAGATGTATAAAGAATACCTGGAAAAAGGCGAAGTAGTACTTTGCGGGGATATATCAAGGATTGACAAACACAGTCATCGCGCCATGGCAGGAAATTTTGCGCAGATTCTTAATAACCTTACGTGATGAGGGCACATTATGAGAGGCTTTAAGTCCTTTTCTCCATCCGGTGGCGCCGAAATCAGGTTAGAGGGTGCCAGCATAGGCCGGAATGTACAAATCGGCCGGGGGACCGTTTTATATTATAAAAACCCTGATGGGATTATAATAGGCGACAACGTGGGTATCGGCCAGAGCTCAAAACTGGTCTTCGGCAAGCTGAGAATAGAGGACAATGTTACCATCGGCTCGAATGTGGATATCAGGAGCGAATTCATCGGCATAGGGGGAAATAGTGCCATCGGCAATAATCTGGCGGCTCTGGCACCTAGCGCTTTCGTTATCGGGAAGAACTCTAATTTCGGCAGTAACAACAGCATCACCTGCCGGGAATTCCGGGCCGGAGATTTTTTACAGTTTTACAGCAATATTACCGTTGGGGAAGGCGGCAAATACGGGGTAAATTCAAGAGTGACTATCGGGGTCGCCTGTTTTATTGGTACGGGATGCGTGCTCAATCCCTCCGAAGAGATAACAATCGGTGATGATGTTGGCATTGGCCAGCAATGCATGATATGGACCCACGGAGGTTACCTGTCAACTCTTGACGGGTTCCCTGCCACCTTTAAACCTGTCAAAATTGGCAGCCATGTATGGGTCCCCGCCAGGACAGTTATTCTACCGGGGGTAACCATTAACTCCAATGTTGTGATAGGAATCAACTCACTCATAAATAAGGATATCCCCCCAAATTGCCTCGCTGCCGGTATACCTGCCAGAATAATAAAGGAGAATTGCTACCCTAGAAAGCTTTCGCAACAGGATAAGAAAAATCTGATACAAGATATTATCACCAGATATATTCCTCTGATGCAAGACAAGAACATAAAGGGGGAAGTTACTTATCAAGCGGCAATGGACAGAATAATTTTTAAGCGCCAGAGCGGCACTACTTTTTATCACTTGAACGATATGAAAATAGAGGGTACCATAGATAATGAATCTGAGGATTTCAGGGACTTTCTCCGGAGAAACGGAGTAAAGTTCTTTACCGACAGGAAGTTTGAATCTATTATACCGCCTGTATTTATGAAATTTATGGATGTGGCAAAATGAACGTAGTTGCATTCAGTCCGCACCCCGATGATGTCGAAATAGCCATGGGAGGTACCGTTGCTAAATACGCTCAGAAGGGACACAATGTCTTAATAGTCCTCGTTTCTACCCCAAACCAGAAAAGGGTGAGAGAGAAGGAAGCAATAATGTCAGCAAATATACTGGGAGCAAGGGTATCAATTCTGGGTCTGGATCCTGATGACCTGATAGCTAATAGAAAACTTATCGGTATATTTGATGATATTATAGCCGATTATTCACCAGATGTTATCTACACCAGCTGGCTTCACGACTCACATCAAGACCACGCTGTTGTCTCCAGAGTAACCCTCGCTGCCACCAGAAGGAACAGCTGTTCATTATACATGTATCATCAGCAAATCCCTTCGGGAATAACCCCTCACGCATTCAGAGCACAGGCGTTTGTCGATATCTCAGAAATGCTGGATATTAAAATCAAGGCAGTCCTTGCGCATGAATCCCAAGCTATAAAATATGGCGAAGGATGGATACAAGGAATCAAAGGAGAGGCAAGCTACTGGGGGGCTCGCATTAATGTCAAATATGCCGAGGCTTTCGAAGTGGTCAAGGAGATTACCAGCATTTAGAGCGGGTAATCTCAGATGGCAGTGCCTCATGAACTATGGCCTAGAAAAGTATGCCTTCACTTCGGGATTACGGTAAATCAAGTCGTAATCAGGGCCGTCAAGTTCGATTAATAAATCGCTTTCCATTCCCTCCAGCACATCTAGATGCGTGTACGCATACCTTCTTATGACAATTATATTATTACGCTCAAACTCGGCCAGCTCGCTCAGGTAGCCATAAGGCCGAAGTGGCTCCTTTGTCTCGAGATACTCATGGATGAACGGTCGGTCTCCGATAATCCTGACGTCATAGTTTTCTGAAATCGTATCAAGGGCACTTTGTTCGCTTTGCGTATAGGAATAACGCGAAGGTTCTTCAACAAATGGGGTGTGGAGGTTGACCGAATTGTTGTTAATATCAAACATGGTGAAGGTAAAAATAATGATAACGATAAGCAGCGCTTTTACGATTTTACTCTTCCCTATTGCGGATAACCCCAGGATGCCTGAAACTACCAGCCCCACACCAGCCACAAATATAAACGGTAGCCATCTTGAGGCTGCAAGGTTTCGAATATTCAGGACCGGGAAAACGAAAGTTAAGACACCGAAAACAAGAATCAAGGCTATGATAATCACCCTTAAGTTATTACGCATCTTTGGAGACAGCCAGATTAGAGAACCAAGCATGATAAAACCCATTAACATGAGGAATCCTATTCTGTTCCAAGACGATGCTGCCATACCGGAAGTCAAACCTACGAATTCAGTATGCCTTGATAGGGCAGCAATAAATGGCTTCAGCACCCACACCAGCCGCGTCTCGGCAGTAGTGAAGAACAAGTATGTCCAGTGCATATACATTATTAACCCGAAGAGAAAGACCAAACCATAACTAATATCTAGTTCCCCTATGTTTTTTCTCACCAGCTTCTTATCTACTTCATTGGCTGCGAGCAGGACAATGAGTGTCACCAGCGTTATAAATGACCCGACCGTATGTGCAAATATCATGGCAAGAAATAAAGTGATAATTAAAACGCGGTTTGTGGCGGGCTGGCGTTTTCTTAAAATCAGGAAAATTATCATAGTGTAAATGGTCAGACCAAAACCGTTAGGAGCCAGAAACACCCCAGATATGAGGTGAAATCGGCTTACACCGGCGATCAGCGCCGCCAACAGGCCTCCTTTTCTCCCTAATAGACGCTGCGCTAATAGGAAGATAAATAGAATGCTGACGACGTTAAACAAACCAATTGATAAGAACAGGCTATCTTTAGGATTTAAGCCAGTTATGATTCTTGTCGCCATAATGTTCAGATGCATAACCGGCATATTAATGTAGCTGCTATAACTATCCAAAGTAGGCATATAATAGATAATATGTCCACTATTTATCCACTCCTCAATCCAGGCTACATGCCACCATGTGTCTGTCCCATAAAATCCAGGGAATTCATAGTACAGACCAACCCTGAGGCTTAGGGCTATTAGCAGGATCTTAAGCAACAGCAGCCATGTTTGAGCCCTACCCTTGGAACATAATATCTCTCCAGCCACTGCTGCCACACATAACGAGATTAGCAAGTAGTAGATTGGAGGCCTGTATTCTGAGATGTGCATCACCAAAACACTGGCTGCCAAAGTGGAAATAAAAATGATATTAAAAAGCAAGATGAGCGAAACACTTGGAGAGAAAGATAGATCGCTTGTTTCAGTTAATCTTTTTCTGAATAGCAGGTAAAGCACACTGGTGACCAGGATAACTAACCCCATCTCAATGGTGTCCTGCCTATGAGTCGCATAACCCACATAGGCAAAAACTGGCCCTATAAGACATCCCACTATGCCCCCTAATAAGTCCAGTCTCTTGCTGAGGTATTCGCCTATCCTGTGCATTAGATATGAGCCTTCATTTGCTTTGGTTGCTGGAATGTGCTACGCATGCTCCTCCGGTGCTACATCTATCCACAGCTGTAGCGGCTCTAAATAAGGCTCAGTTTCTCCGTTACTGTATAGGAGAATCTCCAACCTTTGATTATCACCTGCTCTAACTGGCGTATACGTCACTATTCTGTCCCGTCTCCCATCGTGCTCAAGCGTCACTGGCTCTATCTCATCAGTCTTTACCCCATCTATCCTCACCTCTACGCGATAGCTCACCACTTTATGCTCCCGGTTGACAATAGTCACAATAACACTGCCACTTTCTCCCAATGTAACCTCCGTAGGATAGTTTGTAGCTTTGCCTGCTGGTCCTATAATATAAAACTCGGTAAATCTTTCCTCCACCTTAGGTGTGGCCATAACATAGCCCATTACCCCGAATGCAGCCAATATGGCAATTACCAACACTACCAATAGCGCCCTGTCCCTGACACTCCTGCCCCAACCGGGCAGTTTCAATTGAAACTCAATACCAAACCGCCCCTGCTCGAAAAACATTCTGCGCCTCAACCAAGCGATAACTGAGGTCGCAAGTATGAATGAAGTCACCGAGCATAGGAAAGGCTCCAGCCTTATCCCCCAATGGGTAAAATTTAGAATCATCCCGATGAATGGCACTATGGCGATACTCATGCCGAAGCTGAGCGCTATTCTCTCCAAAGGCTCCATTCGTTCTCTTCTGGGAAACAAAGCTGCCATAAGTGCATAACCTGGGAAGAAGAGTACAAACGGAAGCCCCAGAACAACACGGAGAACATTTGATGGAAAGAAGATTATGGCAATAATAAGGACAAAAACCAGTAGATTTAGAGGTATTAGTTCATTTCGTATCCTAATCTGCAAAGTGCGTACCCTCAGATATAGCCTTGACGCAACGAAAAACCGCTACTTTTACATTAAGAGTATAAACACTAGTGAGCATGGGAACAAGGTTCGCTCACAATGCAGCATTGGCTCTTCATCTGGCTAATAAATCTCTTGAAATAATACATTACCACACATATAATGGAGATGGCAAGAATAATCAGGACAGAGTTGGGCCCACCCCTACCGTAGTAAGGCTATCAAGGAATGGAAGAGACAACCGATGATTTTATCAGCCATGGCATCAAACTCGCTCCTCATGGTTGATTGCCGCCTATCAATTCAAAACGGAGTCGGAACGTTATATGAATTTGGGCAGCGTTCACAGAATATCTAAGTTTGATTACCTGATGCTACTCCCTATATTAGCATTGGCATTCTACATTGCCTTTATTCCAAATCAGAACTACCCCTACCCGGTGCATATCGATGAATGGGTGCACATAGCCTACAGCAATTCTCTGCTGCAAGATGGCAGCGTGTTTCACGCAAATCCGTTTACTGGACAAGCTGGCTCTGGGAGTGTTCAGTTTCTAGAGTCTGGTTTTCATGTATTATTTGCGGTCTTCTATAAAATCAGCGGTGTGTCCTGGGTTGAAATTGTTCGATATTTACCCGGTATCATCTTCGCCTTTACAGTTTTATCAGTTTATGTTCTGGCTCAGCGGGAAGGCTTTGGCTGGGAAGCTGCATTCTTTACCTGTTTGATACCAACAACAGTAGGCATAATGGGGCCTGCCTTCTTCGTTCCGGTAGCTTTGTGCCTGCCTTTTGTACCGCTGTCGCTCTTTATTATCTTCAATTTTCGCAACTTCTGGTCGTATCTGGCGCTGATTGTTTTAATAGCCTTTATGATAATCACGCACGCTACCTCGGCAATCTGCCTGATTCTCATATTAGTGCCCTGCGTCTTGTTTTATCTGAAAAATGAACCGAAACACGGCATTATCCTTCTGCTGATTGGTGCCATTCCCTTTCTGGTAACTCTCCCCTGGACCTACAACCTAATAGTATCCACGGCAAAATCACTCTTCGTTGAACAGTCACTTCCTGTTGCCCACGACTTACCACGTATCGTCAAAATTTATAGTGGTATTCCTATTGGTTTAGGCCTTTTAGGCACTCTTTGGCTGACTGTGAAGGGTGGGATTAAAAATTACAGCCTCGCCCTTGGCTTATTTATTATACTGCTGATGCTGGCTACCTTTTATGAGTTACATTATGGGGTAGCTCTGGTGTATCTGCGAGGGATACTGTACGCGCTGTTAATACTTGGTGTTGCCGCTGGCGCTGGTTTGATGGCGATTAAGAACCTCAAGTTACCGGTGAAACTAGGTATGCCTCGCTTCGTGTCGAGGATCGGATATCCTTTATGTCTTGCCCTCATTGTTGCTATCTTGATGGCAGCTATTCCCGCCAGGCAGAATACTCCCTATTATCATATGATAGATAAGGATGATTATGAAGCCTTTGTGTGGATAAGAGATCATGTGGATACTAGCCACCAGAAGGCAATATTAGACCCTTGGAAAGCTACCCCATTCACTGCCCTAACTGAAAAGTACGTTTATACTAGGACACACGTTATGCCCGATGCTACGACGAGGAGAGCCGATAAGTTCATAGCTAGTGGCTGCATAGATACTGCCTTCTTGATGGAAAATGGTATATCTATAGTATACACTCGTGGGCAGTGCTCTAATCCCGACCTTGTAGAAGTGAGAAAGTATGTCTATCTACTAGAAAAGACGCTAACGTAATAGAGCGCCCGGGCAGGGTAGATAATGCCTGGCCGGCTATTATTGATAAAGATACCTTTTACATAGTTCAGCGCAAGATGTCCTTAAAGAGACCTCAGGTAATTCATCCCAGGACAGTACCCAGCTTCTATCTCCTGAGCG
>CAYWAU010000004.1:0-29324 GCA_964456395.1 uncultured Dehalococcoidaceae bacterium
ATATCACAATTTCAAGCCATACTGATAAGGGGGAGCTAATCGCTCGGAAGACGACATTAAAGAAAGCTGAATTAAATACTCATCGTGTGTTTACTGACCAAAGAACTTACTATTCCATATACTAAAACGCCAGGAAGTGTGACCTAGTTTCTGGCGAGGCTCAAAAGGGACACTTTGCTACGCATATGCCACAAGGGTGAGTATGCCTGTATTCAAAACATGCTCTCGTGTTGAAGCGCATATCCACAGGGTCTCCAAGTTGAAATTCCTTACCTTTAAGGGCTTGAACCGGACAAGAGACCACACATATTTGACACTGACCGCATTTTTTATCAATGGGTATACCTGATGCCAGGGGGGCATCAGTAAGTATCGTAGTAAAACGAACACGAGGGCCAAATTCTGGAGTAATGAGCAAACAGCTCTTCCCAATCCAGCCCAGACCCGCCAGGTGGGCAGCTAACTTGTGGGAAAACACACCTCTCAGTGTATCTATGTTATAGGGCAGGCTGGCCGGGACAGGGAAAGCCTGGTAGCCTTCTGCCTGTAACTCGCGGCTGACCCTTCGGGCTAGAAAGTCCAGCGCTGGCGTCACCACCTCATAAATATGGTGCCAGTAAAGGCTGTCTTCGCGTCTTTCGTCAGGACTGTGCCGAGCGAGGATTATATCGGAAAGTCGCATACCAATGGAGACGGCGCGGGGAAACTTGGCTAAAACCTCCCCTCCCTGGTCAACAATAAACTCACGTGCTGCGGTAATATCGGCTACCCCAAATAAATCGCCCCCGCCTTGATGAACGATGTGCTTCAATCGTTGGCCAAGGTCATTTTTCGACAAGCGCATTCCCCTTTGCATGCGGTAAAGGTAAAACTAGGAAAAGCAGACTGATTAGCCTGGCAACTTGGTACTACTATATAATGACGATGAGCTTTTGTCAAAAAGCCATCAATATTTGATAAAAGCTCAATGGGGTAATTGACAAAGGCTCATTTGGAATAATAATATAGGGTATTAAAAGACCGAAGGAGGATTATGGATAAGCAAGAACTAAAAGAGCTGACGGTTTCCATTTTTGACGAACTTCGTCAGAATATAAAAGACGGTAATAAGGAAAAGGCGCTGGAACTGGTAAGCGAGATAGACCGCCAGAAGCATGCCTTTGACGAATCCTATCGGGAATGGATTGACCTGATGCTCACCTATATTGCCGACAATGTGGGGGAGGATGCGGTGTACGAGATTCACAGAAAAAACGGCGAAAACACCCTTCTACCCATGCTCGGGTGGATATTTGAAACTACAAGTATTGAGGAAAAGATCAGGAAGAGAGCCGCCACCTGGACGCATTTCCACATGACCACCCTTGATGCGATAGAAGAGGACGATGAAAAGTTCACCTTCAAGGTACAATGTGACTCGGGCGGCTCAATTAGACAGTGGCCCAAGTACGGCAAGACCAAGGAAGGCCACCCCTGGAGCTATGGAGAAAAAGACTTTTGCTACTACTGTGCCCACTGCCCCATCGTCCTCGAAATGATGGCCATAGAGAAGTATGGATATCCCGCCTGGGTCAGCGACCCTCAACCGGGGGGCAAATGCTTCCAGTACCTGTACAAGAACCCGGAAGCCGTGCCCGAAAAATATTATGAGCGCGTTGGAATGAAGAAGAAGGCTAAGTAGGGCAACGACTTCTAAAGCAGACCTCTAATTTCAGCACATAATACTTGACGTCAAGTGCAAGCGTCAACTTGAGAAACAGAAAATTTGCCGGGAAATAAATCATCGGTATCATGCGTAAGACCGAGGCCGGAGCGAAGGTAGCCGACCTTTATCGCCGACATGGCGTAACTGATGCCACCTATTATCGCTGGAAACCCAGTTACGCCGTCCTCATGGTTACCGAGCTTTCGTGTGATGACTGAAGTGCATATGGCGTCATTGAGTGCGGCATATTTAGCAGGATGGTATGACAATGAGTAATGTTCATTTCAAGAAGCTGTTTGAGCCAGGCAAGATAGGGTCGATGCTGATAAAGAACAGGATAGTGATGCCGCCTATGGGAACGAACTACTGCAATAACAGGGGCTATATCACACAGCGAAGTATCGACTACTATGAGGAACGAGCCCGAGGCGGAGCAGGTTTGATTATTATTGAGGGGATGGCCGTAGATTCCCGGGGTAGACGGCGCTTTACGGAACTATCCCTGGCAAACGATACATACATACCAGGCCTCCGCCGGCTAGTGCAGGCTGTCCACAAGCACGGTGCCAAGATTGCGCCCCAATTGCTACATCGCGGTCAACAGGCAAGATCGATAGTCACCGGAAAACAGCCGGTGTCGCCTTCCCCTATCCCAATAATAGCAGACGAGATACCTCACGAATTGACTGTTGATGAAATAGCCGAAATCGTAGGCCGCTTTGCGGCAGCAGCCAGGAGAGCCAAAGAAGCCGGATGTGATGGCGTGGAGATACATGCTGCGCATCTCTACCTTATCTCTCAGTTCCTTTCCCCAGCCGCCAACAAGCGAACCGACAGGTACGGCGGAACGCTCGAGAACAGGACAAGGTTCCTCATTGAGGTCATACGTGCCATTAGAGAGGCAGTCGGCCCCGACTATCCCATCTGGTGCCGACTTACTGCTCAAGAATACGGGATAGAGAACGGCATCACCCTGGCAGAGGCCAAACAAGTAGCCCGGATGGTGGAGAAGGCTGGTGCTGATGCCATTAATGTCTCAATATTCGGTTATGGTGCCTTAACCCTAGTAAGTCTGCCAGATACACCAGGTGCTGAGTTACCGCTGGCTGCAGAAATTAAGAAGGTGGTCCACCTGCCGGTAATGGCAGTGGGCTGGCTTAACCCCGAGGTTGGTGAGCGCGCACTTGAGGAAGGACAGGCTGACTTCATCTGTATTGGCAGACGTTTATTAGCCGACCCCGAAATCGCTATTAAGGCCTCTTCAGGCAGGCTAGAGGACATTAGACCGTGCATAGACTGCAAGGAATGTATGCAAGGCACGGCGCTAAACCACGAACCAGTGTACTGTGCGGTAAATGCGAGTCTCGGCAAGGAAAGGCAGCACAGAATCAAGCCTGCACCAAAGAAGAAGAGAGTGATAGTAGTTGGTGGAGGCCCGGCAGGGCTGGAAGCAGCCCGTGTGGCGGCTTTGCGGGGCCATAAGGTAGTGCTATTCGAGAAAGACAATAGCCTCGGTGGACTGCTTAATCTGGCGGCGCTAGCCCCTCACAAAGAGCCTGTTTCTGAGCTGCGCAGCTACCTCGCTAAGCAGGTAACCAAGGCTGGAGTGGATGTCAGGTTGGGTACCGAGGCTACAGCCGAATTCATTATTCAGAGCAAGCCGGACGCGGTCGTAATCGCCAATGGGGCCATCCCTTCAATTCCCCAAATCCGCGGCATAGATAGACCTAACGTGTTCACGGCGGTGGATATCCTTGCTGGAAAGACACAAGCCGGCAAGAACGTGGTCATTATTGGAGGCGGAATGGTCGGCTGCGAGACCGGGTGCTTTCTCGCTGTCAAGGGGCACGCTGTGACCATTGTGGAGATGCTGGAAAACATGGCATCGGATATGGAGGTAGCTGCTGTCAGACAGCGGCTTCTGGATGTACTGGCGGAGAACGGCGCCAGGCAACTCACCAGCGTGAAGTGTGAAGAGATAACAGAAAGTGGCCTGACTATAACCACAAAAGAAAGGGGGCAGGAGAGTATCCAGGCTAATACCATCGTGATTGCTGTCGGCTTCAACCCCAGACCTGAACTGTTCCGTTCTCTCAGGGGAATGGTGCCTGAGCTCTATCGCATCGGCAACTCATCTCAGCCGGCTCGAATTCTCGAGGCCATTGATAGTGGTCTGCGTATCGGCCACGCCATATGACAGCCTGGCCGAGAGTCAGTCCGCCGTCGTTTGGCCTGCCTCTGAAATCAGGCCTGCTTCAGATGAGATAGTTGCATATTCTGTATTGAATTGATAGAATATAGTATTCTAGGTATTGACATTTTCCATTCCGATGTTCTAATATAATACAAAAGTTAGCAACCTTACTGTACCACAGAAAGTTGCGGATTTTTATGAGGGTTTGTTTTTAAAAGCTTATTCACTGCGGCGTGGTCAGTTATGTAATTGGTGATGGCCACGGTGTTTAATCTGCACCATACAAAAATTTTAGAGAACAAGGGGGGTGACGCTATATGAGATGAGGTAATGATAGATGCAAAATAAGGAAGTCTTAAATCATAGGAGGCTAGAAATGAAAAAGGTAGTATTCCTGTTCTTGTCATTAGTCGTAGTAGCGACACTGGTTATTGCCGGCTGTGCTAAAGAGGCACCAGCACCCGCTCCAGCACCAGCACCCGCTCCAGCTCCAGCACCAGCACCCGCTCCAGCTCCAGCACCGGCACCCGCTCCAGCTCCAGCACCGGCACCGGCTCCAGCTCCAGCACCGGCACCAGCGAAGGCAATTAAGCTCCAGCTGGAGAGTTTTACACCCGTAGGAACCCCACCCGGCAAGATTTTCCATTACCTCTTTGATGGATTAGAGGAAGCCACCGACGGCCAGGTGACTACGTTATACCATGAAGCTGGGGTAATGGGCGCGCCTTCAGAGACCATGGAGCGCGTGCTATCAGGTGTTGTGGACGTTGGCGTCCTCGTTGCGGGATACTTCCCCGGCGTCTTTCCCATGACGGAAGTATTTGAATTACCCATCCACTATCCCGATGCCACTTACGGGGCAACTGCATGGTCTGAGATGTATAAAAAGGGCTACTTTGATAAGGAACATTCCCCATTCAAGCTCGTCACTGCCTACATGATTGGTCCCTACAACCTTCTTAGCCGCGACCCGGTTAGAATAGTGGAAGACTTCAATGGGATGAAGCTGAGGGGTCCGACCGACATGTTCCGGCGCATAGACGACCGCATCGGAGCGATAGCGGTCCAGCTTGCGGGGCCCGAACTGTTTACCGCCATGGACAAGGGGATAATAGACGCCACCTGGGCCTGCTGGGAGATGTCCTTCGCCTTCAGGCTTAAGGAGCCAACAAACTACATACTCGAGACGAATCTCAGCACCTCCAGCCACCTGCTTGCCATGAACCTTGACACCTGGGCGGGATTACCCGATGTAGCCAAGTCCTGGATAGACGACAACTTTTATAAACATATGAGTGATTGCGGTCCATTCTGGCAAGTGACCAATGCACATTTCCATGAAGACCTGCTGGCGGATCCCGAGATTGAGAATATTGTCTGGAGTACGGCCGAATTTGCCAAGCTGGACGCCACTCTCGTCCCCTTATTTGAAGAGTGGATAGCTGAGAGAGAGGCGCAAGGACACCCGGCGAGGCAGGCGGTTCAGGACCTTTACGATATCTTGGTTAAAGCCGGAGTCGAAGCACCATTCGCGAAACTGCAATAGTCACGCGACCGGAGTATAAGGACTTCACATGGATGGAATAATAGTCAGGGCCTTGGAGAAGGCTACCGACAAACTGAATGTTGTGCTGAAATATCTGTGCGTGGCACTCTTGTTCGGCATGATGTTGCTGGGTACGGCTGACGTCGGGGGCAGGTACCTGTTTAATAGTCCCGTATTCGGAACCTATGAGATTTTTGGGGTCCTGCTACCCGCTATAGTCCTGCTGGGACTAGCCTATACACAGGCTGCCCGGGCGCACATAAGAATAACGCTTGTGTTGCAACGCTTGTCGTCCCAGGTGCAGACTGTCCTCGGCGTTTTTACCACTATCATTGCGATGTTCATCACGGTCCTGATTTTCTGGCATGGACTGGCGTTATCCATCCGCTTCTTCGAAATGGGTAAGGAGATTGATACTATCCATATACCAATTTTCATTCCTCAGCTGGTTGTTCCCATAGGGGCTCTGGTCTTGTTCCTTGTTCTGTTAGTTCAGTTGATTGAATACCTGACCAAGCGCGGGGAGAGGAGCTAGGATGGATGCACTAGGCATCGGCTTTATAGCGATAGCTGCCTTCCTTATACTGGCGCTGATGGGACTGCCTCTGGCTTTTTGCTTTATCACGGTGGGCTTTGCAGGACTTATTACGATAAGGGGTCTTTTCCCGGCGATGTCTCTTCTCGGTGAGACCCCTTATTCGGCTATAGCCTCTTACCTTCTGTGTGCGATTCCCTTATTCGTCCTCATGGGTCAATTCGCCTTCCAATCCGGAATCAGCCGTGACCTTTTTACTGCCGCCCATAAATGGATGTCAAGGCTTCCCGGAGGGGTAGCTGAGGCGACAATGTTAGCCTGCACCGCTTTTGCTGCCTGCACCGGTTCCAGCGTAGCTTCAGCAGCCACCATGGGGGCCGTGTCTTTCCCCGAAATGAAGAGGCTCAAGTATAGCCCCCGGCTGGCGACCGGCACCATCGCCGCCGGAGGGGCTCTGGGTATTCTTATCCCGCCAAGCACCATCTTCATAGTCTTAGGGATTATTACCGAGACATCTATAGGGATCTTGTTTATAGCCGGGTTTCTCCCTGGTATATTGCTGTCCGCCCTGTTTCTAATACTCATATTTTCTATGTGCAAACTGAATCCGAAAATGGGTCCTGTCGGCGAGTCTTATCCCTGGAGAGAAAAGTTCTCCGCCCTAACCGGTGTCTGGGGAATGCTGGTACTTTTCATTGTGGTAATAGGTGGTTTATACGTAGGTGTTTTTGCCCCCTCTGAAGCGGGAACCATCGGCGCCTTCGGGGCTTTCGCTATTGCTATAGCTAAACGCACACCGAGGTCTGCCCTTGTTGAGGCACTGAAGGAGAGTGCCCAAACAACCGCTTACATCCTGTTTATCCTTATTGGGGCACACGTATTTAATAGTTTCCTCGCCCTCAGCGGCGTCTCTGCTGCTCTTGGTGCATGGATACTGAGTTTCCAGGTGCCGCCACTGGTCACCATGATAATAATACTTATCCTGTACATTCCCCTCGGCATGTTTATTGACCCGCTCGGCTCAATCTTGCTCACCGTACCCGTTTTCTTCCCTCTTGTTACACAATTAGGCTTTGACCCCATATGGTTTCTTGTCCTGGTTTGTGTAATGACAGAGCTGGGCTTGATCACGCCGCCAGTGGCGATTAATGTTTACGTGGTTCAAGGGGTAACCAAAGTCCCTATGGAGGAGGTCTTCCGGGGGATAGTACCCTTTGCACTTGTGTTTTTGGTAGGTATAGCTCTGATGGTTGCTTTCCCCCAGATTATTCTCTTCCTGCCGAGCACAATGTGATAACAGTGTTCCGGACTCGTTAAGAGAGGTATACCAGCTCGTAGAGAACAATATCAAGCCGATAGAGGCGTGAGAGTCTCAACCTGCTATCGGCTTGAAATGTTTTATGTCCAGTATACTGCCGGCCCGTTCTTCCTTAAATACCGCTTTCACCCGCATCCCCACCCGTACTTTCTGAAGGTCAACCTCACCTATCAAGTGAACTAAACCGGTGTCAGCCCCATCCAGTTGAATAATCCCGTAAATAAAGGGCGGCTCCACAGGATAAAACGGCTCGGACCGGTACACAATTGAATACGTCGTCAATGTGCCCGTCTGGCCAACTTCAACAAAATCACTCAGATTGCCAAAGCACTTCAGGCAAACTGACCGCGGCGGCACGTACACAAGATTGCAGTCCGGACATCTTATCCCCATTATTTTCTGATTATCCCTTATCTCGGTTAAAAACCGGCTCCGTATAGCACCAGCATCATAACTGAATATGCTATCAAAATTTCTTTCACCGATGAGTATCTCTTCTTTGGCATCTTTAACCATTTTATTCCTCCACTATCCTCCAGAATTTAATATCCTGCATGGTACCTCTTCGCTCACTCCTCGGCCTCCACACCGGCTCAACCCGCGTCCCCGGCTTAAGATTTTTGGTGTCTGACTCCTTCATAACATGAGCGAGCAGCGTCCATTCGTTACCGCCGTCCGGGCGTATGAAGCCAATCGGATTGAATACCTGCCCGTCCGGATGCCACCCGGTTGACGGGTCTATTTCCCTGGCACCGGTTACATGGTAGGCAACCAGGAGTGTACCTCTGGGACCAAGCTTTACCCAGTTTTCTTCCTTATCCTCAATCTTAATCTTACACTTGCCACAGACTATCTCCGGCGGAAACCAAACCGCCCCGCACTTGGGACATTTTATTGCCAGCAGCTGTTTCTTGTCCCGCATGCTCAGAAAGAGCCTGTTAACATAGATGCCTGCCGGCTCGCGCCAGCTGGCCGTCAGCCGGTGCGGCACACGTATGTATTCCTGCGTAGTCTGCTGATTCATCTCTTTCCTCCTGTATCACATTGTCTTACTTAAAAGCACCATGGTGGCAAACTGGTCGGCTCCCTGGGCATACGCCACAGCCAGGTTCACATCCTTAGGGAGCTGCCGCTCGCCACCATCCCCCCTAACCTGGGTCGCTGCCTCGGCTACTCGCTGCATCCCGCTTGCCCCGATGGCATTTGTGGACACCACGCCCCCGCCGGGGTCAACCGGGATATCACCATGGGGCCAGGTAGCCTCTTCCTCGATTAACTTCCAGGCCTCACCCGGCTCGCACAACTTTATAGCTTCATAATAATCCACTTCGTGCCAAGTAGAGGGGGAATATGATTCGATAACATCGAGCTCTTTTCGTGGATTCGTTATCCCGTTCCTCTTGTACAGCTTGATAGCACACTGTTCCACTCCCCAGCGGAACTGCGGCCCGGTGGGATACGCCGCTCCAGCACACAGCCATGGCTCGCCCATTCTTGGCTGTATCCCGCCGTGAACACAAACGTGATCCTTGACCCATACCGGTTTGCTGGTTATCTTCTTAGCCCTCTGCTCCGGGGCTACTATGACCGCGCATGAGCAAACGGAGGTCGGGCAAACGTGGAGAAATCTCAGCGGCGCGATGACCACCTCGGAGTTCATGACCTCTTCCACGGTCAGATTCAATTTTAAATGCGCATAGGGGTTTCTGCGCCCGCATTCAGCCTCTTTCACCCGGAGCTTGGCTATATGCTCTTCATCAGCCGATTTTCTATCTAATACTGACACCGCCGTTCCCCACATTGCACCTATGGCACGTCCGGAACCCCCGGCGATGTTAAAAAACGGGTCCTCAGACCTCATCCCTATGCCGCCATAGGCACCTTCATCCTGTTTCTCAAAGCCGACACACAGTACCGTGTTGAATAAGCCTGAGGCAGCATGAGTCACTCCCGTGGTGAAAACCGTGGCGCCGGTATCCCCGGCGGAGTTTACCTTCATCCCCGATTTCAGATAGGCACCCAGGCCCTCTACCAACCACTGGTCGGTAAACACTGTCCCTTCAAAAAATTCCATGTTGCCTACTATCACGGCATCTATATCTTTGATGGTCAATTGCGCATCTTCCAGGGCAGCCCTGACGGCTTCATTCACCAGCTCAACCTCGCTGATCTCCGGCCTCCGCCTCTTGCCAGGTGTCTGCCCTACCCCTACTATGGCAACTCTCTCTGACATGATTCTTCTCCTCTCCGTCTAGTTTCCCAATACCAGGACACACTGGGACTGCCCACAGGGTCCGTAAAATCCGTGGGCCAGGGCAGTCCTGGCATTCTTTACCTGCCTATCACCCGCTTCACCTCGAAGTTGCAACGCCGCTTCGGCAACCCGAGCAGTACCGGCTACCTGTATGGGATTACCGGCTAAAACCCCTCCCGACGGATTCACCGGCAGCTTTCCCGACATCTCGGTGACACCGCTATCAATCAACCTGCCTCCCTCGCCTCTTTCACAGAAACCGAGCCCCTCATACCACAGCAACTCCTGATAGGAGTATTCGGCAGATATCTCAGCCACATCAAGCTCCTTCATCGGATTGGTTATACCAGCCATGCTGTATGCCCTCTGGGCCGCTACCACCAGTGAATCACAATCACCCAAGTCCCTGTCACCTAAATAATGGGCATCGTAGCAATTGCCCAAGCCTTTTATCCATACTGGCTTATCGGTTATCTTTTTGGCAGTAGCCTCCGAGGCCAGTATTACAGCACAAGCCCCGTCGGAAACCAGCGGCTTGCTATCAAGGAGCTTGATGGGTGAGGCTAATACCCTTGAACCCAGAACATCATCTACTCCAATATCGAACGCCTCCTGGGCATAAGGATTGTTCTTGGCGTTTCGGCGACTCTTCACGGCCGCTCTGGCACATTGCTCCGGCGAAATTCCGTATTTGTACATATACCTCTGCGCCTGTAAAGCCGACGCCGTAAGATAATCGAAGCCAAGCGGCTGGAGAAATATGTGGTCAAAAACACAGTTCTCCACTCCTTCCCTTAATGTCTCCGATTCCTTAACAATTGATACCACCATGACGATGTCATAGTGACCCGATAGTATGTCCATTACGGCATGGTAGACAGCATAGGTCCCGTCTCCCGATACATTGTCATGGGATAAGCCAAACGCCCCTAAATAATGGTGTATCCAGAACGCGTTACAGGTCTTGCCGATAAAGTGGTCCTCCCCGGTGGTCAATATCCTCTCTATTCCAACTCCATCCCCGGATACATCCTGATAAGTGAGCCCCGTATGCTGCAACGCCTTTTCTATGGCGTCATAGGCAACGTCTCCCTGCCACATATCATGTATGTTCTCTTTATACTTCGTCTGTCCGACCCCTACAATAGCGACTTTCGGCATGGTTTGTCTTTGCCTCCCTTCTAATATCGTAACCTTTCACTTGCTGATGATTTTTCCCCCACTTTTACTCCCCTAAAAGTGCTTCGGCTATAATCAATCTTCTCATCTCGGTTGTGCCACCTCCAATCTCATTCAACTTGGCGTCCCTGAATAACCGATTTACCGGCTACTCCAGCATATATCAGTAATAGGCTCGATTTCGGTTACCATGAAATCTCTTACCGTGCTGGCCGACTACTTTCCCTTGAAGACGGGCTCCCTTTTCTCCAGGAACGCGGCGGTTGATTCTCTGAAGTCTTCGCTCATCATAAGGATGCTCTGTGCCCTGGCTTCGCACTCCAGCGCTGTGCTCAGGTCCATTTGCATTACTTTATTGATGGAAGCTTTTGTCATGCTAATAGCCAGCGGTGCACCCTTGGCTAAGGTCATTGCGAGCTCTCTGGTCACGCTTTCCAGTTGGTCTTCAGGTACCACCCGGCTGATCAGTCCTATACTGTCTGCTTCACCAGCGTCAATCATCCTGCCAGTAAGTATAAGGTCGTTTGCTTTGGCAAGACCGAGCATCCGGGGTAGAAAATATGTTCCGCCAAAGTCCGGGTGAAGGGCCCGCAGCACAAAAGGCAGACCGAACCGGGCTTTTTCCGAGGCTATGATTATGTCGCAGGCGAGAGCGAGGCTACAGCCGCCGCCAACAGCGGGGCCATTTACGGCGGCGATGACTGGCTTGGGCATCTCTCTGATGCCCATGATCAGCGTGCGGGCTGGCTCTAATAACTTCACAGCATCCGACGGGCTGGTTACTTTAAAGTCGTCTGAGCTGAGGTCAGCACCGGAACAGAATCCACGTCCGGCACCGGTAATAATGACGGCTCCTATGCTTTTATCTTCACCCGCTTCCCTGCTTGCCTGTATAAACTCGTAAGTCATCTCTGTGTTTATGGCATTCAGTTTTTCAGGCCGATTCATGGTTATGGTGGCTACTCCGTCTTCCTTCTTCAGAATGAGAGTCTTGTAATTCATTATCCCTCTCTATTACCCTCCCTATTATTTGTTGGACGTTACGGTTAGATGACCCGCCAGGTATGATTTATAACCCCGGCGATTTGGCAATTACGTCCTTTTGAATTTGGGCGGTGCCGGCAAATCCGGCATTAGAAAGATATACAGAGCAGCATGCACAGACTCTTTGGCTAATACTTCCAGTATCACGCTGAAATTCACCTATCATTCGGCTCCTACCAGTTTTCACAACTCTATTTCTTTCAGGTCAGGAGCGACTGTTAGCTTGGGTTCAGTGAGCTCCTGTATCTCTGCTGGTGTCCAGCCAGGAGCTACCTCCTTTAGGACCAATCCCTCTTCGGTGACCTCGATTACGGCTATGTCGGTAACTATCAGTTTGACGCATTGAGGTGCCGTTAACGGCAGCGTGCATTTCTTCAAAATCTTGGGCTTGCCGTCCTTGGCCGTATGTATCATGACGACCACTACCTTTTTAGCCCCAAGGGCTAAGTCCATGGAACCTCCTATGTTCCCCAAACCTCTACCTGGCAAGGCCCAGTTGGCGAGGTCACCCTTCTCAGAAACCTGCATGGCTCCCAGAACAACCATGTCTATATGTTTTCCCCTTATCATTACAAACGACTCGTCATGTGAAAAGAAAGACATGCCAGGTTGGCGCCGCACCGGCTGTCCACCGGCATTGAGAAGATCGATATCTGCTTCGTCAGGAGAAGATACAATGCGACCGAGGCCAAGGGACCCGTTCTCGGCGTGAAATATGACTTCTCTCCCCTCCGGAACATAGTTCATACATTGAGTGCCTATGCCAACTCCCAGATTCACCACCATGCCCGTTTGAAACTCTCTGGCCACACGGAGAGCCATAGTCTGCTCATCCATTCTATATTTACTTACCATTTTTGCACCTCATCCATTGGCCTGGCGATAACTCTATCAACGTATATGCCTGGGGTTACAATGACCTCGGGGTCCAGTTCTCCTAATTCCACAATCTCATCGACCTCGGCAATAGTAACTGTGGCCGCTCCAGCCATGGTAGCATTAAATGTCCTTGACGACCCCCGATAAACCAGGTTGCCCCACCTATCGGCCTTGTGGGCATGAATGAGGGCGAAGTCAGCTGTTAAAGCATGTACCAGAATATACTTTTTACCGTTGAAAGTTCTCACTTCTTTGCCTTCCTCGACGACCGTCCCCACCCCGGTAGGTACATAAAAGGCAGGAATATTGGCTTTGCCGGCTCTTATCCTCTCCGCCAAGGTTCCCTGGGGAACAGTTTCAAGTTCTACTTCTCCCCTTGCAAATCGCTTCTCAAAATCGTTCACATTGGCCGGTGACATGCCGCTTGCCCAGGAGCAAATAGCCTTTTTTATCTGACCATTTTCAACCAGGAGCCCGGGGTCATCCCACCACGACGGAAATCTAATAAAGTCCTTCATTTTTTCTCGGAAGATGGGTATGAGAGTCCTGCCCCAACCCGGCATATTACTGATAAGAGTTAAATTCTTGGTGCCTCGTTTGGCTAGAGCCCTGATGAGCCAGCAAGGCGCTTCGCCAGGGTGACCAAAATACCCAAACATGATGGTGGCACCATCCTGAATATCTGATACTGCTTCATCAAAACTGTCGACTATTTTGTTTATTGGCATGTCACCATGCCTCCTATAATTATTTTGATGGCGTTAAACAGGCTTTGCGTCAGGCTCTGATCCCACAACTCACTCTGCCCGGGTCTTGGGCCTTAGCCGCAACCTGAGGATATGTACCCGGTCTACACTATCAAATATGCCTGCAGTATGGGGAGACTCCAAGCGTATTGCTCCTCATTCAGTATCATTACAATACTTTCCTATAATAGGCAAATGATAAGTTGATTGTCAAGCTAAAAAGTGCCTGTCAACAACCCCTGCCTGGCTGCCTGAGCAAGAGAGGCAAGCCGTCTTCTCAAATCAAGGACGATATGGTATAATGAGCCGAATCCACAGTGACACGTTCTGGGAAGAGAAGCATTAAATATTCTTCATAGGAGTTCTCATGAACGCAGAGCATGAAAGTTTTTCAGCGCTGACACCCTACCGCGTCTTAGACCTCACCAAGGGTGGATGTATGATTGGAGCCAAACTTTTTGGTGACCTTGGAGCTGATGTCATTAAAATAGAGCCCCCCGGCGGCAGCCCCTCCCGTACAGCACCCTTTTACAAAGATATCCCAGACCCGGAAAAGAGCCTGTTCTGGTTCGCCTATAATACCAGCAAAAGAGGCATCACTTTAAATCTTGAAAAACCTGAGGGACAGGAGATATTCAAGAAGCTGCTGCTGACCACTGACATTATAATCGAGTCCTTTGAACTCGGTTATATGAGCCGATTGGGCCTAGGTTACGCTGACCTCAGCCGAATCAAGCCAGAAATTGTGGTGGCTTCCATAACTCCTTTCGGCCAGGCCGGCCCTAAAGCTAACTATAAGGGAAGTGACCTGACTACCTGGGCCAGCGGTGGGTTCTTATCCACATGCGGTGACCCCGACCGTGCTCCTAACTGGATCAGCTTTCCCCAAACTTCCCTGTTCGGCGGTGTTGAGGCAGCAACCGGAGCAATGAGTGCACTGTGGTACCGGCTGGCAAGCGGCGAAGGCCAGCATGTTGATGTTTCTCTGCAAGAGTGTGCCATGTCTGCTATTTTTAATTTTCTACAAATATGGGATATCAATAAAAACAATGTCTGCAGATATGGAGGCCGTATTTATATATCAGCTACAGGGGTTTGCCAAACCATATGCTACCCGTGCCAAGATGGCTATGTTCTCATTGTACTTCAGGGTGGCAATGAGCCACTGGTATCTTCCACGCAAAGGCTAGTACAATGGATGGATGAAGAGGGCATGGCTGAAGATTGGCTGAAGAAAGTCGATTTCGTAAGTGAATATAATGCGTTTGCATTAACTGCAGAGCTGGCAAACAGGGTAGAAACAGCCGTAGCCAAGTTTACCGCCACCAAGACCAAGGAGGAACTGTATGAGGAAGGAGGCATAAAAAGGCGCATACTCCTCGCTCCTGTATCCACTATCCGCGACGTATGCCATAATCCTCAGCTTCAGTTCCGCAACTACTGGCCAAAGGTGGCGCACCCTGAACTGGGAGAAGCCCTGACCTATTGTGGGCCGCCCTTCAAACTGAGCGAGACTCCCTTAACATATAAGCGGCCGGCACCCCTCATAGGCGAGCATAATGAGGAGATTTATGGCAAGGAGATGGGCTTCTCTACAGAGAAACTGGAATTATTAAAACAGGGCGGGGTTATTTAATGTGAGTACAGCTCTTCATGATACCGGCTGCCAGCTGATGAAGCAACCATCGCAGTAGCCCTGACTTGAGAGAAGACTAGAGGAGAGGTCATCAGAATGGAGAGAAAAAAGGTATTTGAAGGCGTCAAGATAGTTGAATTCTCTTGGGCAATCGTGGGGCCGGGAAGTGCGCGGTACCTGGCGGACCACGGCGCCACTGTGGTAAGGGTCGAAACCCATAACCGGCTGGATGTCTTAAGAGCGACAAGCCCTTTCGGCGGGGGCAAGCCCACTGCCGACAGCAGCATGCACTTTGGTAAATACAATCCCAACAAGTACAGCGTCAGTGTTAACGTGAATCAACCCCGCGGTCGGGAGCTCGCCCTCAGGCTTATCAAGTGGGCTGACATAGTCACGGAGAACTTTTCACCCCGGGTCATGAAGAAATGGGGATTGGACTATGAGAGTTTAATAAAGGTAAAGCCAGACATCATTTACTTAAGTTCCAGCATGCAGGGGAATGATGGGCCTCACGCCAGCTTTGCGGGCTACGGGTACAATGCCTGCGCTTTATGCGGCTTTACGGAACTGAGCGGCTGGCCTGAACGGGTACCGGCCAGTCCCTTCGCATATACCGACTTCGTCTGTCCTCCCCTTAACGCCATGGCTCTGGTAGCTGCCCTTGATTATCGCCGAAGGACTGGCAAGGGGCAATGGATAGAACAATCCCAATTCGAAGCCTCCGTCCAGTTCCTGGCTCCCCTGGTTATGGATTATCAGGTAAACAAGAGAGTGGCGGGACGTCAGGGGAACCGTCTGTATAATGCCGCTCCACACGGCGTTTTCCCGTGTCAAGGAGATGACCGCTGGGTGGCCATAAGCATATTTACTGACGAGGAATGGAGAGCCTTTGGTGAGGCTATTGGCAATCCACCATGGACAAGGGAGGAGAAATTCAGCACTCTTCCCGGAAGAAAGGATAACGAGGATGAGCTTGAAAGGCTGGTGGCGGAATGGACTATCAATTTTACCGCTGAGCAGGTGGAAAAGACCTTGCAATCTGCCGGCATAGCCGCCAATGTGGTAGCCAAGTGCTCAGACATGTTTGAAGATCCCCAGTTGAAATACCGCAATCACTTCAAACGAATAGACCATCCAGTCATAGGTAAGCCGGCTTACGAACACCAAGCGTGCTACATCATGTCAAAGACGCCCCGGGACATGGTGATGCCTTCCCCGTGCATTGGCGAGCACAATGAGTATGTCTTCAAAGAGTTGTTAAAGATGGATGATGAAGAGATAGCAGAGTGCATCATCGACGGTAGCATCACAACCGAACTACCCGGCGAGTTTCGGGCTAATATCTAGCTTATTTGTTGCGGAAAACAGGTCTTCTTCTCTCCACAAAAGCCCGGGAACCCTCTTTAGTGTCCTCCATGCCTTTGAGATTGGCTTCCAGGGCATGATAAAATGCTTCCGACTCTTCAGGCACCATGTAGAGTGACCTGTATAGAATCTCCTTGAGGTTTCTCACACAGCGAGGGCCCAAAGATAGCATCCGTTCCGCCCACGACATCGCTTCGTCCATAACCTTTTCCGGGGGTACCACTCTATTGACCCAGCCCATCTCATACGCCCTTTGAGCCGTGATTCTGGCGTCTCCCCAGAGAACGACCTCCAGAGCATGCCCCAGATTGATTTGCCCGGTCAGGCCATGCACCCATCCCGCCGGCATGTTCCACATCGTCTCAGCGATGCCGAACTCCGCTTTCTCTGAAGCGATCCGAATATCGCAGGCTTGGGCTAACGCCCAACCGCCACTGCTGGCATGCCCATTGATAGCGGCAATAAGCGGCTTCCATGTTCCAGTAATGTAGAACTCGGGCCAATTAGGCATACTGCTGGTTTTTTCATAACTTTCCCTGAGCTCAACAAGGTCGGCCCCGGCGCAAAATACCTTGTCACCGGTACCGGTCACCACGGCCACCCAGGCATCATCGTCTTCATTAAAACGACGCCAAGACTCCAGCAGTCTGTGCATCAATTCCACACTGAGCGCATTCGCCCTCTCAGGCCGATTCAGCGTGATGGTGACAATCCTGTCTTTTTTCTCGTAGAGAAGAATATCAGGCCCAGATATAGGCATATTACTACTCACCTCCTATCGGCTTGAAATATTTTATGTCCGGTATACTTCCGGCTCAACCCGCGTCCCCGGCTTCAAATTTTCGGTATCTGACTTCCATATAACATGAGCGAGCGCGGTTACACTCCCAAGGTAACGATTTCAAGCAGCACTCCACTGGCATCCTTGGGGTGTACTATGATGCGCCCCTCCGGCTCATCTTCAATTGGCTCGCGTCTTATTAACGAAACCCCCTTCTTCTCAAGCTCCCTGCCTGTCTTTTCCAGGTCATCAACTACGAGCGCGACATGAAAAATACCTTCACCTCTGGTTGCCAAGCGTTTGGCAATAGCATTGTTCATATCCTTTTTATCGGTTGGCTCCATAAGCTCGATGAAACTATTCCCAACCATCAGAAAACGGTTCCTGATTCCCTCGGCGTCCACTCTGCCGGTCTTGAGTACCTTAAGTCCATAAGTGTCAGTCCATAATTTCGTAGATTCTTCTAGATTATTAACTACGATTCCGAAATGGCTCATCTTGATTATCATACGTCCTCCCATTCTAAAGTCGCATTTTATTGACTTGGTTCTGCTCTTCTGATAATCATCTCAGTGGCAAAACAAATAAGAGCGCATCTAGGCTCTCGCCATCAGGCCACCATCAACAATATAGATACTTCCACTCAAGTATGAAGAGGCTTTAGAGGCGAGGAACCCGACCAGCGGGGCCACATCCTCGGCACGGGCACGGCGCTTCATCGGTATATAGCGTGCCACAATGTCTTTTTCATCCTTGTTGACTGGCTTATCCGCCCAACCTACTCCCACCGCATTTACTCTTACGTTTAGTCGTGCCCATTCCAGGGCGAGCGCCCTCGTCAACTCAAGCACAGCGCCCATGCTAGCACAATATGCCGTACCATTGGTTATTCCCCTTTCAGCCAAGCCTGATACAATGTTAATGATACTGCCTGCTTTCTGTGCTACCATGTATTTGCCAGCTGCCTTAGAGCAAAGAAAGGCCGAGGTGAGATTTGTCTGCATCACCCCATGCCACTCTTTTTCAGTCATGTCCAGCAGTGGCTTCCAGAATTCCAGGTTGAGATTGTTAACCAGGATATCAACCTTGCCAAACTGGGATACAGTTCGTTTCACCATGCCTTCAACTTCCTGCGCGCTGGTCAGGTCGGTAGGAATAGATAAGACGTCCCGCTCTGGTAAAGCCGATGCTATCTCGTTTAACTTTTCCCGGTCATTGGTAGCGACAACAACCTTAGCTCCAGCTTCGCTCAAAGATAGAGCCAGCTCTTTAGTCCAACTGGAGCCACAAGAGGCGATGATAGCTATATCCCCGTCTAATTTAAATTCCTCCAACATATCTTCGGTAATCCTTCCTATAAGTATTAAAGAATGCTACACTAATGTCTTCCTTAATGTTAAACAAAAGTACAGCTAAGTAAGCCAGTATTAAGCCGGGCTGCGCTTAGGTACCGGGTATGTAGCCCGTGGGGGCATAACTTACGCCAGCAGCACCGTCGATAGTAAAGCATTGCCCGGTAACATAGTCAGATGCGCTTGACGAAAAGTAGACCGCCAGCGGCCCAATCTCGCGAGGGTCACCGTAACGCCCCATCGGGAAGAACCGTTCAATTTGCTCTCTTACCTCGGGCGCCGTATCAACTACCGGGAGGTATCCTGGGGCGATACAATTTACCTGAATATTGTCACCTGCCCAGGTAATAGCCAGGGTCCTGGTAAATGCTATCACTCCTGCTTTAGCCGTGCAATAACCGAAATTACCTTTGACAACCCTTATGGCACCCATGGAGGAGATGTTTATCACCTTGCCGCTTTTCCGTTCCAGCATATGCCTGGCCACTGCCCGGCAACAATGGAATGTCCCGGTAAGGTTGGTATTTATGGAATAGGCCCAATCCTCGTCACTTAGTTCCCAGATAGCCTTAGACGGTGGTCCCAAAACATCGTGACCGGACGGGTCCACCCCTTTAGCAATACCGGCATTATTGACCAGTATATCAACCTTGCCGAACTCGGTAATAGCCGTTTCTATCAGGTGGTTGACTTGCTTGGAGTCAATGACATCAGTAGGTAATGCCAAAGACTTTCGACCATAATCCTTAATTTCAGCGGCTACTTCATTGATTGGACCGGGTCGCCGAGCCGCTATCGCTACATCTGCTCCGGCTCTGGCCAAGGCAAGGCATATTTCCTTACCCAAGCCGCTGCCGCCCCCGGTCACCACGGCGCTTTTCCCTTCCAGGCTAAACTCCTTCACAATTTTAACTCCCTCTATGTCAGTATAGCTCGCAAAGTACCGCCCGCGATACCTTAACCGCAATCACATCCCCACGCCCCACCCCGGTAACCAGCCCTCCCCACTCTAGCTATTGGTTGGCTCTATCCTCATGATATTGGGGTCTTTCGGCCTTACCCATTTCTGCCCTCTGGGCACTAGGTAGAGCTTCATGGTAATCTCACCCGAACCTTCCCGCTCGACGCCAACATCAGGGCAGCGGATTGTCCGGTGGAAAAGATACTGGCTACCATCCATGAGGGCCTGCCACGCGTAACCAATCAGCGGCTTGAAGCCGAAAATAGCCCCGGTGCACAGATTCTTCGGACATTCTTCTTTCATCAGGAACCCAAAGGGGTCAACACGGAAGTAATCTCCCACCTTATATTCAGCGATACAGTTTCTGGCCTCAATAATATCGAAAACGTAGTCATACTTCACCATATCAGGTGAATCCTCTATGGCCTTCCTATTCTGGGGAAAAGAGCGGAAGATAGCCAGTTCTTCATCGGTGTAACCCAGCAGTTCCTGATACCTCTTCCAACGCCTCTCGATTGCCTCTCGATCGTTAGACATCTTATCCTCCTAAAACAATTACTTTCTTAACCAAGCATTATTCTTGCCCTTGTGCTGGATGCTGCCTTTAGCCAGTGCCTGATGGGGGCTCTCAATTTGAGTTTTGCGTGCCTACTCGGAACTAATTTTATACCCCGACCCCGGCCAAAGTCAATTAATAAAGTCAATTTGACTTCACTGCATAGAAGCATGTATAGTTATTGTTGTAAAAATCCCGACCGTAGATAAATAAGGAGTGAAAGATTATGGATGTCACCGAAGCCATCAAAGAGAGGATGACCACTCGGGGGGGGTTTAAGCCAGACCCCATTCCGCGGGACCTGCTAAGGCAAATAGTTGAGCAGGCTCTGCAAGCTCCGTCATGGGCCAACACCCAGCCCTGGCAATTTGCCGTAGTTACCGGTAAACCGCTGGAGGAAATAAAGAAAGGCTATATTGAAAGGGATGCAGGAGAGCGGACTCCTGACATCGACCGCCCTTATGAGTTTCCTGAGCCTTATATATCCCGCATCCACGGACTGAAGGACACGGACCGGACGACAGCGCAGGACGATGATACCCGCCGCCGACAGAACTACCTGAACTATGGTGCCCCGGTGATTATCTATCTCCTCATCGACCGGCCTTTCTTTTATCAGGCGAAGGGCATTAACGCGTGGTCACTGTACGACTGCGGCTCGGCAGTGCAGAACATTATGCTGCTGGCCACCAATTACGGGCTGTCAACTGTGGCGCAGGCATCGGCTGTGGTATTTCCCGACATTATCAGAAAGGCAGTGCCCATACCCGATTCCAAGCTCATAGCACTGGGAATAGCGATTGGTTATGCCGACTGGGACAACCCCATAAATCAAAGTCGAAGCCGAAGAGTGCCGCTGGACGAAGTCGCCACATGGTACGGCTTTGACTAGGCTGAAACTCAGGCAAAGCCCTTGTTCTTGACCGCCAAGATAGCAGTTACCCAGTGAAACCAAGGGAGCCTGAGCTCCCGTAGTTAATTAGTATATATTTTGCCTCTATCCTGCTCTACGGAAAGAACGCCGGGTCCTCCGGGTAGCGCTGATGAAGGTCAGGCTTCATATCCAGGTCAATGCTCAAAGTGTGGGGTATGGGATACCTTGCCCCCAGTTCATTCAAGCCCTGTAGAGCCTTTTCCAGGTAAGGTGGAGGCAGCGCAATCACCAACTCATCTTCCCGAACATGTCCTAACATGCGTTCCCCAAAACCCGGAATCCCGACCTTTGGCTTACCTGTCAGGTAACAATCTGCCAGTGAGTCGGCGCAGGATGACTCCCCCATGCAGCCGAACTGGAAACGCTCAAATTCCTTTCTATGCATTGACTGGATTATGAGGATAATCTGGGCGGGGTCTCCGTAGATAAGGATAACATCGGGGTCGTATGTTATCGTAGACAGGGGAGCGAACACGATTCCCCCTCCGGCGGGTATCCGGGGGAAGGCCAGAAATCGCTTTCTCTCATCCTCCCAGCTACCGCACCAGGTGAGCCCGTGCTCCGGTGTGTCCATACCTTCAGGAACGGCTGTAAGCCCGTGGATGCGTGCACAGTGATAGTAAGTCGGGTCTGTGTTTTTATCCCCAATAGTAAACCCCATTTCTCGAGATTGAGCTATCAGTTCGCAGACAGAGTGGTAGTACTGCAGGCGCTTCAGGTTGGGTATCTTGTCAAGGTCATCCGGGTTGTCAAAGCGCTTGTAGCCTATAGGGTGCGTCCTCAACCAGAGTTTATCCTTTAATTCTTTCTCCATGTCTGCCCATTTTGCCATGTTGTTTCCTCCTTTTTCTTTTTATGATGGCTTAGAATTTACCCAGCCCCGGGTATTGCCTCATTCCTCCTGTCTGGTTTACGCTGTAATTCTCATCAAACAGTCTACATACACCAGACATCTTGGGCTATTCAACAATTTTCGCCTTGCCTGGTCTGATAACGGAGAGGTGTGAGAAGGGTCCGTCAGCAGTAGCCCCGTGCCAGTGAGGCTGCTTGGCCGGGATAAATACCAACGTACCTGCCGTTACTACGTGCTGTTCTTTATCTGTAGCTACTATGCCCTTGCCTTTAGTAGCGAATAAAATTTGGTCAGAGTCGTGGGTATGGAGCTTTGTGCGGCCTCCAGGACCAAAGGTGACCATGGCAGAGCCATACTGTTCTGAGTCCTCCTTGTCAACGAGCATCTGTAAGTAGACCTTCCCACCTGTAAAAAGCTCTCTGGAGTCTTCCAGTGCTTCTTCGTCACTGATTTTCACTATTTTCATTAATTTTCCTCCCAAACCAAGTATTTTATTGTCATGATTAGAAGCGTACCTTTACTCCAGCCAGCTCTTCCAACCGCCATATGTGAGTATCCAGAGACTTCTTGGCAAGACCGGAAGCTTTGCATTCAGTGAAGCGCTGCTCTATCAGGGCTGTGATTGGTAATGGTATCTGATATTCCCTGGCCAACTCCATCGCCAAGCTAATGTCCTTTGCCGCCAGGCCCATTTCAAACACAGACTCAAAGTTTCCCGCCAAAATAGTTCTGGGCCAGACTTCCGTCAATTGAAAGTTATTGGCGGAACCGGAGCTGCAGGCTTCCCAGAGTTTGCGCGCGTCGACGCCGCCCCTAACCCCCAGTACAAAAGCCTCGGCATTAACAAAAGTACAGGTCAGGGATATCATGTTGTTGGCTAACTTGGTAATGTTGCCGCAGCCAATATCCCCCATGTGTAATACTTTATTGCCCATGTGTTCCAGCATCCCGACCACTTTTTGGAACGCATCCGGAGCACCGCCCACCATAATCGTCAGAGTGCCGTCTTCCGCGCGCATTACGCCACCGGTTACCGGCGCATCCATTACCGTAACGCCCTTTGGCTCAGCGTCCTTGGCAATTCGTCGCGAGGTGTCGGGTAGACTGGTGCTCATGTCCAGGTAAATATCGCCCTTTTTCCACCCGGCCATAAGCCCCTCAGGACCATAAACAACCTGCTCAACCTCGGGAGGTCCGGGTAACATCGTTATCACAACCGAGCATAACTCAGCTACAGCCTTGGGGGTATCCGCCCATTTGGCTCCCTGGTCTAAAAAAACACGAGCGGCATCCCTGTTTATGTCATGGATGGTCAAGGCATAGCCTGCTTTGAGTAAGTTCTTTGTCATCCGGCCCCCCATTTGCCCGATTCCGATAAAGCCAATATCCATTGATTCCTCCTTTCCCTCCTATATTTTGGTTCTTTTCAGAATTGTGTGCGGTCAGCAAAAGTGCTGTTAATCACTACACATTATACAATCGTAATGTATTTATGGCAAAATAGGTCTGAATCACTCATAGCAACGCATCGCGGAAATCCATATTCGTTTAAGTCGCGATATCATATTTTGTGGCATGATTTGCTACAATGTAGATTGAGGTAACAAGACATCTTAAAAAGAGAAGGAAGGAGAGCACATGTAACAATTTAACAACCCGGAATTATATACATGGTTAGAAGATTTACAAAAAATGAAACAGTAAAGGAGAGTTCAATAAATGAAAAACACCGATGTCAGGTTGGAGAATCTGAAGCTCATATTGGGGAAAATGGCCCGGATTAAACCCGGGACAAATCTTCTGGTTGTCGCCGATGATTATGTACGCCCAATGTCTCTTGCTCATGACATTGCGGACGTAGCTAATACGATGGGAGCAGAGGCCGTCTTGACGGTATTTAAAAGCCGCACCTATATTGGGGAAGAACCCCCGCCGATTGTTGCCATGGCAATGAAGGCAGCGGATGTAATCATGGAGGTGGCGGAAACCTCAGAGATAGGTCATACAACAGCTAGAAAAGAAGCCACGGAAGCAGGTCTGCAAAGGATTGTTTTCATGAGTGCCGATGATGCCGAGGACCGCCTACAAAAACCAATAGCACTTGAAGACCTGAATATTATAAAAGAACGAACTGAGAAGCTCGCCGAGTTCGAGTCAAAAGCGAAGCAGGTGAGAGTGACCACGCCTCATGGCACGGAGCTTACTTTCAGCATAGAAGGCAGAGCTGCGTTCCCGCTCCACCCTTTGAGCGATGCCCCCCTCTTTGTAGCTCCGTTTTACGCGGAATCAGCCATTGCCCCGGTAGAAGGGACGACGGAAGGAGTCATGGTGGCCGATTTTTTCGTTCAAGGATGGAAATACCTTCTGCAGAAACCGATACGTTTTGAAGTGAAGAAAGGGTGGGTGCAGGTGGATACAATTTCATCAGATATTCCCGAGCAGGCAGAGAGATTCAAAAAAATAGTTACCCTGGACGAAACGGCAAGCAACTGCGCGGCAGAACTGGGTATAGGAACGAGCCACCTTATACCCGGGCATCCTACGGGATACATGGTTGACAAAGGAAGGCTAGGGCATGTCCACATAGCCTGTGGAAGAAACGATGACATTGGCGGGAAAACACGCTGCGCAACTCACCAAGACAGCGATATGACACAGGCAACCATAGTAATGGATGGTGTCACCATTATGGAAAAAGGGGTGTTGAAAATCTAAAATAGACCAAATGCAGCACATTGAGAACTGGCAAACGTTGATGTATATTGAGTAGGTAACACTTATCTGTGAATAGCCAGAGACAGGCAAGCCCGGGTTACATCCTCGCCAAGGTGAAATCATAACGGAAGGAGTTTGGGGAAATGCTGGAAACAGCCGTAAAAAGCGGGGTAATTAGAGAGCTCAAAAAAATTGTGGGTAGCGAGTTTGTCTCCACCAATCAGGCCGACCTGTATATTTACTCTCAGGACATGACACAGGCTGAACCGAGCTGGCCTGACATGGTAGTTCTACCTCAAACGGCCGAAGAAGTACAGGCAATCATACGGCTGGCCAATAAAGAGAAGATACCAGTTATCCCTTACGTGGCCGGGGAAAATATCGGGGGGCTGACCATACCACTTAAGGGGGGCATATCACTTGACCTGAGAAGGATGAACCGCATCATAGAGGTAAATGATACCGACATGTACGCCGTAGTCGAGCCCGGGGTAACGTTTGGTCGTATGAAAGCTTACCTTGAGAAGCACCACCCCGACCTTGTCTATACCTATGCCTTTTCACCCCCCTCAACCGGCGTCGTGACTAATGCCCTCCTGCAGGGACTCGATAATCTATCCTTTAGATATGGCACCGCTTCAAACTGGGTAACTGGATTGGAAGTAGTCCTCCCCACGGGGGAACCGGTGAAAATTGGCTCCTGTGCCGTAAGCGAAGGCTGGCAGTCATTCGTCCCCCTCCCTGAACTGGCGGGTCTCTTTCTGGGGTGGCAGGGCACTACGGGTATCATCACCAAGATGGCGGTAAGCGTCTGGCCCAAGCCAAAACACGCCGTACTACAAAGGTTGCTGTTTATGGACTTTGACGGTACTTATAAAGCTATGAAGGCACTGGCACGGACCAGGATTCCTGATGATATTATCAGTCTCTCATACATATGGGCAAACAAGGATAAGTTTATCCCGGAAGACCAGGGGAAGATTTCCCCTTATCCAGCCGTAACTAAAGGTCCCGATGAAGGTCACCTACCACGACCCCTGTCATCTGGGGCGGCATATATCTCCCGGTGTGTATGAGCCTCCCCGAGACATATTAAAGAGCCTACCGGGAATAGAGCTGGTAGAGATGGAGCGCATCAGAGAAAATGCCTGGTGCTGCGGGGCTGGCGGCGGCGTCAAGCAGGCGGACCCTGACCTTGCTCTGTGGACGGCCAATGAAAGGTTAAAGGAGGCCAAAGCTACCGGAGCTACGGCGCTGGTTACCAGCTGTCCCTGGTGTGAAAAGAACTTCAAGGACGCGGTCAAAGAATACGGGGAAGCGATTGAGGTATATGACATCGCTGAACTCGCCCTAAAAGCCATCCAGTAAGATGCAAATTAAAAGCGTCTTATTTTACTTCACTTCCTCCTGGACAGAAATACGTCGAAAACTAAGACGATTTAAGGGGTAAAACTTCTGGTGACGTATTGCCTCCTCAATCAAGAGTTACAAAAATCGATGTCCGGGGCTGGTTTTTCACGGCACGACTTATATGTCCTCGACCCGTAGTATCTTCCGCCAGCAGAACATCTCCAGGGCTAAATTGACGCTTGGTACCGTCACCAATCACTATCTCAACCTGACCTTTAAGCGTAATAACAAATTGCCGACGAGGAGCATTGTGCCAGTCTTCGTCGTATTCAGGACCCGTTTCTCTGAAAAGGATTCCTGTCGCTTTCATAAGTTCTGACCGTATGTCAAGGCTCCCGGTATCTCTTAAGGTAATATCCACATCCTCAAAGTGAGATTCACCATCAGGTCCCGTGTAAAGACGAGTGATTTTCATTTATATCCTTCTCCTGTCATAGATAATATATTACTCCAATTGTACATTTAGCCGAAGCTGATTGTAAAACTGGCAAGGGGGATTACCAGTTACTAGCATGCCGACTGAGCTAGCTGACACCGCTTTTCCAGGTCTCGGCTTTCTGCAGAAGCTCACTGGCGGCGTTAAATGAACTGGCTGTGTACCGGGGACCGCCAACCATTACGGCAAGCTCATTTAAACGCGCCTCGCCCTGAAGAGCTGATATGGTGCTGACAGTGCGGTCTCCGGTGCTTTTTTTACTGACATTATAATGGGCGTCAGCGAAGGCGGCGATTTGCGGCAGATGGGTAACACAGATTACCTGGTGGTTCCGGGAAAGGTTCCAGAGCTTCTTGCCGATTACCTCGCCGCTCCTGCCGCCAATACCGATGTCAATCTCATCGAAGATGAGTACCGGAATCGTGTCAGCTTCAGCCAGTGCCCCTTTTAATGCCAGCATAAAGCGCGAGATTTCACCGGTTGAGGCAATTCTGGCCAGCGGCTTGAGCGGCTCACCCGGATTTGTTGAAGCCATAAACTCCACATTATCAACCCCGCTGGCGCTGAATTGATACCGCTCACTGTCGGGAAACGGGATTCCTTCCGGAGAAGGCTCTTGGATAACGGATACATCAAATTCTACCTGCGACATATTAAGGTCGTCACATTCTTTTTTCACCGCAGCCGCCAGTTTTCGGGCTGCCTTAACACGTTCTCTGGAAAGCTCACAGGCAAGACTGCCCATCTCCTCTTTCAACTGCTCTATTTTCTCTTCCAGCTGCTCGCGCCGCTCACCGGAATGGGTAATACCCTCCAGTTCCCTCTCCGCTCTGGCCAGATAACCCAGCACCTCGCTGATGGAACCGCCGTATTTCCTTTTCAGGCCCCTGATAAGTTCCAGTCTGTTCTGCACCTCCTCAAGTCGATGCGGGTCATAGTCAAGATTATCTCCGTACGAGCGAACGTAGCGCGCCAACTCTTCCAGTCCGTATACTGTCTCTTCCAGGTAGTCCAGCCGTGCTTGCAATGAGGGGTCGGTTTCTATTACCTGCTTCAGCACCGGCAGTGCCTCACTAAGTTTATCTACGGCTGAAGACGAAGTGAGCATACTTTCGTCGCCATAGATTATTTTATAAATTTCATATGCAGCGGCTTTCAGCTTCTCAGTGGAAGTCAGGAGAGCCAGCTCTCTTCCCATCTCCTCCTCTTCCCCTGTCTGCAATTCAGCCCTTTTTATCTCATCAATCTGGAAATTAAGCAATTCCATCTGCCGGGATAAGTCCTGCTCTGTTTTTAACAGCGTCTGGATTTCACGCTCCGCCTGAGACAGCTCCGAAGCTCTGGCACTGAAATCACGCCTCAGGTCCCCGGTATGTGCGTAGGCATCCAGGAATTCCAGGTGCTGTTCCTTATCCAGCAGTGAGAGGTGCTCGCTCTGACCGTGGATATCAACCAGAAGGGCACCAATATCCCTCAGCAGGGCTCTGGATACCGCCTGCCTGTTTACCCTCGGTGTGGAACGACTCTGCCGGCGAAAATCACACGTGACGAGGATGGTATCTTCATCGGCTTCCAAACCCTTCTCCGAGAATAACTCCCGGAGCGGCTCCGACGCCCTGTTGCGAGGTGCCTGAAAAATACCTTCAATTTTAGCTTCTTCAGAACCATGACGAATGTCTTCTTCAGGCACCTTCCCGGACAGCAGGGCTTCAACAGCGTCAACCACCAGTGACTTACCGGCACCGGTCTCACCGGTAATCACGTTAAGACCTTCAGCCAGCTTCCAGGTGATTTCCTCAATGATGCCGAAACCCTTTACATTCAGTTCAAACAGCACGTCTTATAACGCTCCCTCGGTCTCTTTAGTTTCATCTTCCGAAGCATCAAAATGCATCGTTATTTCCTGAAACGGCAGTTGTAAGGTCTTCCTCAGGTCAACAGCGTTGCGGGGCGCATAGCCCTGCCAGTGGTTATTAAAGAAGGCAAATAGCATCCCTGATTTTTCACCAGCCTCCCTAACCCTGTCCGCCAGCCCGGCAATTTCCTCAGGTGAATAGAGGTACTGGTAACGTGTTTCGCTGTCACCCCGCCACCACATCTCCGCATTCCTGCCGTGAAAGCGGAAATAGGCCGCATCAGCCGTCAACGGCACCTCCAGACTAACCGACGTGCTGAATTTCGGCTCATCAATCTGCACCCAGGAGACATTGTTATTCCGCAGGAATTCAGCTGTATTACGGTCATCGCTCCAGCTTCGGTGCCTCAGTTCTACGGCCAGTCGGTAATGCCCAAACGTCTTGATTACCGCCCCCAGTATTTGCTGACCGTGGCCGTCATTTTTAAAGCTGGGCGGAAACTGTGCCAGCAGCGCACCGAGTTTTTCGTACTTTGCCAGGGGCTCAATACTACGATTGAATACATCAACATCACTCTGTGAAATGACGGCTTCTTCTCCGGTAGCTTCTCGATACATTTTAGGGTGGGTGAACTTCTGCCACAGCTTTACAGTGAACAGGAAGTCTCTGGGGGTGCGGCGCACCCAGTTATAAACATAGCCGGGGCTGGGAGGCCGATAAAAGGAGCTGTTAATCTCCACGGTGTTAAAGAACTGGCTGTAATATTCCAGCTCGTTTATCTTTCCCGCCGGATAGAAATACCCCTTCCAGGTTCCCTCACCTTTCGGGTAGGACCAGCCGGACGTGCCGATGTAGATACTGGCTTTAGAGGGCATTTTTATCCTCCTGAGGTAATTATACGAGAAAGCTCCAAATTTTTACACAACACTCGCTTGACACCACAGGAGCCGCGCGCTATATTAACAAGGAAAATATAATCTAGCTAAAATATAATTTACGAATAATCTACATTGATAATTTCATCCCATACCACCCGTTTTCTCCTGATATTGATTTGATAAAAGCCAGG
>CAYWAU010000004.1:29334-36479 GCA_964456395.1 uncultured Dehalococcoidaceae bacterium
GCTTGCACAGCCAAACGAAGTGAGGTAATTGGAGACCTGCCCACCAGTCAGTTTGCCTTAAAGACGGAGGTATACAGATGAGTGAAAAGGAGAAACTCGGAAAGATAGTTGGTGATAAAAATATCTTCGAGGAGCGTGAAATCCTTGAAGAATATTCCGGAGACCTGAGCTTCGCGCCCAGAGTGAGGCCCAGATATGTGGTGAAGCCAGAAAATGCCAAGCAGGTAAAAAATATCGTGGAGTGGGCTAATAAGACTCTGACGCCGCTCGTACCGGTAAGCTCAGGCCCACCTCACTTTCGCGGAGATTCCGTTCCGAGCGTGGGTGGAGCCGTTATCGTTGACCTCAGCAGGATGAAGAGGATAATCAGGGTTGACCCCCAGAACAGGGTGGCTATGGTTGAGCCTGGGGTCACCTTTGCCGAGCTCCAGCCGGCATTAGAAAAGGCAGGCATGTGTGCCTATATGCCTTTATGCCCCCGCCGTTCAAAGTCGGTAATAGGAAGCATGCTTGAGAGGGAACCCGTCACCATGCCGGCCCATCACTGGGATGCCACTGACCCGATGCTCTGCGCGGAAATCGTTTTCGGAACCGGGGACATATTAAGGGGCGGTGAGGCGGCCGGGCCGGATACGATAGAAGAGCAGTGGGAGATAGGTAAAGCCCAGATGACCCCCATGGGGCTCAGTCAGTTTAATGAGCATAGACTGATATCGGGAGCCCAGGGAACAATAGGAATAGTAACCTGGTCAACCTTAAAATGTCGCTACATCTCCAAATTACATCGCACTTTCCTGATTCCTTCGGAGAACATTGAACCCTTGATTGACTTCAGCTATCAGCTGTTGAGAATCAGGTTAGGCGACCACTGCTTCATACTGAACGGCCTTAATCTGGCCTGTCTGCTCGCCCGAAAAGCCAAGGAGATTGAAGAATTAAGGAATATCCTGCCACCATGGGTCCTTGTCGTCAGCTTTGAGGGTTACGGGGAATTGCCCGAGGAAAAAGTGCAGTACCAAGAAGCTGATTTCCGGGACATGGCCCGGTCATGCCAGCTGGAGCCGGTGACCACAACTCCAGGGGCAAGCGCTGAAGACATATCAAGACTGTTATCCAGACCATCAGCCGAGCCGTACTGGAAGCTGAGATATAAAGGCGGATGCCATGATGTTTTCTTCCTGACGACTCTTGATAAAACGCCGGGATTCATATCCGCCATATCCGCCCTGATGTCCTCTCACAGGTTTCCCGCAGAAAACACTGGAGTTTACCTGCAGCCGATGGTTCAGGGCACCAGCTGCCACTGTGAATTTAATTTATACGCTGACCCGACCAAGCAAAACGACATGGATAGGACTAAATGGATGGTTAATGAAGGGAGCCGTGACCTGGCGAAACAGGGCGGATTCTTTTCCAGACCCTACGGGGCATGGGCAGATTTTGCCTATGGCGGTGCTACCGAAACGGTCATCATGCAGAGAAAAATGAAGAAAATATTCGACCCCAACGGCATCCTGAACCCGGATAAACTATGCCTCTGAGAATGCACCCAAAAATCAAAAAATGCGGAGGTCAATAAATGTCATTAGAAGAATATAAACATGATATGTTGAGGTGCACCAGATGTTCCTACTGCAAATGGATACCCTGGGAAAGTTTCCGCAAAACTGATTTCACAGCCGGCTGTCCATCGGTAAGCAGGTACCACTGGCACGCTTATTCAGCGGGTGGCAAATTCAATATAGCATTGTCATTACTGGAGGGAAGGATACAGTATTCGGATAGTTTCCTGGACGTGGTTTACCGGTGCCAGATGGATGGCAACTGTGATGTTTCCTGTAAGTCGGTTCAGGATATTGAACCTTTACAGCTAATGCAGGAACTCAGAATCAAATGTGTTGAGGACGGACAGGTTATCCCAGCCCATGCTGCTGTTATAGAAGGGCTTCGGAAAGAGGATAATATGCTGGGGAAGCCAAAAGCCCAGCGAGGGAAGTGGGCTGAAGGACTTGCTGTTAAAGACCTCACCAAGGAGAAGGCGAAGGTTTTATATCATGCTGGCTGCCAGTATTCTTACGACGAAGAGCTGTGGCCGGTGGCCAGGAGCGGGCTGACCCTGCTTAAAGACGCCGGCGTTGATGTCGGCATCATGGGACGCGCGGAGATGTGCTGTGGCGGGCGTGCTTATGAGATGGGCTATAAGGATGAACTGGATAAATACGCCTCGCGTCATGCCAATGTACTGAAGGCGGCGGGTGTTGAGACCATCGTCACCCCCTGCGCTCACTGTTACCAGGCTATGAAGGTCTTATACGACAAAATCGGTAAGAAGCTGGGAGTGGAGGTACTGCACATTACCGAATACCTTGACCGGCTGATTAAAGAAGGGAAGATAAAGCCCAGTAAAAAGGTTCCCATGACGGTAACCTATCATGACCCCTGCCATCTGGGGAGGTTGGCTGAGCCCTGGATACACTGGAACGGTAAGGAAACCAAGGTACTGGGGCAAATGATTATACACGACCCACCGAAGAAATTCAGACGCGGCGCCAACGGAGTCTATGATATTCCGAGAGATATTATTAAAAGCATACCCGGCTTGAATTTGATAGAGATGTACCGAATTAGAGCCTGGGGTTGGTGCTGTGGCGCTGGTGGTGGCGTCAAAGAGGCATATCCCGACTTCGCTATCTGGACCGCTAAGGAGAGGCTGAGGGAAGCCAAGTCAGTGGGGGCTGAAGCCATAGTCAGTGCCTGCCCCTCGTGCCGGCAGATTTTCAGAGACGCCGTTAAAGAAACCGGGGATAAGCTCAAGGTCTTTGATATCATAGAGCTTGTTCAAAAATCAATTTGATGCTTTCGCCGGGAAAACGGCGCTAATAAGCTAAGGAGGAGGTTTTAACATGGAACTGGAAGAGCGGGAATATAGAGCTTTAGAGGACGTGGTCGGGGCTGAATATATAACGCAGGACCCGGTAATACTTGATACCTATAATCAGGTATGGGGTAATAAGCTTGTCTTCGGAGAGAAATTTTCGCCGCGACCCACCGCGGTACTTTTACCCGGAAGCACCGGGGAAGTCCAGGCTATCGTTAAGGTCTGCAACCGATACGGCATACCATTCAAACCATTCTCCTCCGGATTTGAGATTACGGCGCTGGGTATTGCCAGCGAAAAGGCTATCATGCTGGACCTGAGAAGGATGGACCGGATTCTGGAAATAGACGTTAAAAACATGCATGCTGTGGTGGAGCCCTACGTTTCGGTACACAAACTTCAGGTGGAAGCTGCCAAATATGGCCTTTATTATGGCGCTATCGCCGCCGGACCCAGTGCCGGCGTAATTGCTTCTTCGTGCTGTCATGCCGGCTCCGGACAGACTAATTGCAGCGCCGGAGCTATCGAGCGTAACGTTCTGGGTGCTGAATGGGTATTGCCAACAGGAGAATTACTAAAACTGGGCACGGCGGGAAGTGGTGACGGATGGTTCTCAGCGGAGGGACCAGGATCAGGCTTGAGGGGTGTACTGAGAGGTCATTGCGGTGCCAACGGAGGCCATGGCGTTATCACCAAAGCCAGCGTTAAGCTTTACCCCTGGTACGGACCAGCCGAGCTGGAACGTTCCGGGGAAATACCGGCACTGAGAACAGTAACCGAAGTCCCTGACGGATACAAAGTACTTATAGTTACCTTTCCCGTCCAGGATAATGCCTTTGATGCCATGGTTGAAATTGGTAAAGCCGAGATAGCCTATTCCTGCTACCAGATACCCGTGCCGCCGGGCGGCTATTTAGGTGAAGGCAATGATGAGATGTGGGCATTCATGCAACAACTGCCCCCCCAAGCATTTGAATCGCCCGGAGCATTGGTAGTGGTAATTCTGGGGGCTAACTCCGACCGGGAGATGGAATACCGTGAGAAGTGTTTCCACAAGATTAACGAAAAATATGGCGGGTTATTGATACCTGATATGAACAATCCTGTGGTTTTAGCCGGGATATTTGACGCATCAATGTTCAGTTTCGGCTCCGTCAGGCACGTTTTCCGGCTTACCACCGATTTCTTCATAAACCCCTGCGGCGACGCCACCACCACTGATTTCCTGAAAAACCTGCACAAGGTTGCCAAGGAAACCATGGAACCTTACTGGGAGAACGGGTCAATCCTGCAGGTCGGCTCGGCAGTATTTCATTCGATGTACGAGAACTACTCGGTCGGCGCCCATCATGAAGATATGTACCTGTACGACCCCTTCGACGCTGAGTCCCTTGAAGGAACTACGGAACTGATAGGCAAGACGATGGACCCCAATGGCAAATTCAGGAGATTCGGGGTTCCCTGTCTCGGAGGGGGTCTCCAATTTGAGCCTGCCCATCACACTCATCAAAACTGGGCACCTCTATATGACAATTATGACGTGTGGCTGAGGCAGATAAAAGCAGCGCTGGACCCCAATAACGTGGGGGATTGGGGGTGTTACATACCACCGGTTTTCCCCTGATATTGATTTGATAAAAGTCCTACTTATTCTTATAAGTCGGCGCTCTTTTTTCCAAAAAAGCTTTCATGCCCTCTTTCTGGTCCTCAGTGGCAAAACACAGGGCAAAACAGCGGTCTTCAAAATCCAAAGCTGCCGGCAAGCCCATGTCCGCGCCGCTATTTATAGCTTTCTTGGCATAGTACAGGGTTATGCCGCTCTTGCTCAATATCTTCTGCGCCATTTGCCTGGCTTCATCAAGTACGCTCTCGGCGGGTACTACTTTGTTGACCAGACCTATGGATAAGGCAGTACTGGCATCAATCATATCACCGGTAAAGATTAGCTCTTTCGCCCTGGTCATCCCCACCAGGCGGGCAAGCCTCTGTGTGCCACCGCCGCCGGGGATAATCGCCAGATTAATCTCAAGCTGACCAAACCTGGCTTTTTCCGAGGCTATCCTCAAATCGCAGCACATGGCGATTTCACAACCGCCACCGAGAGCATAGCCATTGACAGCGGCAATGACGGGCTTGCTCAGGTTATAAATAGTATCACCAGCTTTCCTGCCAAGAGTTTGAAAGTTTATTATGTCAATGGTATTTCTGGGCTCCATGTCAGCGATATCGGCACCAGCGATGAAAGCCTTGTCACCGCCACCGGTAAGTATCACCACACGCACATCCGGGTCACCCTCAATCTTGCTAAACAAGTCATATAACTCTTTGAATACCTCGGTGTTAAGGGCATTCAGTACCTCCGGCCGGTTAATGGTAACTACGCCGATGCCTTCTTCCTTCTCATACAGCAGAGTTTTATAGCTCACTGCTAACCTCCTTCAGCTTTTATTGTCCTGTTCTCGCGCTTATAGCTCCAGGACTGCCTCCCCGGCTACAGCCCAATATAAGCCTGCATATAACCTTATATCAAGTGCCTTACAGTAACAGGAATAGCCGTTATCTAATCTGCTAACTTGAAAGTGAGTGCTACACGCGGTCCACCGGAGAACATATCAGCCGGAACTTCCTTATAGTCTATCCTGCCTTTTTTCCCCATTAGATTCTCCATGGTGGCCTGCTCCGGGTCAAAATCAATAATATTGGTGGTAACCCAGGGACCCTCTTCCAGTTCAACCAAGGCTACGATATAGGGAGGCTCAAATCCCTCAGCCGGTGTATAGATTACAGTGAAGCTGCGAAGCTCACCTTTGCGGTTGAGTTCAACCACTTCCATATCTTCACTGAGGCACCCGGAGCATACCTTCTGCGGTGGTACCGTATATGCCCCGCACTGCTTGCATTTCAAACCCAGAAACCTGCCCCCTCTGAGAGCATCGGCGTATTGATCTGATGTTAGTAAGTATTCCATCTCTTTACCAGCCTCTCCTCATTATTATGTGAGCGATGGAAGCAAAGCTGCCACCCATGGTATCCGTTATACCAATTTTCGCTCCTTCTACCTGCCTGGCACCGCATTCTTCCCTCAATTGATTTACTATCTCGTATACCTGGGCGGCTCCGGTAGCCCCTACCGGGTGACCTTTCGCCTTGATGCCACCGGAGGGATTAATAGGTATCTTGCCTCCTATATCGGTGTCACCTCGCATCACTGCCTTATATCCGTCACCGGGCTCAAAGAACCCCAGACCCTCACTGGCCACTATTTCCGCGATAGTGAAACAATCATGAAGTTCGCAGACATCAATATCTGATGGCTTGAGCCCCGCCATCTTGTAGGCGCGCTGGGATGACTTCTCGCGGGCGGGAATCCTGGTGATGTCCTTCTGACTGCAAACAGCGCCTGAGGAACCCTGACCGACACCTATAATCTGGACCGGTTTATCGGTTAGCTTCCTGGCGACATCCATTGAGGCGACAATACAAGCCGCGGCTCCATCGGAGATGGGACAGCAATCGTAAATCTGCAAAGGAGAAGCTACCATCACGCTCTCGTAGATTTTCTCCATGGTAACTTCTTTACCGAAGAACTGCGCCTTGGGGTTGATACACCCCCACTTGTGAGCTTTGAATGATACTCTGGCCATGGCTTCTTTGAGCTCGGGTAAGGGTATGTTGTATTTGTTGGCGTACAAGTGAGCCATCATGGCAAATATACCCGGAAAGCTGAGCCCGGTAGGAGTCTCATACTTGGCATGAACCCCCATACTCATGACCCGTGTCGCCAGCGGGGTGCTCATTGTCCTTTGCCTTTCGGTGCCGCCAGCCAGAACAACATCATACATACCCGAAGCTACCCAGACAAAGGCATTGATGACGGCAAGCGTCGCCGAGGAGCAAGCCCCCTCAAATCTGGTAGCTGGCACTCCCCAAAGTCCGATATCCGCGGTAGCCATAGGGGCTATTACCCCCTGCCCTTCCTCAATATTGCCATCGGCATTACCTACATAGACTGCCTGAATGTCCTCCAACTTAATATTTGACGCATTGATGGCGTCCATAGCAGCCTCGCCAAACATCTCCACCGAGGTCTTTTCCGAGGCTCCAAACTTGGTCATGCCTACTCCGACTACTGCTACTTCTCTCAATTTTCCTCCTTTTATTCTTTAGATTGGGAGCGCTTAATAAAACGCTCCCTAGTCATATTCGTAGAATCCTTTTCCTGTCTTGCGCCCGAGCCACCCGGCAGCCACCATTTTCTTCAGCAAGG
>CAYWAU010000005.1:0-33827 GCA_964456395.1 uncultured Dehalococcoidaceae bacterium
CGGGACCCACTCTTAATATTACCCCTATCCTGTCCTAAGGATGGGGACCACCTCATATTCCTGAGCTGACGTGGGAGTAATTTTTACCGCTAGAAAAGCGCCTAGCCATAGCAGAAACCATCGCTCACTTAGAACGTACGCGCTGGGAAAGGCGAGTCAAAAAGGCGGTAACCAGCGATGGCTCAGTCTCGTATCAAAGCCTTTAGGAAACGAGGAAATGAGGGTAGATAGTGCTATTTTCTCTCTATGATACCACATACTCCCATACCACCCCCACCGCATATAGCTTCTAATCCATTTTTAGCATTTCGCCTTTGCATCTCATAAAGTAAGGTGGTCAGGATTCTAGCGCCAGTAGCACCTAAAGGATGCCCGATAGAAACACAGGAGCCGTTAACGTTTACTCTGTCGTAATCCTTCTCGGTAATACCCAACTCTCGGAAGTTAGCCAGTGCCTGGGCAGCAAAAGCTTCATGTATTTCAATTAGGTCAATTTGGTCAATGGTGAGGCCGGTTTTATTTAGCGCCATTTTAACTGCCTCTGTTGCTGATTTCCAAGCATAGCGTGGATCGGCACCGCTAAACGCGAAGGCATTCAGATATGCCATTGGTTTGATATTCAATTCCACTGCTTTTTCCTTTGATATTAACACGCAAACCGCTGCACCATCATTTTCACCTGAGGAGTTACCGGCTGTGCAAATACCACCCAGTACTGGTCTCAATTTAGCTAGTGCTTCCATGCTGGTATCGGGGCGAGGACGTTCATCCTGACTGAACAACAGTGGGTCACCTTTACGCTGGGGAACTGGTACCGGTATGATTTCATCTTTAAATTTACCTGATTCTATGGCGGCGCAGGCTCGCTGATTGCTTAGCAGAGCCCATCTGTCCACCTCCTCACGGGTAAGTCCATGTTCTTTGGCAGCTGTTTCAGCCCAGGTCATCATGGTGGGTAGAATGCCGAATCTCTCCTCTGGTTGAGACATGACCCTCGCCCGAAGTATCCTGTCGTACATCGATATATTCCATGTCGAGAGGCTGCCGTGACCCCTAGGCATGTCACCGGTACCACCAATAGACCATCTTATATCACCCGTGAGATAAAATTCAGCGGTGCTCATACTTTCTACACCACCAGCTACAACGATGTCTGCATTTCCAGTCTGAATCATCATTGTGGCAAGGCAAATCGCGTCAAAACCGCTTGGACACCGACGGTCTATACTTAAACCTGGTACCTCTACGGGCCAGCCTGCTTTGAGAAGGGACATGCGGGCAATATTTACATATTCACCACTATGATAGTTCTGTCCCATTACAACCATATTTGCTTGAGAAGGCTCTATTTTAGCACGCTTGATTACCTCATTTAGTACTAATGCACCTAAATCATATGCCTGTACACTTCGTAAAGTGCCGCCGAAATTACCCACTGGTGTTCTAACGGCGCTAACTATGGCTACTTCTTTCACTTCTATCTCTTCAAATCTTATAATTATTTTAATTATGACCTGCTTGTCAAACTAACAGTACGACCGTGGCAGATCAGGTACTTATTGTTCTATCTACCTTTAAATTCAGGCTGTCTCTTTTCCAGGAAAGCATTTATCCCTTCATTACGGTCTTCGCTGGTAAAGCAAAGAGCAAAATTATCCCGCTCGTAAGCTAATCCAGCAGCCAGATCAGTATACATACCCCTGTTTATCACCTTTTTAGCCAGCCTTATCAAAAGGGGGCTTTTACTGGCTATGGTTTTGGCCAGCTTTTCGACTTCTTCTACCAGGTTCTCAGGTTTTACTACTCTATCGACCAGTCCAATCCTTTCTGCTTCTGCGGCATCTATTATTCTGCCGGTGTAAATCAGTTCTTTAGCTTTGCCCCATCCTATTAGCTTGGGTAATCTCTGTGTGCCACCACCGCCGGGGAAAATGCCGACATTTATCTCCAATTGTCCGAATTTGGCGTTATCAGAGGCAATTCTTATATCACAACACATCGCCAATTCCAGACCACCACCGAAGCAAAATCCATTTATCATGGCAATGACTGGAACGCGAACGTTTTCTATATCTGTATAGAGTTGCTGTCCCAGAGTGGCGACATAGTTTTCTATTTCCAGTGCGTCAGCTTGCTTAAAATAAGTAATATCAGCGCCACTAACAAAAGCCTTGTCACCGGCCCCCGTAATTATAGCTACCCGAACATCTTTATCCTCGTTAATATTACCTACAGCTTTTTTTAGTTCTTGTCTCACCGTTATGTTTAATGCATTTCTTACTTCGGGTCGGTTAATCGTGATTTTTACGATTCCATTTCCGTCTTTAACGTATTCTATCGTTTCGAATTTCATAATCCTCCTTTTCTTTTCCCGCGAATTGCTCTGTGCTTAAGACAACAGGAATCGTTTGGTAAATTATGAACTGGTTATCGATTTTAACTCCAGATTATTTATAAGCAGTGTAGCTATTTTTCAAGACCGAAGTACGTATAATATCCGCCTTTGCTACACGGTTTTTTACCAAGATACCCTGCTGTTACCAGTTTTTTCAGCAACTTAGGCGGTCTCCAAAAAGGGTCGCCGGTAGATTCATATAGTGCATTTAGATTATTTAGGCGTGCATCAAGTCCGACAAGGTCGCATGTTTCAAAAGGTCCCATGCGGTTGCCCCACCCGAGCTTCATCGTCTTATCAATGTCTCCTACTGAGGCTACCCCTTCTTCTGCCACCCGACTGGCTTCGAGGAAAAGTGCTAAGCCAAGCCTGTTGGCTATGAATCCAGGTGAATCAGCAACTATCACTGGCTCTTTACCTAATTTCAGTATTATTTTTCTAGCGATTTCTGTGGTCTCCTCTGATGTTATCAGGCCGTTAACTACTTCCACGAGCTTCATTTGCGGCACTGGATTGAAAAAATGCATGCCGATGACCTTTCCCGGCCTATTGGTTGCCGAGGCTATAGCTGTAATGCTGAGTGTTGATGTATTTGAAGCCAATATGGCTTCTTCCTTACATAATCCGTCTAGCTTCTGGAATAATTCTTTCTTTATTTCCAGCTTCTCTGGAATTGCTTCAATAACAAGGTCAGCAGCCTTTGCCGCTTCCTCTAGGTCCGCCGTCAAGGTAACACTGGATAGAGCTTCCTTAGCTTGCTCCTCAATGATTATCTCTCTTTCAACCGCTTTTTGTAGGCTTTTCTTCATTCCATTTAAGCCTGCATCGAGAAATTCTTGTTTAATGTCTCTAATAAATACTTTATATCCCTGTAGAGCCATTACTTGAGCTATCCCGTGTCCCATCGTACCCGCCCCGAATATGCTGACAATTTTTATCGCTTCAAATTCCATTTTTCATCTTCCTCGAGCTAATTGGGTAATCATGTGATCTAGATGAGCGGTAAAAAAGTAGAGGCTTTTGCTTGATGCAGCTCGTTAAAAACAACTCATTCGATGAATCATAGTTCCTATTCTATTTTAGTAGCCGTCATCTGTCAAATTTTGGAATTAGAAGGGGATTAGTGTGATGGGAAGCATACATTTCATGCCTTGATAAACATGAAGTGGGCCTTAACGTAAGCGAAGATAGGGGTTCAGGTCAAACTCTTTTGCTGTCTTTAGGTTAAGTTTCACACCGTTAGCGTTGGTTTTGTGAGTAATATCCGGAGAAACGAATTTCAGCACTACGGGATAACCCAGTTTCCTTGCTCCTATTTCGCCCGAAGCTTCACCAGGCGACCGCTCAAACAGGAATGGGGAAGGTATCTGTTAAACAGCACGCTGCGGTGAATCGAAAGGCAGACGGCGTTCGTTCACCGACTCAGTATAGTCACCGCACAGTTGCCTCTGGCACCAAGGACCTCGGCCAGTCCAACCTTAGCGCCAGGAATTTGCCTTTTCCCGGCTTGGCCTCGCAGTTGCCAGATAATCTCAGCTAGCTGTCCTAGATGCGACGCTCCCACAGGCTCTCCCTTGCAGATCAATCCGCCACTTACGTTAACGGGTATCCTGCCACTTCTTTCCGTGGCCCCCTCGTCGATTAGCTTGCCCGGTTCTCCGAGCTTACAGAGCCCAAGACCCTCGTATGACGTTAGCTCACAGAAAGCGTCTGTGTCCTGTACTTCGCACAGATCGAGGTCTTCCGGGCCTATTCCTGCTTTCTCATAGGCCTTCCGGCTGGTTACCTCGGTGGGACCGGGGTTCACTATCCTCGCACTCATGCTCTCTATCGGCACTCTGAAATCAGATGAATACATAGCAACCGTATGAACGCATGCATTTACCGCAATTGGTCTACTGTTGTATTTATGGGCTTTTTTCATGGGACACAGCACAAGGGCGGCGGCGCCTTCGTTGGGCGCGCATATCTCTAGGAGGTGTATCGGATCGCAAACCACGGGCGAAGACATTACTTCCTCGATGCTGAACCGCTTCTGGTACATAGAGTAAGGATTATCAACGCTGTTCATATGGTTCTTGTACGCTACTTTCGCTATTTGAAGCTCCGTCGTGCCGTAGTCATGCATGTGCCGGCGGGCTGACATCGCCCAGTAGCTGGGATTGGTGCTCAATCCCATGTACACCTGCCACGGCTCAAAGTTAGCCATGGGGTCCATAAATCCCCGCGGCATCTTCTCCACCCCGACTGCCAGCGCTAGATCGACAGACCCGGACTGAACCGCCTGCACGGCTTCTCTTACCCCCACTCCACCACTAGCACAGGCAGCCTCAACATCAACAAGCGATATCCCCGTTTCCCCCAGGGGCTTCAGGACTCTGGCAGCCGACGTCGCAGGCAGATACTGCGATGACAGGTAAGCTACCTGAATATCTCGCCAGGTGATGCTGGCGTCCTGCAAAGCCATCTTGACAGCCTCCTGGCCGATCTGCTGGAACTTCTTGTCCCCAAACCGACCGAACTCGTGTATTCCAACGCCTACTATAGCCACTTCGCTCATTCTATTACTCCTTTAGCATGAAGCTATTCATACCGAAGCCGGTTTAAAATAGAAAGCGACGACCTGATTACCATCTTCGTCCTGGAAAAACTCATGTATTACTAGCTCCAGTGGCATGCCTATCTTAACTGCATCAAGACTGCATTCCTTTATCGGAGCCACAATCCGAATTCCATCAGGAAGCTCAACAAGCCCTTCCGCGAACGGAACAAAGGGGTTCACCGGTCCCTTATATTCCCCCGGCGGCTGGTACTGTATCAGCGTATAAGTCCAGAGTGTGCCCCTATTGCTCAGCACGATTTCTTCCATGTTCTCGCCGGAGCAATGAGCACAGGTAATGGCCTTACCCATGAATACCTCACCGCAATCTCGGCATCGGCTACCCTTAAGCCTCACCTGCTTCAAATCGTCTAGCGGTGTAGTGAACAAGTCCTCCCTGATAGGGACCCTCTTGACTGGTTTCTGAACCGTAGATTGAGCTTGCATCAATTACCTCCTACTGCATCGCGTACTTCCAACCAAAAGACTGCTACGGCTTTCTCAAGCGCGGCAACATTGAGAGCGTTTGCCAGTTTGCGAATGGTTCACGGCATCCGGAAGATGCCGAATGAGTGCATTTATTCGCTCATTCGATTATACCTACTTGATAAAAGACTGTCAACTGGGCATGCCCGTCTAGCACTTGACAAAGCGAATCGCCAGATATACTATTAGCTGATAGACTGCACGCTCCACCCTAGTAATTTAGCTTACATATGTTAAACACAACTATGCACAGATTCTTCGAACCAAAGAGCATCATGATTATAGGCGCCTCCAGGAGCCCGGGGAAAGCGGGAAATGTAATCCTAGAGAACATCCTCGCTAATGGCTTCGAGGGTAAGATTTTCCCGATAAACCCCGGCGCGGATGAGATTCTGGGGATGAGGTGCTATCCTTCAGTAGCTGATGTGCCTGATGTGCCTGATCTTACATTGATAGCAGTGCCAAACACGGCGGCTCTGGAGGCAGTGGTTGAGTGTGCCGCAAAGGGTGTGAAGGCACTGGTGATGGCGAACAGTGGCTTTGCGGAGGTCGGTGAGAGTGGCGCCGAGCTTCAAGCCAAAATTCTCAGAGTAGCTCAGGAAGCTGGGATGCGGATTATGGGGCCAAACACGAGTGGCATCACCAGCACTCCCTGGAGGTTCTCGGCCTCAATTTTCGCACTCGGATACATCAGAAAGGGGCGTGTTTCCTGCATTGCACAGACCGGAAATTTTGCCACTCACACCATGAGATGGATACTGACCGCAGAGAACTTCGGTGTTTGCCGGGTAGCTGGACTGGGCAACCGGATTGATGTGGATGAGGCCGAGCTTCTGGAGTATTTTGGCAGTGACACCGAAACCGGCGCAGTCCTGCTCTACTTGGAGGGGTTTAAGAGTGGGCGGCGCTTTATTGAGGTGGCTCGCAGGGTAAGCCAGCGGAAACCAATAATCGGAATGAAATCCGGACGGTCCGCAGTTGGTATCCGGGCGGTAGCTTCCCATACTGCGGTTATGGCTGGCGATGATAGGATAGTTGATACTGTGTTCAGGCAGGCCGGTGTGGTCAGGATAGAGAGATATGCGAGCCTGATTGATACCGCCAAATTTCTCTCCATGCAACCGGTCCCGAAAGGCAATCGGGTGGCGGTGCTTACTCCGTCCGGCGCTATGGGTATCATTGCTGCCGACGCCTGCGAGCGGCTCGGACTAAAGGTGGCTGAGCTATCAAAGAGTAGTTATATTAGGCTCGCCGAGATATTCCCCAGCTACATAAATGTGGGGAATCCTGTTGATATATGGGGTGCGGCCGCGGCCCATGGCATCTACGAGGCTTACAAGACAGGCTTACGTGTTGCTCTTGAGGACGAAGGTGTTGATATTGTGCTCTCAATAATGAACCTGTCGCCGGAAACGGTAATGGGAAAACGCGAGTTAGATGTAGACAAGCTTGTTTTCATTCCGGAGCTTTCGAGGCAATATCCGGACAAGGCAGTGATTGTGGTAATCTCAGGCGATAAGAGCTACTATGAAGCGGCTAAGAAATACCTTGAAGAGCGCTCGGTGCCTGTCTTCCTGCCGGTAGAACCTGGCGTCGAGGCGGTTGCCTATGCCTACTATTGTCGGCGATACCTGAATCGGGGTGGGTGATGAGGGAGTCGCCCCACTCCGATACTGATTCCTCTCGCTCTTCGGTTTCCCTATCTGGCATGTCCGTTTCTTTAAGCCGGAAAGGGTTAGCCTCAATTCTTAATCGATGATTATCAAGAATAGAAACGAAATCTGCACGACTGAAGTCAGGAAACAGACTCTGGATATCGTCGAAGCCGGTATAAGCAGAGTCTTGCCTCTATCGCTCATGAAATCAGCACTCAGCTACTCTCGAACCGATAGGATTATGACAATATTGGGTGACCCTTATGACATCTCCAAAGGCAGGCTATTTGTGATAGGGGGTGGTAAAGCCTCTGGCCTTATGGCAGAAACCCTGGAAGAGATTACAATGCCGGAGCACATAAGCGGGGGGGTCGTCACTTATAAGGCTTCGGTTGCAGAGTACCAGACCAGTCGGATCAAGCTTATTCAAGCCGGCCATCCACTACCTGATGAAAGAGGCATAGCTGGCGTAGAGCAGATGCTAGCCTTAAAGAGAGCCCACTCCATGTCTGCCGATGACTTGGTGCTTTGTCTGATTTCTGGTGGAGGCTCGGCTCTGATACCTTGCCCGGTAGAAACAGTTACGTTGCAGGACATTCAGACAATTACCGGGTTGCTGCTTGGGTCTGGAGCTGATATCCATGAAATCAACACTGTACGGAAGCATCTCTCAAAAACAGCCGGGGGCGGGCTGGGTCGATTTTTCGCCCCAACGACGGTCGTCTCGCTCATCTTGTCGGATGTCATTGGAAATGACCTGAGCGTAATTGCCTCGGGCCCGACTTCTCCAGATCCGACCACTTTCACAGACGCTTGGCATATTCTTGAAAAACGCAACTTGGTTGATAAAGCACCGAGGAACGTGCTTGAGTACTTCATCAGAGGTTGCCAGGGACGCGTCCAGGAGACGCCCAAGGCTCTGGACAACTGTCGGAACTATATTATCGGCGATAACCACCTGGCCCTGGAGTCTATGGCCCAAAAGGCAATTGAAATAGGACGAAAACCGTACCTTATCACTGCCGAGCTGACGGGAGACACCGAAGCGGTGGCAGCAGGAATTGCCCATGACATCGTGAATGGCATGTACGCGGATTACGATGTCATTTTGCTCGGCGGCGAGACTACGCCCAAACTACCTGAGAAGCATGGTAAAGGCGGCCGGAACCAACACTATGCGGCCGTATCTTTAATGACCATGCCGAACTATCGCGGGAAATGGGCGGTAGCAGCAGTGGGTACGGATGGCTCCGATTTCTTACCCGATGTAGCCGGCGCAATTATCGATGACAGTTCGGGCGAGGATGTCCGAGCCAGGGGATGGGACCTGGATTTGTATGCTCGAGGTTTCGATTCTTACACTTTGTTCAAGAATATGGCGAAATCCCTCATAATAACTGGTGAAACCGGCACCAATGTCGGCGACATAATCGTTTACCTGCTAGCGTGATGTGGGCTGCTTCCAATAAATCGTCTGGCTCTTGTGCTTGCCCAATATCACTTAGTCTTGGTAAATCTTTCCCGGTAACTTTTAACCGCCTCATAGGCCTGGCTGCCCTCCTCTGGCGGGCGCAGGACGCCAGAGGGCCCCAGCTCCAGTAGTTCGTAGACGGCGCCAAGTGCCACCGGAATATCAGCAGCATGGTTACACAGGAACTTGATGCGCTCCAAGGCTATGGGGTTTTTCCCCGTTAGCTTTAGCGCCAGCTCCCTGCAGGCGGTCATCAACTGGGCTTTGGGCACCACCCTATTGACCAGGCCGATTCTTAGCGCCTCCTGAGCGTTAATCTGGTCGCCGGTGAACATAAGTTCTTTCGCCATTGCGGCGCCTACTGCGCGTGTTAGGCGCTGGGTGCCACCCATCCTGGGAACATTACCCAGGTCGACCTCGGGAAGGCTAAAAACGGCATCCTCGGCGGCAATCCGGATATCACAGGCTAGAGCGATTTCAATGCCTCCGCCGAGGGCGAAGCCGCTAATCGCGGCGATGACCGGCTTCGGCAGTGCCTCAATCTGGTTACCTACCTGCTGCCCCATGATTTCATGGTATTCCGGCGGATCGGTCGGCAGGTCAGGGGATTTCAAGTCTGACCCGACGCTAAAGGCTCTCCCTACGCCGGTGAGCAGGACACAAACAACCTCATCATCATATTTGACTGCCTCCAAAATGCCCTTTAGCTCCAGCAAGGTGGGGTTGTCCAGGGCATTCAGTACCTGCGGTCGGTTAAGAGTGACGGTAGCAATCCCATCACTCTTCTCGAAAAAGAGGCTCTTATAAGCCATCTTCAATCTCCATCTCAGGCAACGGATCAATCTTGCTGTGAAGATAGCACAAGTTGTCTGTTTTGTCAAACCTCTATTGTGCGGCTAGCTGACCACCCCGCCGCACGGGCAGGATAAAATCGGTCCCACAACTTCTTGACAACAGTTGAGGACGGATGTATCATTTTAGAGCCATCGATTTGTCCGAAAGCGACTGAACCAATACCAGGGTGGCTCGTAGGGTAAGCCAAGGCCGAAAGCAAGCGTGATTGAGCACAAAGGAATGGGCGGCGACGCAGAACGTTTCTCCACAGTGATGATTGCCGAACAGAGCAAGTGCGAGCTTGAAGATGTGGTTATCAGAGAGCACCTCGATATTCAGTGAGGATATAAGAAGACATAATGCTATCGGCAAGGCCTTCCGTAAAGGTCTTTGAAACGAGGTGTAGGCGGTCAATCTCTCAATGATTACCAGTGTGAGGACTTCCTCCGAGATATTGCTTAAAGTAGCCAGAAGAAATGTGCCTATACTTATCTCCAAAGCTGCGCCCACTAATTAGGGTGTCAAGCTGGCGAATAATTTGGGTATAACACTTGTTGGCTTTGCAAGGGAGCAAGGATGAATGTCTACGCAAATGACTGGAGAATATTGGCTCAAGAGTAGCGGGATACGATGCGAGTCTTTGTTTGACTATTAGTACCTATCGGCCAAAATATGCCAATACATAGGTGGAAGCTTAGAAGTACTGGGCGATTGTAGTCTGTAGGAGGACGTGCCAGAATGATAACAGAGCTAGGCAACCTGCCGCTGAGGCCCTATCGGGCTTTAGACCTGACTGATGAGAAGGGCTTCTTGTGCGGCAAAACTCTCGCTGACCTCGGTGCCGATGTAATCAAAATTGAGCCGCCAGAGGGCGACCCTGCGAGACGTCTCGGCCCCTTCTTCATGAACATTCCTAACCCCGAGAAAAGTCTTTATTGGTTCGCTTACAACGCCAACAAGAGAGGCATCACACTCAATTTGCAGGCGGCGGATGGCAGGGAGATTTTCAGGAAGCTAGTCAAGAAAGCCGATTTTATCATTGAATCTTTCTCACCGGGGTACATGGAAGAGCTTGGACTTGGCTATTCCGCACTAAGCCAGATAAACACCGGCATAATCATGGCGTCAATCACCCACTTTGGACAGGCTGGTCCTTATAAAGACTACAAGGGTTGCGATATCGTGGACATGGCTTCAAGCGGTTATATGTATCTCTGTGGCGACCGTGACCGGCCTCCTGTTCGCATAAGTTTCCCTCAGGCTTATCTTAATGCCGGGCTTGATGCCTGTGTGGGGGCGATGATTGCCTTTCATGCGCGCCACTTAACCGGGGAGGGACAATGGGTGGACGTATCCGTCCAGCAATCATTGGTAAGAACAGGGTATGCCTCCCGAATGATGTGGGATTTGAACCGTCAGTATATTCGCCGTTCTGGAAGTATGACGCAACGGCAAGGTCGCTTAGGTGCCACTCTCCGTCCGCAGACGTGGCCCTGTAAGGATGGGGCGGTAGCCTTCTTGATGATAGGGGGGCTACATGGCGTGGCGACAAACCTCGCCTTGGTCCAGTGGATGAAGGAAGAAGGAATGGCAGATGACTATATATTGAGTATTGATTGGGCTAAGGAAGACGTTGAAAAACAGACTCAGGAAGAAATCGACCGTATTACCGAACGCGTCGGTAGATTTTTCATGTCTCATACCGCAGCGGAACTGTACGAGGGTGCTAAAAAAAGGCGGATTATGCTGTATCCTCAAAGTAGTCCTAAGGATATTGCCGAAAATGCCCACCTTGCTGCCAGAGATTTTTGGGAGCAGGTGGAGCATCCTGAACTGAACACAAAAATTACTTACCCGGGTGCTTGTCTAAAGTCCTCCGAGGTGTCGATACGCATATGGCGGCGGCCGCCTCTCATTGGCGAACATAATGAAGAGGTCTACGGAGAACTGGGCATTTCCCGGGAAGACCTGAACATGCTAAGACAGGCGAAGATTATCTAAGGGAGACCGGTAATGGCAAAAAAGGCACTGGAAGGAATCAAGGTCGTTGAATTCAGCTGGGTAGTAGCGGGACCGCAGGTAGGAATTTACCTTGCTCACTATGGTGCCACGGTGATTCGCATCGAATCTGCACGCCGGATTGACCCGGCTAGGGCAAGCATGCCTTACAAGGATAACATCGTGGGAATTAACCGATGCGGTCCTTATGATTTCTTTAATAGCGGCAAATTAGGCATGACTCTTGACCTCAGTAACCCTAAGGGAATAGAGGTGGCAAAGAGGCTGGTAGCCTGGGGTGATATCGTTGGGGAGAACTTCGCGCCTGGCGTAATAGAGAGGATGGGCCTGGGTTATGAAGAACTCAAGAAGGTGAAACCTGACATCATCATGTATTCCTCTTCTAATCTGGGGCAGACCGGACCCGAAGCAAGACATCCCGGGTTGGGTGCTTTATTAGTTGCTTACGCAGGCTTCACGCATTTTACCGGTTGGCCAGATAGAAAACCGGTACAGCCCTTCGGATTCTATACGGATTTTCCCGCACCGCGGTTTACTCTTATTGCTCTCTTAGCAGCTTTAGACTATCGCCGCCGGACTGGCAAGGGACAGTATCTTGATGTATCTCAAATTGAGGCTGGCATCCATTTCCTGGCCCCAATGGTGATGGATTATACGGTGAACAACCGGGTGCAGGGTAGAAATGGTAACAGGTGTCCGTACGCTGCTCCCCATGGCGCTTATCCCTGTCAAGGTGAAGACCGGTGGTGTGCTATCGCCGTGTTCAGTGATGAGGAGTGGAAGACATTCGTGGAAGTAATGGGCAGCCCTCCCTGGGCGATAGAGGAAAAGTGGTCTACGCTTCTCAGTCGTAAGCAGAATGAAGACGAGCTCGACCAGTGGATTGGTGAGTGGACGAAAGTTTTGACCGCTGAGGACGTAATGGCAAAACTGCAGGCCGCCGGGGTATCCGCCGGAGTAGTGAAGAATGCCGTTGACATTGTAGATGACCCACAACTGGCATTCCGGCATTACTTCTGGGAGGTTGATCATCCTGAAATGGGTATGCACTACTACGATGGTGCCGGTGGTTTTGCGCTGTCCAAGACGCCCGAGCAAGTCAGCCAGCCATCGCCACTACTGGGTCAGCACACGGAATACGTTTGCCGAGAGATATTGCACATGAGTGACGATGAGTTCATTGACCTGTTGAATCAGGGAGTCTTTGAGTAAAGAACGAAGCCGACGTTTGTGCCCTCGCTCAGTGGAGAATATGGTCGTTACGTTTTACTCCATGGTGAAGGGAGACAAAGGGACGGCTTCCCTTCGCGCTTCTGCTCCATCCATTATTTCAATTTTTCGCCCGTGTTTTCAATACGGTTTCAGGCCTTAGAAACCCGGCAGGGGATCCCCTTTATTTCTGGCGAACCAACTGGTGGCGTCATTACTTCGTATCCAGTTAGTATATTTATGTTCGATTTTTTCCAACCAAACATGGTCTCCGGGCCTTCTTCGGGGAACCACCATCCGTAAACAGCGTTTACCGTTCCCGGGGCAGTATCTTTATCTATTTTGAGCTTCTGAGTAATCTTGCCCTTCGGGGTTTCAATATATATCCATTCGCCGTCTTTCAGGTCATATTTTGCGGCAGTCTCGGGGTGTAAATAAACTATCGGGTAAGGAGCTATTTTACGCAGTGTGGGTATCATCTTGAATCCGCTGAGCATGAACGCATTCTCTTTATAACTGGTCAGTACAAGCGGGTATTTTTCTGAAACCTGTGGGAACCGTAACATTGCCTCCCACGTGGGCATGGGGTCAAGTCCCTCGTCCGCTAACCTCTGGGAGTATATCTCTACCTTGCCAGAAGGTGTTCTGAAAGGCTCTTCTTCAGGCTTCTTATATTCTTTCTTGGGGTAGAGCTTTCTTTTTCCCAGGAACTCCTTGAAAGTGAGTCCGGAGCCCTCCAGAAGTTCATCTAAAGCCTCGCTGTCATCGTCCCAGAAATATTTACCCAGCCCTATCCTTTTCCCGAGCTCATTGAAAATCTTGGCGTCACTCCAGGCTTCTCCTGGCGGGTCTACAACCTTGGGGTAAGCCCTGTACTCTTCCCAGCGTCCTCCCCAGTATCCTATAGTATTATCCTCCCATGTCCAGGCAGCGGGGAGAACTATATCGGCTATAGCGGTCGTGGGCGTATGGAAAAGCTCAAGCACCACTATAAAGTCCATATTCATAAAAGCTTTATAAGTTGCGATGGAATCGGGATAACTGACCAGGGGATTGGTCAGGCAGCACATCGTTGCCTTTATGGGGTACGGCTTTCCTTCCAGATTGGCCTTTACCAGCGCCTGGTAGGGTACGAAAGACCATCTCTGTACGCCTCTCAACTCCTTGGCAAGCATTTTATCCTTATCTCTGCCTACACTGCCCAACAGCATGAGGTGACCTGGCCTTGCATGCTCAGCACGCGTTAAAAATATATCTCCCCCAGGGACATTAACGTTTCCGGTTATGGCGCGTAATATTGATGTCACTCGGAAAGTCTCGAAGCTATTCGCCATGAATTCCAGGGAATTTCCCTCCTGTATTGAGGCAGGCTTGGTCGTAGCATATAGTCTTGCCAGTTTCAGAATTTCGTCCTTAGGTACCCAGGTAACCTTTTCCACATCATCAATAGTGAATTTCTTTATTTCCTCGCGGAACTTGTCAAAGCCGACAGTCCAGCGAGACACAAAATCTTTATCGTAAAGCTCCTCTTCAATAATGACTTTCAGCATCCCCATGGCCAGGGCTCCATCGCTTGCTGGCTTGGGCCTGATCCACCAGTCAGCTGCTGTGTCAACTACCCATGACCTCAGCGGGTCTATCACTGTTATTTTCATGTCGTGTTCTTTGGCCATTTTTAGAACATGCCGCCCCAGATAACGACGTAAGTCGCCACCCCAAGCTATTAATAGCTTGGGCAATGGGTCCTCCGGTTTCTTAACGCCCAAAGGACAATCCGGTAGCGGGGAACGACCGAGGGTATAGTAGTATGCCTCCTGGCGTGGTACCCCGCACAGACCTCCCGGCGTTATCACGTTGGGTGTGCCAAAGACCGTGGCAAATCTGTGGCCAAAGATGGTCTCCATACTTTTCGGCTCGCCAATGAGTATAGCCACGGATTCTGGGCCGAATTTCTGCTTCAGGTCTGTGAGTTTTTCAGCAATAGTGTTTAGGGCTTCATCCCATGAAATTCGCTCCCATTTGCCCTCACCTCTTTTCCCTGCCCTCTTTAAGGGATACTTGAGGCGGTCAGGATGATTTTCTGTTCCAACCAGGGTCAGCGGCCCCTTCCCTTGAGGACAGATCTCATGCCGGAATTCACTATCCTTGTCCGGTCTTACCGCCACAAGTTTTCCGTCCTCAACCTCAGCGACTACAGCACATGACATGGAACAGACTCCGCAAAAAGTATGAATCTCCTTACGCTCTGCCATCGTTACTCCTCCATTTCTTACTGTGATGGTTACCCACTTCTTAAAGAGTCAGGTCTTGGTTCGTAATAGCTCGGTTTTACCAAAAAATCTGGTAGCACGTCAAGACCTGACATTTCCCGGAGTTCCTCCGGGATTCACCACAGGACCGCGGTTCGTTGTTCGGTGAGAGAGCTTTGCTCACATCATGAGTTCGGGCAGGAATAAAACTATCTGCGGGAAGGCTATCAATATGATAGCGAGAATTAACTCACAAATCAGGAAAGGATAAATTCCCTTGAATATGGTTTCTAGGGAGACATCCTTCATAACCCCTTTAATTACGTAAACATTGATGCCAACTGGTGGCGTAATTAGCCCCATCTCAGAGATTATTACAATTATTACGCCAAACCAAATCGGGTCGAAACCCAACTCCAGGCTCACCGGGAAAAAGATGGGAATGGTAAGCACTATCATGGCCAGGGTGTCCATAAAACAACCCAACACCAGATAAACCAGGACTATTACCACCATGATTATCGTCGGACTCAAATTAAGCGCACCAACATATTCAGCTGTACTGAAGGGGAGTCTCGTGACAGCCAGAAAATAGCCGAAGACATGAGCCCCGGCGATAATTAACAGAATCATCGCTGCTGTCCTAAGGGCATCACTTAAAGAACTGATGAAGCCCTTCCAACTGAGGGTACGCCGAGACAGGGCGAGAATGAGCATAGCGGCGGAGCCGATGGCTCCTGCCTCGGTAGGTGTAAACAAACCAATAAAGAGGCCGCCAATCAGAACCGTGAACACTATCGCAATTTCGCCTGAACCCTTGAGCAATGCTATGAGCTTTTCTGTCCAGCTCGAGCTTGTTGCTGGCGGAGCCATTTTCGGTTGAATACGGGTAACAATAATGATGGCAACAATGAATAAGAGGGTCATCATTATACCAGGTATAATGCCTGCTATAAAGAGTTTGCCTACGGACTGCTCGGTTAATATTGCATAAATAACAAGGGTGATGCTGGGTGGTATGAGAATTGCCAGAGAGCCGCTAGCGGCAACGCAGCCACTCGCTAGGCTATCAGCATACTTGTAACGGCGCATCTCGGGAAGGGCTACAGTACCCATGGTAGCTGCTGAAGCCGGGCTGGAGCCGCAGCAGGCCCCAAATAAAGCGGAAGCCAGGATAGTCCCCATATAAAGGCTGCCAGGAATCCGCCCAAAGAGCTTGTGCCCCGCGGAGAAAAGCCGTTCACTCACTCCGGAATAAAAGGCGACGTAACCCATAAACACAAATAAAGGAATGATGGATAGTTCGTACGAAGAAAGGGTATTGAAAAAGGTCATCGCCGTCAGACTAAAACATGCGTGGAAGGATACCATGAAGGTAAAGCCAACGACTCCGACCAATGCAAACGCGATAGCGATGGGCATCCCGATAGCCATTAACGCTATCAGTATCAGAAATCCGATGACGCCGTATAGTTCGTTGCTCATTTTTGTCTTATCTCCCCTAAAGAGCGGATGAGGTCAATAAGGAGCACTATCACTAACAAGGCAAAACATAGGCTAACCGCATATACCCAGGGGAAAAAGATTACGGCAAGTGTGGCGGAGAGCTCACCCTGTACCCAGACTTGTCTGGCATAAGTGAACAGCCCCCAGAATATGACCGAGTATAGGGCCACGCTTACAAGATAAATGATGCTGGAAATAATGGCGTTGGTGCGCTGGGGAAACCGCCTCACCAGGATTTCTACGGAGATATTAGCCTTCCTAATCTGGTTATAAGCGAGGACAGAAGCAATAACTATACCTGCCAGGTAGGCAGAAATCTCATAAGTGCCCAGGATAGGACCGGTGGGTATTCGCCGCGATATGGCGTTGGTTGTTACTAAAACTATAATACCTAATAGTGAAAGCCCTGCGATAACGGTTATTGACCGACTTATGGAATGAACTGCCTGATAAAACCTTTTTACCATGCTAACTCCATTTCTTCAGTTACACAGCATAGCATACTTTTCGCAAGTCTGAGCAAGAGGCTCAGCCCTTTACGGGCGCCCCTTGCTCAGACCTCACAAATAAGCAACCCTTGCCTTGTGGATGTCAGGTTAATTACTTCTTTACCGCCGCTTGAACAAAGTCCAGAGTCGCTTGGGCGGGAAGACCCATGGCTGTCTTCTCCGTCACCCATTTGTCATATAAGGGTTGGAGAGCAGCCGCCCATTTCGCTTCTTCTTCCGCAGGGAGTTTCACGAACGTGTTGCCCAGACTTGCACACCATTCCCGGCCTTCCGTGTTCGTTTCGTCCCGACTCTTGCCCAGGATTGTCGTGTATTTCTCGCCCAGGTCAGCGATAATCTTCTGCTGCTCGGGTGTCAGGCTTTCCCAGGTATCAAGGTTCATGCCGAACCAGCCGACAGTATCGCGGAAATAATACTCGATATGGATTTTGCATACTTCACCCAATTTGTAGCTCATCAGGGAAGCATAGTCGCCCAGATTAGCATCGGCGGTACCTTTCTGGAGTGCCACATAGGCATCAGTTATCGATATGGCTACCGGAACACCGCCTAGGGCTTTTACTAAATCAACGTCGGAGCCAGTGCACCGTATCTGCTGCCCTGCCACATCCGCAAATTTATTGGTGGGCTTGTTAGTGCTGAGGCCAGAAGCTGACATATTGAGAAAACCCAGCACCTTGAGTTCGCTGAATTCCTTTGGTTGAAACTTCTTATATGTAGCCAGGGTGACCTCGCTCATCTTTTCTGATGAGTCAACTACTATGGGCAGGTCGCAGACTGACATGAGGGGTAAACGTCCTCTGTTATAACCCAGGATGGTATAACCGAAGTCTGAGACACCTGCGATTAAGGAGTCCAGGACTTCTGCCGATTTGGACAACGTTTGACCCGGGTACATGATAACCTTGATTTGACCGTTGGTAGACTCCTCTACCTCGGCCGCAAAGTTAGTCATCACTTTGGTGACCTGGTGTGTTGAGGGAGTATAGGTATTAAACGAGAGTTCTCGGACTTTTACTGGCGCTGGCGCTGGTGCTGGTGCTGGAGTAGGTTTCGTTGCTGGCGCTGGCGCTGGCGCTGGTGCTGGAGCTGGAGCAGGTTTTGTTGCTGGAGCTGGAGCTGGAGCTGGAGCTGGAACTACTTCTTGCTTACCGCAAGCCGAAAGAATCAGCAAAGCGGCAAGTAGCACCATAAAAACTAAAATCAGTAACCTTTTCATTTCTAATTATTACCTCCTTATAGTCAACAATTTAGGTCTTCCTCGTCCATAAGATTACTCACTTCATAATACACCTCCTTATGGGTAGCGCTTATGATACGTCTCTAAAATAAGGCTGCCCCCATCGTGTAAGGCACATTTGCCCGCCGTTAATATCTACCACTGTTCCAGTTACCCATTCAGCCGCGTCGGAGGCCAGGTAGATAGCAACGTCGGCAACTTCTTCAGGCTTCCCCATACGGCCCAGAGGAACATTACTCAGGAGGTGTTTCAGCTGCTCTGGGCTCCTCTTCTTTGAGGTACGTGGTGTCTCGATTAGTCCAGGAGCAATGGCATTGACTCGGATATATGGGGCAAATTCCATTGCCAGTGATTTGGTAAGGTTAATCACTGCTGCTTTTGCTGCCGAATAAACCGGCATCCCGGGGAATGGGAATTGTCCGGTAAGAGAAGCCATGTTTATGACACAGCCTTTTTTTGGTCCAGCATAATCTTAGCTATGGCTCGGGTACACAAGAATACACTCTTCAGATTTATAGCAATGGTTTCGTCCCAGTCTCTCTCACTTATTCGCAGTACCCTACCTATGCCGAAGTTGATCCCGCTAGCGCCACCAGCATTGTTAACCAGAATATCGATGCGACCGTATGTTAATAGTACCTTCTCCACCATGCTACAATGTGTATTGTATGATGAAACCACTATCTGAGCAAATTCCGCACTAATTAAAACATCATATGGATGGCTTGTCAAGGAGATATCTCAAACGTAAGCCCGTCGAAGCTAATCGCTAGGGTGAACAAGAAATAAAGATGGTGTGAATGAAGCGACCTTACCCCGATTTATAGGCCAACAAAGGCCAAGTCTGCATGGAGGAACTCAACAACTGGTCGTTTTATCTTTGTCTAGTGAATACCACCACCTACCATCTGGCATAATTTAGACAATATGTTGATAAGTGTCCTCTTTTTACTTATAATTTTAAGTGCTACATCAGATGAGACTTAATTTAATGTATCTTCTAAGGTAAAATGGGAGAGTTGAAAGAACAGGAAAAATACTGCAAAAGGAAAGAGACTGTTCATAACAGGGTACGGCACAGGAAAAATATCAGCCTATCCGCGATTCAGCGCTAGGAGAAAAAGGAAGAAATGCCGCCTAGAATGGGTGAATAATTATGTTATAATGAGGATAAAGTCAGGCATGTTGTCAATTCGCTGAAGGAGGTTCTGGCATGAGAGCACTGGTAACGGGCGGCTCGGGTTTCATCGGCTCACATGTGGTTGATATGATGAGTTCTAAATTGGAATGCAATTCTCTGATACAGGCATTTTACTAGAATGAAATGGAAGGGGTTAAGAAGTTTGGCTGCAGGGCTATTTACTTCTTCTTACTTTCCCCCAGATATCAAGCAACCGTTTTAATGCGGTGGCAGCGTATTTTTTATTTAAGATCAAAGGAACGTTCAATAAAAAAAGGTTATGTTCAATATCAGGATGAAATGAGATTCAAGAGATTCAGTAAGGCCTGATAGGTAGTGTAATTATGGCACAAACCAGGTTAGATACAGATTCTAAACAGTCAAACCTGAAGACAATGTGGTTTTTCTTGAAGCCATACAAGCTGCATGTATTTGGATTGTTTGTTTTGGCAGCAATAATCGGCCTTCTGGAAGCTGCAACTGTAGCTGCAATTTACCCGATGGTGAGCTTAGGCATGGATATGGAATCGGGGCAGGACAATATTCTGCTTTCACTGATTGCCAAAATAGCGGCGATAGTTCCATTGGAGGATGCATTCGCATCCTATTGTATATTAATTATAATTCTGGTGATTTTGGTTTTCCTAGTTAAAGCAGTTAACGTATATTTTTCGGCATATCTTGGTACCAATATAGTGAGGAGAGTTAAGGAGCGGATTTTCCGCAAACAACTCGCGGCTGATTACCAATATTTCCTGGATGAAAAGCAGGGGGGTCTGGTCTATATTACGACAACAGCCACCGCTGCCGTCTGGACCCTGGTCACCTCAGTAGCCAGGATACTGTCAGAGGCAATATTAATAGTCTCCATTTTTCTCCTTCTATTTTCCTTGAATTGGAAAGGGGCATCACTGGTGGTAGTAATTGGGGTAGTGTATTATTTTATAACTCAATACATAGGAATTAAGGTCTCATATACTGCCGGCCTAGGGAGAGCCGCAGCAGCGACAAGTGTGCATGTAATATTGAACGAGGTCTTTAACGGAATTAAACAGATAAAGGTCTCTTTAACCGAGGGCAGATGGCTAAAGGGATTTGAAAAATCGGTCCGTCAACAATACGTCTACGTCAGGAAAGACAAAATATGGGGGGAAATCCCCGGCCATAGCCTCTGGTTGCTGTTGTTTATAGCCATAACTATCGTAGCCATGATATTAAGGGTACAGAGTCCGGCAGGCCTTACTTCTTTATTTCCTCTCTTCGGTACATTTGCCTTCGCTGTGCTGAGATTATTGGGTCCTGTCACCAGCTTTGGCTATGAAAGGATGCAAATTATGGCAGCACTACCTAATACAGAATTGACCTATGCCACATTACACAAAGAGTTCACGACAATTAAAGATGGTGAGAAAGAACTAAAGTCATTTACCCGTAATATGCAGTTTGACCGTGTCTCTTTTACCCACAAGGGCCGCAATACCACTCTTAAGGATGTTTCTATGACTCTGGAAAAGGGTAAGACTACGGCTATTGTCGGGGCATCTGGAGCCGGGAAAACGACTATCGTTGACCTTTTACTTCGCTTATTTGACCCGGATAAAGGCGAGATTAGCATTGATGGTGCCAATCTCAAGGAATATAAACTATCATCCTGGTTAGGCAGGATAGGACTGGTCAGTCAGGATACCTTCGTATTTCACGATTCGGTTCGGAATAATATTACCCTTGGCGAAGATGGGTATTCCGAAGAACAGATTATCCAGGCGGCCAAAAGTGCCAGTGCTCATGAATTTATCCTTGAATTCCCCCAGGGATACGATACTATCGTCGGCGAAAGAGGCATGAAGCTTTCCGGCGGGCAAAAGCAGAGAATTGCTATTGCCAGAGCCATCATGAAAAAACCGGACATATTGATTCTTGATGAAGCGACCAGTGCTCTTGACAACGTATCGGAGGCACAGGTTCAGGAAGCCATTAACCAGATATCAAAGGACCGAACCGTGGTTGTGGTTGCCCACAGGCTTTCCACCATAATTGGCGCCGATAAAACAGTGGTAATGGAAAATGGACGGGTTATGGAGGAGGGGACTCACAGCGAGTTGATAGAAAAGAGAGGGGTGTACTGGAACTTATACAAGAGTCAGGAAAAAGTGTAGCCTGGAGATAAGGAGGGTATCTTCCGAGGTATAATGGATAACATTTTGAAGAAGAAATTACAAAATCAAGAAGTGACCATAGGTAGTTGGATTACTCTTGGGCATACCTCTATCGCTGAGATTATGGCTAGAGCCGGGTTTGAGTGGCTGGTAGTGGATATGGAGCACAGTGTCATAACACTTGACATCACCCAGCAACTAATCCAGGTTATCGAAGGTTGCGGTGTTGTACCACTGGTCAGGGTTGGCGAAAATAACCCAAACATAATTAAGCGGGTGATGGATGCCGGTGCATATGGCGTAATTGTTCCTATGGTAAATACTAAAGAGGAGGCTGAAGCAGCAGTTAAAGCAGTTAAATATCCGCCTCTTGGTACAAGAGGTGTCGGGCTGGCTAGAGCTCAGGGATATGGTGATAAGTTTGACGAATATGTAGCTACTGTAAATGAAGAATCTGTAGTTATAGCTCAGATAGAGCATATAGATGCAGTAAATAATCTTGACTCAATACTATCTGTTGAGGGAATAGATGGCTGCATAATAGGCCCCTACGATTTGTCTGGTTCGCTGGGTGTGCCCGGTAATTTCGAGCACTCCGATGTGCTGGCAGCCTTGAAAAAGGTGGAACAAACCTGTCAGAAAAAGAAGGTTGCCTTAGGGATTCACATAATCCAACCGGACTACAAACTGGTTCCACAAAGGATATCCAAGGGATATACCTTCTTAGCGTTTAGTCTGGATACACTGTTCCTGGGTAACTCCTGTCGGGAACAAATGACAAAGCTTCGGGAAAGTTTAGAATGATTGACGAGTCCAAAATAAACCCAAATCTTGATAAGCTCCACCAGCATTTTGACAGTGTTCTGGAAAAGTACTTTGAGGGCACCAAACCTATTCCAAAGTATTTCGAAGATGTAAATTGTTACAATTGTGGTTCAACAGAGATAATCACTTCATTCGTCGTAAATAGATTCAGGCATGTCAGATGCAAGAACTGCAATATGGTTTACGTCTCCCCTCGCTTGAAAAGCTCAATAGTCGATACTCTTTACAATGAACAGTACTATACTGAATTTTACAAAATAAAACTCATCCCTTCCATCGATTATCGCAGGAATGTTCTGGCTGTTAACAAGTTCCATCAAATTGCCAGATACTTTAGCCAACCCGGCAGGGTATTAGATATTGGCAGTGGTGTTGGTGAAGTCCTCAGTGTCTTTCAGGAAAACAACTGGAACTCTACCGGTATAGAATTCAATGAATTTGCTGCCGACTACTCCCGTAAGGAGTTTGGCTTAAGTATTATGAACAGAAACATATATGACTTCGACTCATCAGAGAAATATGACGTTATTATGCTCTGGGGTGTTCTGGAACACCTTTCTGAACCACTCAAGATTTTAAAAAAGGTACGCGAGTTAATAATGGATACCGGTATACTTCTCCTTGAGGTTCCTTCTGCTGACTCTATTCTGGTAAGGTACTATGAAAGAACACAAAAACCTGTGAACAGGATTATCGAGGGAGACCGTCATATCATGCTCTTTTCTGTTCAGGGCTTTATGGAAATGACGGAAAAAGCAGGCTTTTTCCCGGTTGAAGTTTTGTCAAACGGGTTAGATGTTAGCACTCTTAATCGCTTAGAGCTCAATAACAAATTAGATCTTACCCAAGTTAATGAGTTGCAGGGATTGTTAGATAGTTCTTTCCAGGGTGATTTACTTCGAGGCTTTTTCAGACGGAAGGTAGCCAAGTGAAAATAATAGGGATAATCCCGGCTCGGATGGCTTCCTCGCGCTTTCCAGATAAGCCGCTTGCCAAAATACTGGGGACCCCCATGGTAGGGCATGTCTATTTCAGGAGTAAAATGGCTGAGGTACTTGATGATGTGTATGTGGCTACCTGTGATAAAGAGATTTCTGATTATGTGGAATCCATCGGCAGCATGGCTATTATGACATCAGACTCTCATGAGCGGTGTACTGATAGGATCGCCGAGGCAGTAGAAAAGATAGAAGCAATGACTGGTAGCCAGGTAGATATAGTGGTTAATATTCAAGGTGATGAACCTATGCTTTTTCCAGAGATGATTAATGAGGCGGTTAGTCCAATGGTAGCCGACAGGTCAATAGTAGCCGCCAATCTCATGGCTCCGATGAAGACTGCTAAAGAACACGAGGATCCAAATGAAGTGAAGGTGGTGGTTGATAAAGATAATTATGCCCTCTATTTCTCCAGGGAACCTATTCCGTCAAGAAAAAAGGGGGCAACTGAAATACCGATGCTTAAGCAGGTATGCATCATTCCGTTCCGGCGGGATTTTTTATTCAAATTTAATCAGCTTGAGTCTACTCCACTGGAGCAAATTGAATCGGTGGATATGTTGCGAGCCATAGAGCACGGCTATAAGGTAAAGATGGTCTTGACCAGCTTTGAAACCTATAGTGTGGACACCCCCGAAGACCTGCGCTTTGTTGAAGAGCGAATGAAAAATGACCCACTGATTGGAAAATACCCGAGGGTTAAAAAATGAAAGAGGAGGAAATCCGCAAGCGAGCAGTCTTCAATCGCTACTTGGAATTAGTTGGGGAGGATGTACAAACAATATTTGCTGATAGGGACTGTTTTATCCAGGTTGACTGCCCAGCTTGTGGTGGCAAGAATTATCAGCCCCAATTTGAGAAGCTGGGATTTATCTATGTGCTGTGTTCAGATTGTAGTACCTTGTTTGTAAATCCTCGTCCCCCAGTTCAATTACTAATGGATTTTTACGCTAAATCTCTTTCCGCCAGTTTTTGGGTTCATGAGTTCTTTAAACCAGTGGCTGAGGCGCGAAGAGAGAAAATCTTCAAGCCAAGGGCAGAATATATCAGGGATACTTTTTCTGCCAAGTCAAATGGGGTAATTGGGGATATAGGGGCTGGTTTTGGACTATTCCTGGAGGAGTTGGTGAAGTTTTGGCCTTCGGCTAGATTAGTATCTATTGAACCATCTGATGAAATGGTCGCTATTTGTAAAGATAAGGGCTTAGAAGTCATCCCTTGTGCCGTGGAAGATGTTCAGGGTTGGGATGGTCAATTTGATTTGCTCACCTCTTTTGAACTCTTTGAGCACCTTTATGACCCCTGTAAGTTTGTGAAGAAAGTCTGGCAATTACTCCGTCCCGGGGGATATTTATTCCTGACTACCTTGAACGGTGATGGTTTTGACATTCAGGTACTATGGGAAAAATCCAAGAGCGTAACTCCACCGCACCACCTGAACTTTTTCAATCCGCGGTCAATTACAATGCTGCTTCAGGCTAATAATTTTACCGTGGAAAAGGCTGATACTCCGGGTAAGCTTGACTGGGATATAGTTGAGGGGATGTATCGGGAAGAGGGAGTGGACCCCGGGCGTTTCTGGAGACTGGTAGCCGAGAAGGCTGAGCAATCTACTAAAAGTAACCTGCAAGAGTGGATATCGTCAAGGGGTCTGTCATCCCATATGAGAGTACTGGCGAGGAGAGTCAAATGACAACGGTATTTATTTCTACCAGCTCTTTCGGCCAATATGATACCTCTCCCCTGAAACTGCTGAAGGACGCCGGCCTGGATGTTCAGGTCAATCCCTATGGGCGGACACTAACCCCAGACGAATGCCTGAGTCTCTATAAAGATATTGCTGGTCTGATTGCCGGCACGGAAACTCTGAACGCAGACATATTGAAGTCAACCAAGAGTCTGAGGGTGATTTCCCGCTGCGGAACCGGTCTTGATAACGTAGACCTCGATGCGGCCAGAGAGCATGGCATAAAGGTCTTTAATACCCCTTATGGCCCGACCAACGCCGTGGCGGAGTTGACCGTAGCCCTGATATTCTCTCTCTTGCGCCACATACCCCGCATGGACGGGGAGATACGCAACGGAAAATGGCATAAGCGCATGGGATATCTATTACAGGGGAAAAATGTGGGCATCATCGGTTTTGGTAAAATCGGACAGAAAGTAGCCGAGCTACTCATGGGACTTGGGGCGGAGATTGCCTACTACGACCCGGCTATTAACGAGTTAAAACAGGGCTGCGTAGCCAAGTCATTGGACGAAATACTGGTCTGGTCCGACATTGTTACTATTCATGCCTCGGGAAAGGAGCTCTTGCTCGGGCATGAAGAACTTAGAAAAATGAAGAAATGTTCATGGCTGGTTAACTGCGCCCGGGGTGGGCTGGTGGACGAAAATGTCCTGTATCAACTCCTGAAAGAAGGGCAGCTGTCCGGTGCCGCTCTTGATGTCTTTGAGAAAGAGCCCTATGAAGGTCCTCTCAGCGAGTTGGACAACGTTATCCTTACATCTCATGTCGGTTCCTACGCCGTAGAGTCAAGAGTCGAGATGGAAGTTGAGGCGGTAAAAAACCTGTTGCAGGGACTTGAACTCTGAAGAACGTACTTTGCCGTAATCAGGGGTGGTGCATATTTAGAACGCTTAACATGATGCCCTGTTGACAACAGGGCATATTTGTAGCTATGATACGCTCAAATGGCAGTTACGAAATAAATACTTTGAACGAAATCTATGGTTAGGCATGCATTATTGTGCTAAAATTAAAAGAAAGTAATATCAGAGGTTTTAAATGGTCAGAGCAGTTATCTTTGACCTTGATGGTGTCATAATTGAGTCGGCCGAAATTAAGACCAAGGCATTTGAGCTGCTGTTTGCCGATTATCCCGATAAACTGCCGGAGATGATAGATTATCATAACAGGAACTCAGGATACTCCCGTTATATCAAGTTTAGATACTTTTATGAAGAGATATTAGGACAGGAACTCTCTCCGCAGAAGGAAAGGGAGCTGGGGGAAAGGTTTTCCCAGATAGTACTTGACGAGGTTATTAAAGCACCATTGGTGGCAGGGGTTGAAGATTTCTTGAAGAGCAACCACGGGCGCTACCTTCAGTTCATCGCCTCCGGCACACCCGATAAGGAGTTGCGCTACATACTGAAGCAACGAGGACTTGATACCTATTTCCAGGGTGCTTATGGCACACCGAGGACAAAGCCGGAGATAATTAAATACATTCTGGCCGAGCACCAGATTTATAACAGTGAAGCCGTTTTTGTCGGCGATGCTGAATCGGACAAAATGGCAGCTATGGAGACGGGGATTACTTTCATTGCCAAAATAAACGGGAGTGATGATATTCTGGACGATTGCCCCTGGAAGATTCGGGACTTTACAGGCCTGGAAGAATTACTGGATATAATCTCAAAAACTGCTCTGGAGGGTCATAGAGATTGGCAGTGAGTTTAAAGACTGATTTGACGAAGATTGTCCATAATCCATTGCTGGCTCGCAAGGTGCCCGGTGTGCTGCTCTCCAGGTATGCGCACTTCGTGGTGGGGAGGCAGCTTCGTGCCAGAGCTTCTTCACTGGATACCTCCGAAATAAGTCGCGACCACTACGCCTGGACTGAGGTAACCGGGCAATTCACCTGGGACATGTTCTGTGTTCAGGAGACCAATCTCATCAATTTTGTCAGGACGTTCGCCACCGGTGACTATGAAGCTGTTGTAGAAATCGGGGCAACCTCGGACATGTTCCTGAAACACATTAAAGCCAGGCGGAAAATAGGCATCAACGTGCTGGATGCCTGTGTAGAACAACTCAACCGGCAGGGCATTACCGGTATAAAGACAGACGGACAGAAAATGCCCATAGAAGATAATGAGGCGGATTTGGTAATCTGTTTTGAGACTCTTGAGCACGTTCACAATCCTATTTTGTTCCTGGCTGAACTCAGCCGGATAACCAGGAACAAGCTACTGCTGTCAATCCCCTGGGTAGTGAAGACCAATATCAGGGAGAAATGGCATGGGCTAGCCGACCCTGATGGACAGCCGGATTCGGAATTTCATATATTCGAGTTTAATGAGGAGGATTTCCGAAAAGTCCTCAGCCATACGGACTTTAAGGTAAGCGAATATAAAAAATTGATAAATTACACAGCCAGGTACGACCCCTTCACCAACTGGTGCCTGCGGAGATATCTATATCTCGGAAGCTTCCCAGCAATACAGGCATACGTTTTAGAAAAGAATTTATAAGAATCGGGAGGAAAAACCGATGAAAGCTATGGTCTTTGGTGGCTCCGGGTTTGTCGGCAGTCACACCGCCGATGTCCTGTCGGAAAAGGGATATGAGGTAACTATTTTTGATTTAGCACCTTCCCCCTACTTAAAGGCAGGACAGAAGATGATTGTGGGCGATATTTTAGATTTAGATGCGGTAAAGGAGGCAGTAGCTGGGGCTTCGGTTGTCTATAATTTTGCCGGAATCGCCGACATCGATGAGGCCAGTGAAAAACCCATTGACACTATTAAACACAATATCCTCGGCAATGCGCATATCCTTGAATCCATAAAAAATCAGGAAATCTACCGGTTTATCTTCGCTTCCACTGTCTACGTTTATAGTGATGCTGGCTCTTTTTATAAAAGCAGCAAACAGGCCTGTGAACTGTATGTGGAAGATTATTCCAAGAAGTATGGCATTCCTTATACCATCGTGCGCTACGGTTCCCTATACGGTCCGCGCGCCAATGAAAGTAATCCGGTATATAAGCTATTGAAGCGGGCATTTACGGAGAAAAAAATATCCCACTACGGCTCTGGAGAGGAAATGCGGGAATACATCCATGTGGAAGATGCAGCACGATGCTCGGTAGAAATACTGGATGATGACTTTATCAACCAGCATGTGATTCTCACCGGGCATCACCCCATTAAGTCCAGGGAATTAATGACGATGATAAACGAAATGTTCAAAAATCAACTTACCGTTGAATTTCGCGGCGAAAAGCCGGACGCTCATTACCTGGTGACCCCGTATTCCTTCAATCCCCGCTTAGGCAAGAAATATATAAGTCACTACTATATAGACATGGGGCAGGGATTATTGCAGTGTATTGAAGAGCTATACAATGAATTGCAAAGAGAGAAGCAATAGACTATGAAAGACAATTTCAAAGTCTTATTTATTTACCCGAATACCATGATGGCGACACTGGTACCTTATAATGCATATTTCTAGTTTTTAATTCAAAGAGGAGAGACTTAATGTCTTGCCTGTTGATATTTGACGGCGATATTTCAATTGAGGCTATAAACAGCCTGCCACTGAAGGAAGAAAAGTCGGTGATACTTTTCCCCTTGACCAGCAAACAAAACATCATTAACCAGGTCAGGAACAAATGTGATGCTGAAGGCATTGCCAGGTTACAAATAATGGAGACCGGTCAAGACATAAATGAGACGGCTGATAAAATCAGAGACAAATATATTGAGTTCATTGCCGGGTTGCCGGACAAATTCAGGATAAAGGGGAAGAATCTCAAGGAGTGGCTCTATTACCCTGGTGGCGGTATTTCATTATGGTGGCTGAGTTTGGTCGCCGAAAAAAATACCTTCAAGAGTGACAGTTTTAATAGATTAATTCAGTTCTATGCAGTGATGAGAGTAATTGAAAAACATAAAGCCAAGAAGATAATCTTAAGCTGTAGTAGCCGAAAGCTTACCTCAACACTTGGCCTGTATTGTAAACAAAATTCATTATCTTTTATTTTATTACCTAATAAGAAGGAGCGAGGCATAAGAAAACTGCTGGGCAGTTATCCTGTCGTCAGAGCTCTGATAGGGGCTTTTTTCTACTTAGGTAATGAGTTCGGGCGCTGGGTCCGTATTAAAAGTTCCATGAAGCGCCGCTTGGAGAAGCGACCTGATAACACGGCAAAGAGCCCGGTCCTGATTGTTACCTATTATCCCAACATTGACACCGGGCTTGCCGAAAACGGAATATTTAAAAACATGTATTCTCTGTCCTTGCAGGAAGAATTGGAGAAACAGGGAAGAGAGATAATCTGGGTGGCAACGTATGTCCAAAACAATAGTATCTCGTTTGGTGAAAGCCTGCGGTATGCCAAGAAATTTATCGCCAGCGGATATCATTTTATCTTCATGGAAGAATTCCTGACGGCGACTTCGTTCGTAAAAATATTTGCCGGTCTGTTGTGGTCATTGATCAAGTTCAAGAAAATAAAGAAAGAACTGCCGGTTCATCATTATCTTAGCGAGGACGTTTCCGTTTACCCTATTTTCCGGGAGGACTGGTATGCTTCATTCTGCGGGGCGATAGGCGTTCAGAATTTTTTATTCTTAGAAGCATTTAAAAATATGTTTAAGAAGTTGCGGGGCATACAAAAAGGGGTATATTACTGTGAAATGCATGCCTGGGAAAAGGCTCTCTTAGCCGCCCAGAAAAGATATGCTGCCGACATGGAATTGTTCGGATATCAACATACTACAGTCTCAAGAATGTTACTCAATTATTTCAACCATCCTTCCGAACTGCAGGAAGCCGATTCCAGGTATGCCATACCAAAACCGGATAAGATAGCCTGTGCTGGACAAGTGCCCTTTAATTATTTCAAGGAATCGGGATGGCGCGATGAGGAATTAACTATAGTGGAAGCTATTAGATATAGTCATTTAAGGAATATTATTCCACACGGGGGGAGGCTTAAAGAAAATATTCTTCTGGTTGCCTTCTCAATCAGTATCGAAGAAAGTACCGCCATCTTAAATATAGTTTTTGAAGGATTAAAAGATGCCGAAAACGTAAAGGTGTGGCTTAAGCCACACCCCTTTTTACCGATGGATTTGGTTTTGCAAAAATCTGGTATTTCCATAAGTGATGTTCAATTCGAGATAAAAACAGGACAAATTGAAAAGTTACTACCGGATGTAAAAGGAGTAATCACAAACCAATCAGGAGTTGCATTAGAGTCGCTGGCTTATGGCTGTAAGATTATAAGTATCAATCTACCAGATATGGTAAATATGTCACCATTGCGAGGTCTTCAGTCAAATATGGTAAAATATGTTAACTCGGCAGGCCAGCTTCAAAAAGCTGTTAGTGAATTAGTAGCAGAAGCTGAAGAAAATAACTCAGGAGAGGCTAAAGAATTAATCAACCAATTTTTTTACCTTAATAAGGCTTCGGCTAAACCGGAAAAATTTTTGGAGTTGTTATCATGAAACAATTGCCTAAGGAAAAACCGGAGGTCGTCATTTTATGCGGGGGTAAAGGCTCCAGATTAAGTGAGGAAACAGTCCTTAAACCAAAACCTATGGTTGAGATAGGTGGCCGACCTATGTTGTGGCATATCATGAAAATCTATGCCCATTATGGCTACAACAGGTTTATTCTGGCTCTGGGCTACCGGGGCGAAAATATCAAGCAATATTTTTACGACTATAGAATAATGTCAAGCGATTTTACCCTGGTTATGCACCCGGATGAGTCTCCTCGTATTCATAATTTACATGAACATAGCGACTGGGAGATTACCTTTGTTGATACTGGACTGGATACCTTGAAGGGCGGCAGGATAAAGCGTCTGGAGAGATATATAACCTCAGATAACTTTCACTTAACCTATGGTGATGGGGTCGCCGATATAGACATTAACCGCTTACATGATTTTCACCTTTCTCATGGTAGTATTGGCACGGTAACGGCAGTAAGACCTCCCTCAAGGTTTGGCGAGTTGATATTGTCTGACGACAGGGTGGTCAAGTTCGAAGAAAAACCACAGCTCGGAACGGGAAGGATTAACGGCGGGTTCTTTGTTTTTAAGAAAGCGTTTCTGGAGTATCTGACACCTGACGTAGATTGCGATTTTGAGTTCGGTTCGGTACAAAAGCTGGCTCAGGATGGCCAACTGCGGGCATATAACCACGAAGGGTTCTGGCAGTGTATGGATAATGTTCGTGATAGAGATTACCTGAACAGGTTGTGGGATAATAATGAAGCAGATTGGAAGGTGTGGGAATGAAAGATTTCTGGAAAAACAGGAATGTCTTCATCACCGGGTGTACCGGCCTTCTCGGCTCACATTTAACCCAGTTACTGGTCGAGCGGCAGGCCAATGTGGTTGGTCTGGTCAGGGACCAGGTCCCCAAATCGAACCTTATGCAGACGGGTATCTATGACAAGATAAATATTGTCCGGGGGTGTGTTGAGGACTTTTTTACCGTAGAAAGAGCGCTTAATGAATACGAAATCGACACAGTTTTCCACCTGGCGGCACAGACGATAGTGGGGACAGCTAACAGAAATCCGCTCTCTACCTTTGAGTCAAATATTAAAGGAACCTGGTGTGTACTGGAATCATGCCGAAGAGTATCTTTAGTTAAAAGAATAGTGCTGGCGTCAAGCGATAAAGCCTATGGGGAACAGGAAGAGCTTCCTTACGAGGAAAAAGCACCTCTGAAAGGTTCCCACCCGTATGATGTATCTAAAAGTTGTGCTGACTTACTGGCGCATGCATATTATAACACCTATAAACTCCCGGTCTGTATTACCAGATGCGGTAATTTCTACGGACCGGGCGATTTGAATTTTAACCGCATTGTCCCGGGCACAATCCGCGCCGTATTGAACAACGAGCCACCGGTAATACGGAGTGACGGCACCTTTATTCGGGATTACTTCTACGTGAAAGATGCCGCTCTAGCCTATATGCATTTAGCCGAAAAGATGGAAGACCCCAAAATCCATGGCGAGGCATTTAACTTTTCCAATGAGCTGCAGATTACCGTCTTAGAATTAACTAATAAGATACTTAAGATAATGGACAGGACGGACTTGAAGCCAGCCATCCTGAATCAAGCCGAGCATGAAATAAAGCATCAATACCTGTCGGCTAGGAAGGCAAGAGAGATGCTCGGATGGAAATCAAGATATGACCTTGATGACGCTCTCAAAGAAACCATTGAGTGGTATACCAAATTTTTATAGAACAAGGGGATGGAGATGATTGACGGTGTAAAGGTAAAACCCTTAAAGAAGCTTTGTGATGAACGTGGGATGATAATGCACATGTTAAGGTGTGATGACCCTGACTTTGAGAAATTCGGAGAGATATATTTCTCGGTAGTCTATCCCGGTGTTGTTAAAGGATGGCACTGTCACAATGAAATGACACTTAATTATGCTGTCGTGTCCGGCATGATAAAACTCGTTCTATATGACGACAGGAAGGGTTCCTCCACTAAAGGAGAATTGCAGGAAATCTTCATGGGGGAAGATAGCTATTCGCTGGTCAAGATTCCCCCCCGTGTCTGGAACGGTTTCAAGGGGACAAGCCTGGAACCGGCCATTGTGGCGAACTGCGCCACTCTCCCCCATGACCCAGACGAAATAAAACGCCTCGACCCGTTTGATAACGATATCCCCTATGATTGGTCACTAAAACACGGATAAGAAGGACCGTGCCCATGAAAATTCTTGTAAGCGGTGGCTTCGGGTATTTAGGTAGCCACGTTAGTGAGTATTTATCCAATAAGGGACACGAAGTCAGGATACTCTCTAGGACAGCCCATCCGGAACTGTCAGAGTGGAGCCGGCAATTTGAAGTGGTTACCGGTGATATCTCAGACTATGCCTCTATAGAAAATTGCTGCCGGAATGTAGATGTCGTTATTCAAACCGCTGCCTTAAACGAGGTGGACTGTAAAACTCGGGAGGAAGAGGCCCTGCTTATTAACGGATGGGGCACGAGGAATTTACTAGAGGACGCCTTCAGAAATCATATAAAAAGGTTCATTTATTTTTCCACCTTTCACGTCTACGGAATACCCGAGGCCGAGATTATAACCGAGGAAACGCTGCCCGACCCGGTCAATACCTACGCGATTACCCACTACCTTGCCGAGATGTACTGCCGACAGTACGAGTTTGAGAAAAAGGTTAAAAGCTACATACTCAGGATATCCAATGGCTACGGAGCACCTCTTTTCCGGAGTATTCAGAGATGGACGCTTGTTTTAAACGATTTTTGTTCTACGGCTTTTACCCGGCAGAAAATAGTCCTGAAATCAAAGGGAACCCAGGAGAGAGATTTTATCGGCATAAAAGATATTTTACAGGGGGTAGAAATATTTATCGAAAAAGGCGTTGCCGACCGGGGTAGCAGTGTTTACAATCTGGGCGGTGGGCGGAATTTCTCTATCATTTCTCTGGCCAAAGCGGTCGCCGAGGTATATAAAGAGAGATATAACAAAAGCATTGAAATAGAAATACCGGCGGATGCTGCCGAGCCGGATATAAAAGCATCTTTTGCGTTTTCCATCGAAAAGATAAGGCAACTTGGCTATCAACCAACTTCGGTTATAAAAGAAGAAGTCCATAACATCTTTAAACTGCTGGAAGGTTGAGATTTTCGTGAATGGACGCACCGCCGAGAAATTGAGCCATTCACCGCTCAGAAATTGAGCCACTC
>CAYWAU010000006.1:0-32816 GCA_964456395.1 uncultured Dehalococcoidaceae bacterium
CGTCATAATTATTGTTACCGAAAGTGGTATCGTTGCCTCAAAAAAAGTGTTACCTATCCTCTCCCCAAACTCCTTGATGAAATCAACAAATTGATACTTGCCAGAGAGCCTGTACCAGAGGCGGCAACTTCGATGTCACCCTGGCTCTGTGCCTCAATCAACTCTACCTTGACCGGAATCATCGGTTCTTTGCTTTCTTCCCAAAAGCCAAAAAGGGCATCATCAACCACCAACATAACTTGATGGCAGTTGATAGCACCCTTCTTTCATTCCAGCTCCCCACTCCTAATCCACATTGTCTCCAGGTGCAGCTTATGCGATGCAAGCATAGTCTAGTCCCGCCTCAGAAGATTGTCAATTTAGTATCAAGCCAATACCACTTACTTCTCCAGAATCGTAACCATATTCCGAACACTCATGGGTTCATTATTCGTCTGGTGTTATTGACAAAGGTATTATTAAATAGTATAACAGAAGTGATTCGGAATAGTCCTTACTGCTAAGAGGAGAATGTAGTGAAAAGGCTATTACTGATTGTTACGATAGTAATCTTAGTTTCAGGTATATTAAGTTGCACACCTGAATCTCTACCCACCCCAACACCAGTGACAACGCCAGCTCCAGCACCAGCACCTGCTCAAGCACCAGAACCCCCTCCCGTTGTAAATCCAGAGCCTGCTCCTGCCCCACCACCAAAGCCCGCATCAACTCCTGCACCAACACCTCCTCAGCCACCGCCAGAAGTAAATCTCGAAGGGAAAGACCTTCTTTTGATACTAACCCCGAAGGAATTGCGTAGGGCCTATGAGGACAAATTCTTAGAGACGTTTACAAAAAAGGGCGCGAGGGTAACCATTGCCAGCACCAGATTTGATGAGATTTGGACAGGGCCGCATGGCGAAACTGTAAAGCCCGACTTGATAATCTCAGATATAGAATTGGGTAAGTACAACGTCGTTTTCATAGCTTGCGAAGACGAAGAATCACTGTCCCTCCTGGAAGACACGGATTTAAAAAGCCTGATTGTAGAGGCAGATGAAACTGAAAAGATTATAGTTGCAACTGAGTTTGCCACGGTGCTTCTGTCAAGGGCCGGGGTTCTAGAAGGAAGAAAGGCTGCAGCCTATCGGAAATCTGCCCCAATGTTGACAGAGCATGAAGCCATTTATGTAGATGAATACATTGTGATTTCAGGCAATATTATTACTGTTCAGGGATATGAATGGCGTCGTGGGGATTGTGTCTTCGAAATAGAAGCTGTCTTATTGGAACCGGCCCTGTTTGACTGGGCTGTAGAAAACAAAAATGTTGAATCCTACAAAGAGTATCTGGACAAATACCCTGAAGATTTCCGAAGTGATAAGGTAAGAGAGTTACTGGAACCATTGCTGTTTGACTCAGTCGTCAGAGAAAATAGCCTCTCAGGATGCGAGGAATACCTCAAGATATATCCTGAAGCCTTCAGAAGGAACGAGGTGCTTAAGTTGATGGAGCCCCTTTTGTTTGCCTGGGCGAAGGAGGAGAACACTATCAAAGGTTACGGAAAATACCTCGAGACCTATCCTGAAGGAGACCATGCGGGCGAGGTCCTCTTTGAAAAGGCTTCTCTGGAAGATTGGTATTCCTCGTATGAGGCATACATCCGGGAATTCCCGGATGGTAAATATATCACAGATGCGAAAGAGAGGTTAGCCTGGCTCAAGTCACAAAAAGCGATAGTGGAAGTTGAGTACCCCAGGGAACTTGAGCAGAAACCAAGCCCTAAACATAGTGACTCTCGCCCTTTCTGGGGCTGGGATATAGTTTTCAAGGAAAAGGGTGGCCAGATTGGTTATAAAGTTAGTGGCTCAGGCTACATACTTGACCCGAGAGGTGGTAAATGGGTTAGTCAATATAGCACTGGAATTGGCCGCGGAGAGGTTGAGGTGACACCTGGTGGCACAGCTAAAGATAACTATTGGTGCCACAGTGCTAGCCATAACCTTTGTAATGGTTATGCTATATTTACCTGGGAGGGTGAAGATGCTGGTGGGCATCCTATAAGAATTGAGGAAAGAGTCCACCTCAAGCACACGGGATGCCCCGGTCCTGAGAAATAAGCAGGTATGAATCATGAAGTGTAAAATAATATGCTTACGTTTGCTCATAGCAGGATTAGTGGCATTAAGCACGCTAACGATAAGCGGATGCATTGAAGAAGAGAAGCCGAGTGTTGAAAGTGACGCAGTGGCACCTATCACGGAAACGGAAGAGAGAACACCAACACTACCTCCTCCGCCGCCCCCTACTCCGCCACCGGCACCAACACCTCCTCAGCCACCGCCGCCAAAGCTCGCCGCAGAATTTGAGGTCAGTTCCCTGGTAGTCAAGCCTAAACAGATATTGGCCGGGGAGCCAGTTGCCGTTGAGGTAAACGTGATAAATACCGGGGACAATGACGGCACTTATAAGGCGAGTCTCAAAATCGACAGAGAAGAGGTGGAAACGAAAGACATCACATTAGCCGTCGGAGCTTCAGGAACAGTATCATTCGAAGTAACCAGGAGCACCCCTCTAACCTATACAGTCTACCTGGATGGGCTTACCGGTACATTTACCGTGCTTCCAAGTGCTGAAACACTATTTCAGGAAGGACAGGAACTCCTTCAAGAAAAAGAGTACGAGGACGCCATATCCAAATACGGGCAGGTGACTGATGATTTCCCGGATAGCTCTTATGCCGCTAAAGCAAAGGAAGCTATACCGGAATGCTATTACCGCTGGGGATTGCAGCTACGCGCAAACCGCGAACACAGCGAAGCTATGGAAAAATTCAGTTTAATACTCGATGAATATCCGGGTAGCCCATGCGCGTCAAATATTAGAAGGGTGACAGAAGAAGCCCCCGACATGGTTGAAATTATTTACTGCCGTCCAACTGGTTTCAATTCGGCTCAATATAAGGTAAGAAACAAGAGTGAGCAGCACTTTATTGAAGCAACCATTAAATTCCGTCTCTTACTCAAAGGGAAGTCAGTTTTTAGCATGCAAATCCGAGTTGGTGCACTGGAACCTGGTGAAGAGGCTGCGTATATGGAGTCATTTCCGAAAGTTTATTCCCCTGGCCCGGGACCTCGTGTCATTTATTATGATGATTATGACAGCACCGTTACTGAAGTCTGGTACCGGGGAGAACTGCCTCTAGGGACTACTGAATTGTTCTTCGATAGTTTTGAACACGGTTTGCTTGCCAACTGGGAGGAGAGTTCTAGGGAGGGATGGTCTTGCTCTGGTATCGGTATGGGAGCAGCTGAAGGGAAAAGTTACGTTACAATTCCGCTTCTTAATAGGGCGGAAGGTGTCCCTTTGACCCAGAAAGATGGTGTCGACCTTAGTGCGATGTCAGCGGCAACCCTCACCTTCTTTTGGGGCTTTAGTACAGCACCCTGGTCCGGGGACTACATTGCTCTAGACCTGTGGAATGGCGAAACCTGGAATGAAGTTGCTCAGCTCAAAGGAGAAGACACCGAGTCAGGCACATGGTATTACGAGGTGCTTGACCTGAATGATTGCCTGATAAAGGACTTTAAGATTCGCTTTCGGGATGAGCCGCCCTCGTCGAGGTTCGGTGATGCCACGATAGATGCGGTGAAGATATTGGGGTATGATTGAGTCAAGTCAGCGGCTATCGCTCGCCGTCAATTCGACTATCCTGTGGAAGTCTTAGCATAATTACCTACGGTTTCTGGGGATGTAGCTAAATGGAAGGTAAGCGGAGAGCGCAATCCTGCCGCGATAATACCGAACTAAGCATCGCCGCCCGGCTTGTGATAGGTGTCACCGGACACCGAAAGCTGGACACAAATCCCGCGTTCGTTCAGGGAATCAATTTGGCGATAGAAGAAATCAGGCAAATTGTACCTTCCTTAACGAGCACGCCGTTAGTCCTGAGCATTCTCTCCCCGCTTGCTGAAGGTGCCGATCGTCTGGTTGCTAGAGAAGTCCTCAAGGTTCCCGGAGCGATGTTGGAGGTGGTCCTTCCCTTGCAGAAGGATGACTATATGCAAGACTTCGGAACTAGCGAATCGAGGGATGAGTTTGAGGAGCTACTTTCTCAAGCAAGGAGTGTCAGATTACTTTCATCGAAGAGCAACCGAAGTGAGGCGTATGAGCAGGTAGGTCGTTATATAGTTGACCAGTGCGATGTTCTTATTGCCCTTTGGGACGGCAAACCCGCTGCAGACCGTGGCGGTACCGCGGCAACAATTCAGTACGCCCGCGAGACCGGTTGTCCTCTAGCCTTGATAAACACAGAGGATTCAGGTCAGGTCACGGTTGATGTGGGACGGGGATTGAACCCGAGGCCGTTTCAGGATCTGGACGAGTACAATTCCGAGCGAATAAATACTGTCAAATTTGAGAAACAGCTAAAAGACGGATGCGAATTTTTCATGAGTGAAGCCAAGCGTGCCAAATTACCCGCTGCCATCTTGCGACCTACTTTAGAGTATATCCTGCGTCACTATGTCCGTGCCGACCTGGTGGCATTGCGCTATCAACACCTGCATTATCGGATTGAGAGCCTGGTCTACGTACTGGCATTAGTAGCTGTAGCCATAGCCGCGTTCCAAGTTCTTTTTATGCCTGACCAGTCAATGATTCTGATATCCGAGGTAGCATTAATGTTAGCCGCGTTAGCAACTGTTGGGATAGTCCGACGCCGGCGATGGCATACTAAGTGGATAGATTACCGATTCCTGGCCGAACGGTTTCGCTCATCCCTTTTTATAGCTGTGGCGAATACTGATGTGGCGGCATTGCGGCCACCCCGCCACTTGAGCCTCTCCTATTCATCTAAGGACTGGATGGTGGCTGCCTTTTCTTCAGTCTGGAGTCAGCGACCCCGGGTTAAAGGTTCGGATTCCTCCGCATTCGAGGGGCTGCGACACTTCTTATGTGAGGCGTGGCTTGAAGACCAGATCCGCTATCACGATGGCACCAGTAAACGCCACTATCAACGACACATTCGTATGGGACGCGCCAGCTATGTCATGTTTGGGCTTACCATCTGTGCCGTGCTGCTTCACATCATGGATATTGGCTCCCATTTGCTTGGGAGTATTCTTGCTTTCATGGCTATTGTGTTCCCTGCCATAGCCGCAAGCATAACCGCCATCCGAACGCATAGAGACTATTTACGAAACTCAATGCGTTCAACTGAGATGTTGCGTCATCTGAAAGAGCTTAAGGGTGAAATGATGCTGGTTCAGGATCGTGATAACCTACTTAGATTACTGAGAGAAACTGAAGAAACTATGCTGCATGAGAACGAGGACTGGCGTGTGGTGGTCCGTTTTCACATGCCGGAAGTGCCGACCTGAGCCGATATTATGTTTTTCCCGGCCCATCTCTTAACGGCACGCAGGTATACCGAGGCAGCATTGACAGCTATTAACAGTAACGCTAACATTGAGTAAAGCTAAAGCCGGCCTCACGGGATTGGGGGAATTAGGCGACTTTAGCAGACTTTTACAGTAGGCGTGGTGATTGAGAGTTAGGAGCGAGGTAGTTTAATTGGCTGGTGTCGGCCTGGAGACCCGCCGACAATCTTATCGACAAAGAGGTATTGGCGAATTCCAGTGACTGTTAGATAGTCGTATTCTGGAAGGCGAAAGGGGAGAACCATGAGTGATATTTTTATTGCCCATGTGGAAGAAGATGCTGATGTCGCTTTGGAAATTGCACTTGGTCTGGAAGAAGCAGGTTACACGACGTGGTGTTATGAGATTGATAGCATTCCGGGGCCATCCTACCTGATACAAACGGGGCAGGCGGTTGAGCAAACCAAGGCAGTTGTTGTGATAATTTCCCCGCACTCGGTCGGCTCTCAACAGGTCACGAAAGAAATTGTCCGGGCCCATGAAAGTGGAGGCCAGTTCGTACCGGTATTGCGAGGCATCACGCACATTGAGTTTCAAAATCGTCAGCCGGAGTGGCGAGAAGCTATAGGCGCTGCCTCCTCAATAGGCATTCCACCGGAGGGAGTCGCGGGCATTCTTCCTCGCATCATCGGTGGGCTTAAAGTCCTGGGGATTCTTCCAAGTTTGAAAACTGAGGCTGCACACACTGCGCAGATACGTAGAGAACTGGACCAACTTCGAGGGCGTGGTATATTGGAGACAGGCCGGGAGATACCGGTGCCAAGCGGAAAGACCGAGCCAGAAGCTATATCTGATGAGGTACCACCTGCCAGAACTGCTGAAGAGGTCAGGAGGCGACCAAAGTGGCTCAGACCAGTCCTGATAGCATCAGCCATCATAGTTGTGATTGTCGTGGTCGTGTTTTTGCTTGGTCGGACTGAAGAACCTCCTCCTTTGACTGCCCCGCCTCCTGTGCCAGAAGTCCAGCCACCGGCACCGTCACCTGAGCCTCCTCCATTGCCTGCCCCACTTCCCGCGCCGGAAGTCAAGCCACCGGCACCGTTGCCTGCACCTACTCCGGTGACTGTCCTGCCTCCTGCGCCAGAAGAACCGGCTACGAGTCCCACACCAACACCAGCACCCACCCCCATTACTGCCAAAGAACTGACTTTGGACGATGCCCCTACACTGTTAGATTTATCAACGCTACTCCCATCAAGTTTTAAGAAGCAAGATGCCGTTGCTATGGGAATGTCAAATGAAGATTTGGGACTTGGCCCCGACTTCAGTGAAGTTGTGGTATTTATCCAAGAAGAACCTTTTCAGCTTATCGCATGTTACATGGCGATTATCAAGGACGTTTTGGCGCGGTCTATGGCTGATGCCATATTCAAAGATGATGAGCAGGTAAAATCTATAATTCGAACAAATATAACACAAGGACTTGGTGAGGAAAATCTTGACCTCAGTGCATTAGATATGGAAATTACACATCCAGACATAGGTGATGCAGCTGTATTTGGAGAAGGATATTTTAGTACCTCAGGCATAAGCATGGGATATGACATATCTATTTTCAGAGAAGATAAGGTTTTTGTGAATATTGAGTCTCTGTATTTATCTTCGGAAAAGAAATCTATAGAGCCATTTTCGACAGAAATAGTAAATCGAGTCAATATCTTTGAAAAGTAGAAATGGGATTTTTAAGCCAAACGTAGAAAAATCGCGGCAAAAGGCGATTTAAAGGGCTCAGTCAAGGAGTCAAGATGAAGAAGTTATGCTTAATTATCACTGGTGTACTGGTTCTTGTTATGGTGGGTATGAGTTGCACACCCCTAGATACAACATCACCTGAAGAAACGACTCCATCTGAAGAAAAGACATCACCTGAAGAAAAGACATCACCTGAAGAAAAGACTCCATCCGAAGATACAACATCACCTGAAATTTCCCGGATTTTGGTATCAAACATTACTGAAACGAGTGCCACAATTTCATGGGTCACCAATGAACCTGCCAAAACCACGGTGGAATACGGCCGTACCTCAAACTACAATTTGAGCTGGGAGGAATCGAGTGCTGCTGTCAGCCACAGTGTCGACCTGACCGACCTCGCACCGGCTACTGAGTACCGCTTCAGAATCGCAGCAACTGACCGTGCTGGTAATAAAGGTGCTTCCATGGATTCTATATTTAGTACTCTAGCAATAAATATTCCAATAGTAACAGGCCTCCCCTTAGCCGAAACGGCTTGGCCCATGTTCCATCATGACCTTCAGCACACCGGCAGGAGCCCGTACGAGGGACCGTCATATCCTCATATTGAATGGCGGTATGCCGCAAAGTTTATGACCACTTTCACTCCCGTGATAGGAAAAGGCGGCACCGTGTATGCCGGCTCACACAATGACCTATACGCGCTAACATCAGATGGCTCCCATAAGAGGGCTGACTTTATTTCGGGTCATCTCTTACAATTTTGCTAATGAATATTGGCGAAAATGTTTGTTTCGCAATCACCCTGGCTTAGCTTTAATCCCAGAGTTACGGCAATAAATCAATTCAATAGACAGAAGGTGTAGATATGACTCTTGCTGCTGGGTTTAAATTTGAACACCCTAAAGCTCAAGGGGTTTCTCCAATTCTATTACTCTCGGATTCACGATATTCCTGGGATACAAAATTCGGCGATAGGGAATACTATGATAAAGGCAAGAAGTTATATGCGCTGGCTAAAAACATTTTTGCTGTTATTGCTGGTACGGTGCTTGATGCAGATCGCGCCCTTAAAAAATTTCAAAAATGTCTTACTTTATCGTCATCTGGTAGTTTTAAAGACCTTGGAATATTTCTCAAATCTTCATTTGATTCAACAATTACCACTTGGGATGACCAAACACCACATTGCCTTCTTGGAGCAATCTCGACAAAAGGGGACTCAAAGCTCTTTTATTCTCAGCCAGATGTTAATAAAAAAAGTTACAAAATATCAGAACTATCACAAGATGTTAAAAAAAGTTACGCTGTTATAGGCTGCGAATATTTGGGGCCGAAGCTCCAGGAAAAAATAGATACATTCCCAGGCAGAGGCCTATTTCGCCTAGAGCATTTTATGTGTCTACCTGATGAAATTTTTACTAACGGCATCGATCGAAAAAAGCAAGCGATTAGTGACGCGATGGAAATCTCCAAAAATATTTCTATGGACTTTCTTGAGATCGTGGAAGATACGGAAGAAGATTTGGTGAATCCTCCAATACAGTCCGTGTTGCTCTTACCATCTGGACCTGAACGGATTGACCTATGGGATAAGGCTCCCTCTTCGAATCAGTTTAAGATAAAGACAGCTCGTCCCAGCGAAGTACGTGGAGCCTCCGACTCAAGCGATAAAGCTATTGTCGAACTGAATATACTATATTCCACTTAACATATATATGGTCTCTTTCGCCTTGCTATAACTAACCACCAAATTGCATTATTACGTCTATTGTTTACAGGGTGTGAATACTTGAAATGATAATAAACGCAAATTAACTATCTAAACAAACATCATTTTGCTAACATTTTGCTAACATTAGGGTCTGAGTTTTCGTTATCATCTATATCAAATATCCTGTCAAACTTTTCCGCCGCCTCCTCTTGTAGTCCTGGTAAAACGTGGCTGTAAATGTCTAACGTAATACCAATATTGGCATGCCCTAGACGCTCTGAGACGACCTTTGGATGAATCCCTGCCTTCAACATCAGAGTAGCATGGGTATGCCTCAAATCGTGGATTCTGATGTCTTTCAGGCCAGCCCTCTTGATAATCCGCCGAAAAGCCAGCGTTACCGCGTTAGGATTAATAGGGCTTCCATCCGGCCGGAATGAAGCCGACATTGACGATTCTATGATTGGGTAGTAGAATCTACCATGATGTATCTATTTTAGAAAGGGGAGGTAAAGTGGAGAGAGAAACGATTAAAACCCCTACATTAGCCAAGGCATACGCGCCGTACTCTCCGGGGTGTATAGTTAAGAAAGTAGGAAGCCTCATTTTCATTTCTGGCGTAGTTCCCAACGATATTGATGGAAATATTGTATGCAAGGGAGACATCGAAGGACAAACACGACAGATTCTGCATAACCTGAAAGTTACAGTGGAAGCAGCGGGAGCAACCTTTAATGATGTTATTAAACTGACGACGTATGTCACTGCCGATGCCATGAAAGCCTATCTCGGTTCCAATGCATGCCAAGAATATCTCACCTCTTTCCCCACACCGTGTGAATCTCTCATCGGGGTAGCCTGTCTGGCTAATGAGGGACAGATGATAGAGGTTGAAGGTATATTCGGCCTCTAAAGAGACAGGCAAGGGACAGTAACCGGCTGGACTTCGCAGGTACAGATAAATTAAACTGTTTAGCGACAGGATGCGGAAATATAAAGTGACAAGCAAGTGCTCCGAGCATCTCAAAGAAGGGTTGCCTAAGTAAATGTGCGCATTTGGATGTCAGGGAGACTCTTAATGAAGGTTATGCCAAAGCTAGTGCGCACAACCGAGGTAATCAGCAGAGCGGCAGGCTGGGTAGGAGTAAGCGCCTGTGTTTTAATAATGCTCCTGGTTACGGCTAATGTTGTTAGCCGATTTCTGGTCAAGTCGATACCGGGCACTCTTGAAATGACTCAGTCACTTATGGTAGTGACTGTTGCCATGCTGCTGGCTTACACTCAAGCCAGGCGGGGGCACGTCAATATTGAATTCGTAGTTGACCGTTTACCCAGTGGACTACAGAGAGCGCTTTATATTATTTCCCTGGTACTGGTACTGGGTTTCACTGTGCTACTGGCTTGGCAGGGATGGAACATGGGTCTAGTTGCACTGGATGTAAAGGATGCTTCCAGCTCTCCTCCTTATGTGCCCAACTACCCGGCTAAATTAATATTTGCTATCGGGCTATCCCTTTTCTGCCTCCAAATCTTGATGGACGTCGGGCAAAGGATAGTTAAATCCCTGGCTAAAGGGGAAGTAAATGCACCGTCTGCTAAGTAAGGTTTCAGGGTGCGTTCAAGCACCCGTTTAATTAATATACTATATTAGCTAAGCAAGTCGGAAAAACAGGAAGGGTAAATGGACCCGACATTAGCAGGAATAGGCAGCATCGTTATCCTAATCATTTTTCTGGTGATTGGAATGCCAGTTGCCTTTGCGATGGGAATAGCCGGTTTCCTGGGATTTTTAGTTTATTCCGGTTCCGAAACAGCCTTCGGTGTTCTTTATAATCTCCCCTACCGGACACTAAGTGGCTGGATATTTATTGTTATTCCTCTTTTTATATTGATGGGTAATTTTGCCTTCTTTAGCGGGATAACCACTGACCTTTTCCGGGCAGCCCGTAACTGGCTGGGGCGTGTTCCTGGCGGGTTGGGAGTAGCCACTGTAGCGGCGGCGGCGGGGTTTGCCGCTGCCACCGGGGCAGCCATGGCTTCGGCCGCAGCTATGAGCAAGATAGCAATCCCGGAAATGGAGAGATATGGCTACCAGCGAAAGCTGGCTCTTGGCACTGTGGCTATTGGAGGAACTCTGGCCGGGATAATTCCACCCAGTGTAGGATTGGTAATGTATGGTATCCTTACCGATGTATCTATCGCCAAACTTCTAATTGCTGGGATTCTCCCCGGAGTTATGATTGCCATCCTTCTTATGATTTTTATCATATTAAGGGTTGTGAGAAACCCCCAGATGGCGCCTACTGTTAGTGGTGTTAGCTGGAAGGAGAGACTTATATCCCTCAAGGGCGTAACCGGAATAGTCATTCTCATCCTTTTTGTAATAGGGTCGCTTTATCTTGGACTTACCACGCCGTCTGAAGCTGCGGCAGTAGGCGCCTTCGGTGCCTTTCTGATAGTCCTGGCTACCAGAAAACTTAACAAGAGCAACTTCACCGAATCGCTTTTTGATACCGGACGAACCACAGCTATGATTATGTTCATCTTCGTGGGTGGCATTATCTTCAGCAGATTCCTAATAATTACTGGTATTCCTCTGCAGCTTATGTCACTTGTTGAAGGCTCACAAATGCACCGATTAGTGGTTCTGGTTATTGTAACTTTTGTATATCTTGTACTTGGGATGTTCTTGGACCAGGGGTCTATAACAGTTATCACCGTTCCTATAATTTTCCCGGTAATGGTTGCCCTGGACTTTGACCCGGTATGGTTCGGCGTTTTCTTCGCCGTTTTGACAAACCTGGGGCAGGTTACACCACCGGTAGGACTGGTTTGTTTCGTTATGAGGGGGACGGTCCCGAATTGTACCCTTGGCGAGGTATTTTCTGGAGTGTGGCCCTTCTTTGGAGTGGAACTGGTCGCGCTGGCTATTATGACTGCCTTTCCCCAAATCGCCACATTCTTGCCGGCAACCATGATGACATAGACATTTCATGAAATAATTTATGCTGTTGAAATGAGAAAGGAATAAGTAAGGCGGGAAGGTCAGAGGTTGAGCGGGCTGACTTAGAACCTAACTGCGTTCCGGATGGATTACCAGCAGCTTGGTTGGTGTTTCCCGTATTGTAATTATATGGTCGACACCAGCAGGTAACTCGATTAACTCAAGAGGCTTAAATATACCGCTTTGCTCTTCATCACTTCGCTCAAGATTAATGGAGCCTTCCAATATAAGAATGATTTCATGGAAGGCGTGGCTCTCTTTGGGAGACTTCTCGCCGAGTTGTGCAAATACAACCTCGACCTCGAACTCATTATCAGGACCTTTAAATAACCTCGTGATATCGGGCACTATCTTACCTCCATTTCATAATCACACTCACCAGTATTAAATATTAACCTTAAAAATCAATACAAATACATTCCTACTCTATATCATAATATCATAGACCTGGAAAGAGCAGACACGGCAGAATAAACTACGTAATAGATAGATTATTGCCCCTCACAAAAAGGACATAATACAATTTTTGAGAAGTAGGGGGGTGGGGGGTATTATGACTCCTCGCCAAATACCCCCCACCATGTCACAGAGCTTTTTTTAAGGAGTGTCTATTTATCCAAGCTCCGAACACTTATTATGGTCCGGTTTTAATCCAATCAAGGTATTGGTTCTTTATTTCAGTTCCCGGAAGCCCGTTTGCGGTCATGTCTTCAGCCCACTTATCCCAGAGTGGTAATACCATTTCACGAGCCTTCGCCGCTTCTTCATCAGACCAGGTAGTGAAAGTCATACCTTCTTCTTTCATTTTACTCAGCCACATCTCATCGTCTGCTGTGTACATTTCAGCACCGACCTTGGGCATTTCAGCAGCTATTTCATCTATCAGGTTCTGAATGTCAGGAGGCAGGCTGTTCCATGTGTCCAGATTTATGACGTGTATGAGAACAGTGAACCCTATCTTGGGGAATGATATGTAAGGAGCAACTTCGTGCATGCCGAGAGTAATTCCCTGGAATAGAGGTTTATTACAGGCATCAACCAGTCCTCGTTTCATAGCTTCATATATCTCGGGAGAAGCCATCTCCATAGGTTCACAACCCCATGTCTTGAATGCATCGCCGTATGGACCGGATGTGGCTACTCTCATGTTCTTCAAATCAGCAACACCCTTTACCTGCTTAACACTGTAGATGTAATCGCCACTATGGCCCGTCACGCCAACCGGATACAGGTTGTTCTTGGCTAACTCTGCCTTGCCCCAGTCGCTATATCCCAGTTGCAGGAACGCCCACCAGGCAGCTTCGGTACTCTCGGTAGGCGCCGCTGGCATGCGGTGTACCTGGAAAATGGGGAACTGTGCGACATGGAAACAGGCATATAATGGTGCGGCGTCAGCCATTTTGGTGCGTACTGCGTCAAAGAGTTCTGTATGTTGTGCTAAGCTACCTCCGAAGTAATACTCACACTCTACTTTCCCTCCAGAACGCTTCATCAGCTCATCGCCCCACCACTGGACGGTCTTGGTTTGCGTGGCTTTGTCTGGCGGGAACTCGGCTACCTTGAGCAGTATCGGTTTAGCCTCCGGTGCCGGTGCCGGAGCGGGTGCTGGTGCTGGTGCCGGAGCGGGTGCGGGTGCTGGAGCGGGTGCTGGAGCGGGTTTGGCACAACCGCCGAAAATCAAAACAGCAATCAGGATAACCATCAATGGAATAATAAATTTTTTCACTTACTTCTCCTTTTTTAAAATATTTTCTCTAAAAATTTTTTTCTATTATTTTTCCTCCTTTCCACGAATTTCCAAAAACACATCAGCTATTAGAGGTTGCCTAATATCACCCATCACCTGATAAAGCTGGTAGAAAAGCGAGATTCATTAAGCCTTGATTAATATAATATCTCCCAGATAGCTTGCCGTTTCCAAGGTAACATCCCTGGACTTAGGTGTATATCCTTTATAATCAAAGCTCACCGAGTATTCCCCGGCGTCCAGGCCGTCAAACTCAAAATTACCATAATTGTTGGTCTTAGTCAATGATGTATTACCGCCGGAGTCTCTTAAGGTTACAGCCACATCTTCGGCACATTCGTTCGTATCCTCGAATACCACGGCACCGGCGATGAAGTTCTTGGTTATCTTGTGCAGGTCAAGGTAGTATACTCTGGGCTTGGCATTGTATTCGGGATGAAATTCTTCGGCTTTGCCGGATTTAAGCAGTTGGGATACATCACTCTTGGGGTCATCCAGGTCGCCGAACTTTATCGCCTCACTGGGACATGACTGCACGCAGCGGGGGGTTTTTCCTTCTTCAAGTCTGTGGGCGCAGAAAGTGCACTTCTGGGGTAATTTCTTTTCCTCATTCCAATATATTACGCCCCAAGGGCAGGAGTCCACTATTTGTTTCTGGCCGATAGCCTTCTTAGGGTCTATGACCACTATCCCATCATCCCTCTTGTATACTGCCCCATCTTTAGCCGCTTTAATACAGGGCGCATCGTCACACTGCATACAGGGAAGCGGCAGGTGAGCGACCCTCACCCACGGATACTTGCCGCGCTCCTTTTTCACAAGGTTCATCCAGAATTGCCCGTGCCTCGGCTGAGCTGCCGTATAGGGAGGATAATCGTTATCCCAGTATTCATCTTTACAGGCGATGAAACAGGTATAGCAGGCAACGCATTTTGATACATCAATTACCATACCCCACTTAGCCATTTTTTGCGTCCTCCGTTTTTCTATTTCTTGTTCTCTATGCGGTGTATTTTTCAATTTCTATCAGGCATGAGTTCGGCGCCATCCCGCGGGCATACTTGGACACGAGGCGGGAGGGTGTCAGCAGGTTAATGGTTCCTCCCCTATCCGCTGATTCGCCAGGCACGCCAATCGGGTCGTATTCAGCGCTGGACTCGTAGGAGTGGACTGTTCCGGGGCGCATACGCTCCGTAACCATGGCCGCCAGTATAACCTCACCCCTGTCATTATAAGCCTTTACCAGGTCGCCGTCCTTGATACCTCTCTTCTCAGCATCCAGCGGGTTTATTCTGATAATCCAGTAGTAGTAGCCGTCTTTCTTAATCCTGTGTTCCGGCACCTCATTCATAAAGGTACCCTTGCCGTCATACATGGTGTGGAAGCTGTACCTGGGATGGGGTGAAAGTAACTGAAGTTGATATTTATTGAAAAGCTCCCTGGTATGATGTCCTTCCCAGGAATCAATGTGATGTGCCACCGGTGGTCTCTCCCAGTCACCGGGGTCAAAACGCTTGAGGCTCTGCGCTTCATACTCTATTTTGCCCGATTGCGTGGCCAGACCGGTTGGCTGGTCGGGGAAGCTCTCTATCTCTCCGCCCACAGGACCCCAGTCCGGCGTATCCCGGTGCCTGTTTTCCGCAAACCACCTGAGGGCCGGCGTTGGCTTATAGTCCTCCGGCATGGGAACCACGAAATACCCTTTCTTCTCAAACTCTTCCCAGGTTATATACTTGGATATGTCGGTAACCTCAAACATCCTTTTTACCCAGTCCAGCAAGGTCTTGCCTCCCTCAGTGAACTTCATGTACATTTCCATACCCATCCTCTTGGCAATGGCGGCAAAGATATCATAATCAGCCTTGGACTCTCCCAGCGTTTCAATGCATTTCTGCCCGTACACTACTATCCTGTGGTTGCATCCGTAGGATGTATCGGGTATAAAGCCGGAGCACACAGCCCACTCGTGGATGTCCGTCCTTTCAAAGTTAGAGCATGCGGGCAGGATTATATCCGAAAATTTGGTATCCCCCTCAAGGTAAATTGCCTGACCAATTATTGTTTCCAGCTTATCGGAGCGGTACATTCTAATCCAGCGGTGAGCGTCGGGCATGGTAGCAATTTTGGAACTGGCGTAGCACCACATCATTTTTACACCGGTATAACCGTCTTCGGGGAACTTATATTTTTTAAACTGACTTTCCGGGCGGGGAGCACCGAAACCTTTTCCTACCCACTCCTGCGGCGGGTTCATAACACATTCGGGGGCCTGAAGTCTGGGTACGTGCTGGCCGGCTGGGGTGTTTACCGTGGACTGTACCGGATGTTCCATCAATCCCCGAGAGATAAACCGGAAGCCGGCTCCGGTGTTTAATGTATCTCCTGATATACCCCCCTCAGCATATCCCGGAAAGATGAATTTGGCATTATATGGTGCGCCCTGGGTGGTCCCCCAGATATTGCTGCCCGGCTTGCCCAGGCCCTGCATGGCCGCCAGGTAGACCATCATCCTCGCCCATTCCGTGGCGTAAGCCATGCGACAGGCGCCTCCCCAGCCACCCAACCCCCCACCCGTCAGCATGGTCTTCTTGCTCGCCCACTCCCTGGCCAAGGCTCTAATTTCCCGGGCAGGTACTCCCGACTCTTTCTCGGCCCACTCCGGGGTCTTGGGGAAACTGTCCAGGCCAGGGTCTTTGCCCAACACATAGTCTACCCACTTGTCAAAACCGTAGGCATGCTTCGCAATATACTCCTTGTCATACGTGCCTTCGGTGAGCCAGACGTAGGCGATGGCGCAGGCCACAGCCGTATCGGTGCCGGGCCTGGGCGCCAGCCATTTGTCGCAGTGGGTAGCCGCCGTATAGTTATAGAAGGCATCAATGAAGACCTGTTTGATGCCCAGGTCTTTCAGCCAGAAACGCCAGGGAACCGTCTCCTGACCGTTGTATATCCCGGAGGTAGCATCGGGGTCGCTTGACCACTGGACAATCATCTCAGTGTTTTTTAAGGCATCTTCCAGAAGGTCGTACTGCTCGGGGCAACCGAGCCTCCAGGCGTAGCCCCAGGTATGCATTGCCCCCCAGTACCACCCTTCCCAGCTATCTGGATTGTGGTCGACATAGGTGTAGCCGGGGAGGAGGTCCAGGAACCTGATGTAGCTGCTGAGCCGGTAACCTATCAACCCCATGTTATGGTGCGCCGGAGCTTTGGCTAAAATGGCTCCCGGACCGTAGAGTCGGTAGTTGCGTGTTATCTCCTTAGCGACAATATCCAGGGCTTCATCCCAGCTTATCCGCTCATAGCCGGATATACCTCTATTTTGAGGGTTCCGCTCCCCGTCGGGGTCCCAGTCTACCCTTTTCATGGGGTAAAGATTCCTGTTAGTACCATATGTCCTGGACCTATCAGCCAGAACGTAGGGGGAGACCCTGGCTGTCCTCGGCGGAGAAAACTTTTTCCCCCTTGCGTCAATAGTCCAGGATTTAGCATCATCATCGCTGAGTTGCAAGGGTTCCATACGAAGAATTTTCCCATCTTTAACGTAAACAAAGACCGGACCACCATTAGTAATTCCGGTGAGAACCTGTTCACCCTTCTCATTAGTAAACATTCCTACCTCCTGCTTTATAAGTAATGTTAGTCAAAGGCTAGGTGGAGATGCCCCTATTTTTTGGGGCCTATGATAATATTGTTTTGGATAATCATACAACACTCCCCAGCGCTGATGCAAATTCAAGGGGAGCCAGATTCCCCTCCAGGGGGATACCGGAGCATATCAGGTCGGATAGCGGTCCTGAATTTACAGCGAAGGTAATACGCGATTGGTTGAATCAGCCTGGAGTGAAGAAACTATTCATCGAGCCGAGGGCAGTCCTTTCTCAATTCAAATAGCGCCTTCGTCTCTCAGTGAGGCGATATCATCCCAGCTGTAGCCTAGGTCGAGGAGAACCTCCTCCGTGTGTTGCCCCAGCTCGGGTGCCATTAACCGTATCGGAGGGCGCTCGCCGTTGAAGAGGACCGGACTCGCCACCAGCTTGATATGCCCCACGGTGGGATGGTCAAAGTCCATGAAGAAATCATTCTCTATTGCTTGGGGGTCATTAACCACTTCTTTGACCCTCTGAACCCGGGCGTAGAACAGGTCGTTTGCTTCCAGTATCTCTTCCCATTCAACTACTGTCTTGCGAGAGAATGCCTCGCTTATGATAGGTATCAAAGCTTCACAGTTCTCCTCTCTTTTCTGGTGTGATGCAAACCTCGTATCATGCTCCATCTGCGTCAGGCCGGTGACATGGCAAAACCGCGACCAGAAAAGGTCAGACTGCAGCATACAGAGTTCCAGCCAGTGTCCATCTCTGGTTTGATAGGCGTTCCACAGCGGATTTCTCGTCTTGGTAATGTTTCCGTGGGGAAGCTCCTCTCCCGTGAGAAGGGCAACCTGAATATCATTCTGCAAAACCCACATTGCCGTATTATATAGAGAGAAGGATAGTTTTTGTCCCTGGCCGGTTCTTTCGCGCGCGAAAAGAGCCGCCGAAATGCCGCTGACGACGCACATTGAGGTAATGCTGTCGCCGAAACCCGGGCGTTGCCGGCGCGGCACGCCGGCGGGGTCACTTACCTTGTCCATGATACCGGAGTAAGCCCAGAAGGCGGCATAATCATAGCCCGGCTTGTCTTTTTTAGTCCCCTTGTCTCCGTAGCCACTGACAGTAGCATAGATAAGGCGAGGGTTCAACCGGCTAAGGCTTTCATAGTCCATACCAAATTTGACCAGTGCGTTTGTCTGGAAGTTGGACATGAAGACATCCGCCTGCTTGACCAGCGCATACATGATTTCTCGGCCCCGTTCGTTTTTAAGGTTGAGGACGATGCCTCTCTTATTGCGGTTCATTGCCTCAAACACATAGTGGATGCCGTTGGTGACCTTGCCGCCTTCAAGGTGTGTCATGCCGCGGGCCTGGTCGCCGCCGCCGGGCGCTTCTACCTTGACAACATCGGCGCCCCAGTCTGCCAGAATAGATGCCGCGCTGGGCACAGCCACGACGTGCCCTAATTCGATAATTTTAACCCCTTCCATGCAAGCAGCCATCTCAAGCTACCTCCGCTGTTTAGTGAAGAACGTTGGTCTTTCGTAAGGGAATCCTGGCTATTATGTTTAATGTGGCCTTATTTTCTCGGTCTCTTTGTAGTCTATGACCCATCGCCCATCATCTTCTTTTATGGCCACTGCATACTTGTCCCTTGCCTCTTGAATCGATATTTCACCGGCGCGGACGTCATCTCTTACCAGGTCAGGATGGCGATAGCGGGGGTCATTAATCAATTTCTTTCTCAGTTCTTCGGTAGCCTTATAATCAACGGCAACATCTTCCGGATTATCGGTCAAAGACTTGGGGTCTATTACCACCCCATATACATTTTTTGCTCTCTCGACTGAGATTAACTCATCTCTCACATCCTGCTTTATCTTTTCCGGGTCTCGGTGGAGCGGGTTACCCCATCCACCAGCACCCATGCATTCCGTGTACAAGATATCTCCCGGGAACATGTCCGCCATTGACATGGTGGGGAAGAACTCCTTTTCTGTCTTCCCTTCCCTCTTAAGGTATAAATCGCCGGTTGGAGCATAAGGGGCACCTCCCGCACCTGCTGGTGGGAAGAATGTGCCGCTGGCGTCACCTGCCATGAGTATGGTTCTGGCCCCCTCCATAGCTGTGCACCACCGGGATGCAGTAGAACCTCTGGCGCCAATAAACTCACCTGGTCCTTCCTTATCCTTCACCAGATTGAGCCATTCCCAGAAGAAGGGCATAAGCAACTCGCATATTTCCACGGAGCCTCTTAGTACCACGCCGGTCAGAACGGTGCCGCACACCCCGTCCCATCCGTCATGGCCCTTAACAGCGCCACTACCGCCTTCCTCTAAGAAAGGCGCCGCAAAGAATTCTATATCTTGCCCGGTTCTGGGGTCTGTTATCGGCACCCTGCCGGTAACGTCCACGGAGTAGTGTCTCGAGGAAACGCCCTGGGCTCGTTCAGTGGCTTTAGCGAGAGCCTGAGTGACCGCATCGGTTATTTCGGTGGCGGTACTGCACCCACAGGCGCCATACGTGGCGGGGCGAGTTGGATTAACTATCTTTCCCGCTGGAGCTATAATATGAATCGGTACCAGCGCACCGTGATTATGGGGCAAATCCGAGTCGGTGGCATAAAAGATGGGGAAGTAGGTAAAGCAGTAAGTATTGCCCAGTGGGCTGTTGACAAAGTCGACCTGGTCCATGGAGTCTGAGAAGTCGAAGGTCATTTCATCTCCCTTGACAATCAGCTTGACCCTGACCCATACCGGGCGGTCCATGATAGTCCCATCCGAGTCCACGGCGCATTCACCGGTATATTCGCCGTCTGGAATCTGGCTGATTTCATGGCGCATTGCCTGCTCACCCCTCACCATCATCTCATCGCAACAGGCTTTTACCGTATCCAGTCCATATTTTTCAATCAGGGCGTGAATATCTTCCTGAGCCCTTTGTATTGAGCCGTAGATAACCATGCAGTCAGTCCAGACTGCGGCCGAGGTGCGAATATTATCAAAGATAATTTCTTTAGCCTTCTCGTCAATTTTACCTTTTTCAATCATCTTTATGGGTGGTATATTTAGCCCCTCCGAGATGCAGTCGTATGCCTGAGGGAAATAACTGCCCGAGTAGGCTCCACCGCTATCTGCCATGTGACCTCTGAAATGATAATAGAATACCAGTTCACCCTTATAGTAGACAGGCACCAGGAATGTCCAGTCGGGCAGGTGGCCGCTTTGCAGAATGTGGCCATCATTGCCCAGGACCATGTCACCTTCGTCCAAGACGCCGAATTTGTCCAGTATAGCCTTGGTGGGAATTTCCGCTACCAGGCAGTGACAGGGTAAATATTCTACTTGGCAGACGATGTGCCCGTTTTTGTCGAGTAGAACCGGTCCGAGGTCACGGGCGTTGGCCATAACGTAACTCTGAGCACCATGCACCACTCTTTCCCCTACCTCACGAGTTATATTCATCAATTTATTCCAAACCACTGAAACCGTAACTTCATCAACCTGATATTTCTGTTGAGCCATCTCCTTTTACCTCCTGCATCCTTTCTTGTTATTTTTAAACTACGGTGACGTAGTTGCCGTACTCGTCAACAACCATTTTGTATCCCGGCGGGATAACCAAATTGGTCATCCTCTCCTCGACGACGCATGGACCTTCCAGAAGATTGTCCGCCAGCAGTTTGTCACCGTCGTAAATTCTGGTTTCCGTATATCCGTTGCTTTCCTCAAAATAGGTTTTTCTGGTACCTTTTAGCGCCGGCGCCGGGTCTTTGTCTCCCTTGGCTATCTTCTGAAGCGTTATCGGCGGCAGTTTACCAATGGCGGTCAGTCCGAAGCCCATAATCTCAAGAGGATATTTTTCATCGGAATAACCGTAAAGGTCCCTGTGTTTCTGATGGAAAGCGGCTAAACCTTGGTCAATGGCTTCTTTGGTGATATCACTGTTGGGCCAATCAACGTCAATACCGCGATACTGCCCGAAATACTTCACCGTCATCGTCCTCACCAGAACCCGCTGTTTTTCCGGTATTTGCTCTTTGGCTAACACGGAGAGACCTTCACCCTGCATCTCGGCATACAGCTGCTTGACGCGGTCAAGGTCAAGAGCTGCCACTGGTGTGCTGTAGAAGCGTGAGTAGTCATGCTTGAGGTCCACACTCAGCATACCGAAGGCACAGTATATGGGAGCATACTTCGGAATAAACACTCTATCAATGCACAGCTCATTGGCCATCTGTACAGCATGGACTGGCCCAGCGGCACCGCCGGCACATATATAGAAGTCCCTCGGGTCCAGACCGCGGCGGGTAATAGTATATGATACCGTGTTTGCCATAACCGAATTGATGACTTTATATATCGCGGCGGCTGCCTCAGGAACACTCACGCCGAGCCTATCGGCAACCTTCTCTTTTATCACTTTCTCCGCCAGGTCTTTATTGAGCTTCATCTCACCACCCAGAAAATAGTCGGGCGAGATGTAGCCCAGGATTACGTCAGCGTCAGTAACGGTGGGCTCGTCGCCGCCTATCCCGTAACTGGCTGGGCCAGGGTCGGCTCCGGCACTTCTGGGGCCAACACGCAGGGTATTGGTCACGTCAAACCAGGCTATGCTGCCCCCGCCAGCCCCCACACTGGTAACATCGATAACAGGCAGGGAGAACCTTTGATTCTCTATTAAACTCTCGGTTTTAATCAATGAAGTGCCTCTGTCAACAATGCCAAGGTCCAGGCTGGTTCCTCCCATATCTATTGACAGCAGATTTTCCACTCCATGCAACTTGCCGATGGTGGTTGCTGCTGAAGGTCCAGCTGCTGGACCTGACATAGCCAGGGTGGCTGGTTTTTCCATGGCGATTTCCGCGGTTTCAACGCCACCATTATTCTGGATATAGAGAAACTGTCCCTTGAAGCCTTCCTTCTCCAGAAGGCCGGTTAGTTGTTCCGTGTATTTACGGACAGCCGGGGCAATAAAGGCGCTGATTATAGCGGTACTGGTTCTTTCGTATTCGCCAACTACCGGAAGAACGTCAGAAGATATGGTTACATCAACCTCAGGATAATCCTGCTTGACTATCTCGGCAACCCTTCTCTCGTGTGAAGGGTTCAAGAACGAAAAGAGTAGGGATATCACTATGCTCTCTACTTTCAATTTCTTGAGGTATGCCACTGCTTTATGGACACTATCTTCATTCAGTGGCGTTCTTACGTTACCTTGTACATCGGTCCTCTCCTCAATTTCCACACGCAGATAGCGCGGCACCAGAACCTCTGGAAAATCGACACGCCAGTCATACATGTTGTCTTTGGCAACTCGCCGGAACTGAATTACATCTCGGTGCCCCTTGGTACAGAGCAGGCCAAGTTTTGGTCCTACCCGAGTATGGATAATGTTGGTTCCCGTGGTAGTGCCGTGCACTATAGTTGAGACCTGATTCAGAAACTGCTTTCGGTCTAGATTGTTACGCCGGGCGAGGTTGTCTATTGCATTCATAGTGCCAATCGTCAGGTCATTAGGCGTGGTAGACGCTTTGGCCGTCTGCGTAAACCCCTTGTCATCCACTGAGATGGCATCGGTAAACGTCCCGCCGGTGTCTATCCCTACACGATAAGCCATAAAATCATCCTCCTTTTACTTTCTGTAAACTAATTCATATCTTTTCCGGCCACCATCTATTATATAATATGTGCGTACTTTTATCACATGATTTATTGGTTTAGATTCCATCTCACAGTTTTTGCCTCGCCAGAAAGTGGGAGCGGATGCTTGATTTTTTAAATTAAGCGTGTATATTATTAGTCATACATGCGTATATACTTTTAAATAAAGAAAATAGAAGGAGGTAGCCAATGAGTAGTTATACGGAAGGCGAGCAGGTTTTTACTAATTGTACTACCGGCGGGCCTGTCTTTGCCCACGTCAAGGACGGGAAGATAACACGAATAGAACCCCTAGAACTCAGCCCTGAGGATGGCGGAGACTGGACGATTGAGGCCCGTGGCAAGAAATTTTCTCCTGATAGGCAGTTAAGGCTTTCTCCTTATACTCTTTCAGAACGGTCAAGAATATACGGTAGTAACCGAAACCTTTACCCGATGAAAAGGGTGGACTTTGACCCCAAAGGAAAAAGAAATACCGAAAAAAGAGGCATATCCGGCTATGAGCGAATCAGCTGGGACGAAGCCCTGGATATTCTTGCCGGCGAAATTGTCCGCCTCTATCGGAACTACGGCCCGGGTGCCATTATGGCTGCAAACTCGGCGCATCACAACTGGGGAAACATTGGCTACTGGCAGAGCGCCTGGTACCGGTTCATAAACACTCTGGGCTATACCTACTGCAACCATAGCCCGTACAGCTGGGAAGGCTGGTACTGGGGTGCCGTGCATGCCTGGGGATTTGGCTACCGGCTTGGCTGTCCGGAACAGTACGACCTCCTGGAAGACGGGTTAAAAAACTGTGAAATGCTGGTTTTCTGGTCTACAGACCCGGAAGCTACCGGCGCCATATACAATGGGCAGGAGTCAACCCCCTGGCGTTTCTGGCTGAAACAGCTGGGCGTCAAAATGGTCTTCATTGACCCCTTCTATAACTATACTGCCGTTCCCCACTGTGACAAGTGGTTTGCGCCCAGACTGGGCACAGATACAGCCTTGGCATGTGGCATCGCCCATGTCTGGCTGACCGAAGGTCTTTATGATAAAGAGTACATTAAAACGCATGCCTTCGGCTTTGACAAGTGGCAGGACTATATTCTAGGTAAAACAGATGGAAAGCCCAAGACTCCGGAGTGGGCGGCGGAAGAAACAGGGATACCGGCCCGTGAGATTAGAGCCCTAGCCAGGGAATGGGGGAACAAAAAGACTATGCTGGCAGCGGGAGGGCTTGGCGGCTGGGGTGGCGCCTGCCGGATGGCTTACGCCACAGAATGGGCGAGAATGATGGTTTACCTGGCGACAATGCAGGGGATGGGCAAACCGGGCAGCAATATCTGGGGAACGGGAGCGGGTGCACCACACAATGCGAATTTTATGTTCCCCGGATATGCTGAGGGTGGAATATCGGGTGACACGAACAATACCGGCGCTGCCTACGAGTTCCTCATGCGAGGAATGATACAGCATTCGATAACGTCCACGATAAACCATGCTGGCGGACAGAGCATAGCAGAGCCCTTAGCTCCCGAGTGCGTTCTGGACCCACCCCAGGAGTGGCGGTGTAAGGGCTTCGCCGGCTCCGCGGAGAACCAATTTAAGAAGTACCGGTATCCAGAAGAGGGCTATGCCCAAGTAAGGATGTTCTGGAGATACGGCGGCTCAAAAATTAACTCCATGCCAGGCTCGAACCGATGGATCGAAATGTACCGGAGCCCCAAGCTGGAGTTTATTGTTGGCCAGAATATTTACCTGGAAGATGATACCAAGTTTGCCGACCTGATACTGCCCGCCTGTTCCAACTTCGAAAGGTGGGACATCAGCGAGTGGGCTAACTGCTCTGGCTATATACCGCATACCCAAACTGGCTGTAACCGCCGGATAATCGTTTTACAGAAGAAGGCTATCGAGCCTCTCGGTGAGTCCATGTCTGACTATAATATATTTGCTACCGTGGCTAAACGCCTTGGCATTGAATTCTACATGCATTACACCGACGGGGACAAAACAGAGTTAGACTGGGTTAAAGCACAGTTTGCCGCCACCGACCTGCCCAAATACATTTCCTGGGAGGAATTTGAGAAGAAGGGCTACTTTGTGGTTCCTATGCCGGAAGACTATAAGTCAACGCCAGCCTTACGGTGGTTTGCTGAGAATAGATGGCGGGATACACCATGCTGGGGTCCCCAGGGAGGAATAGCCCAGACCCTGTTCGACATGCCGGGAGGCCTGTTCACCCAGTCCGGCAAAGTGGAGTTTGAATCACAGAGCCTCAAGCGCTTCGACCCCAATGAGGAAGACTGGGAAAGACCGCATGTTGCCCATCATATTGATTCCTGGGAAGGACATCATACCACGGAGCTATATTCCAAATATCCCCTGCAACTGCTGTCACCCCATCCCAGGTTTAGCTTCCACACCCAGTATGATGGGAAAGGGACTTTTATGAATGATATATCAGACCACCGGGTCAAGAAAGAAGACGGATATTACTACTGGATTATGCGAATAAATTCCGTGGATGCTGAGAAGAGGAGTATCAAAGACGGTGACCTGATTCGAGCCTACAATGATAGAGGTGAGGTGATATTTGCTGCCTATATTACGGAGCGCGTGGCACCCGGAACCGTCCACTCCTACGAGGGCAGTGCCCTCTACGAACCGGTCGGTGAACCGGGTAAATCAGCCGATAGAGGGGGAACCGTTAATTTGCTGACACCCGGCCGTTTCATATCCAAGAATTCCTGCGGTATCGCTCCAAACTCGTGCCTGGTTGAAATAGCAAAATATAAATAGAATGCCTGAAATAGAGAAACGGAGGAAATGAAAGATGGCTACGTGGGGTTTTGTAATTGATATTTCAAAGTGCGTTGCCTGCTATAATTGCTTCGTTGCCTGTAAGGACGAATACTGGGATAATGATTATCCCCCCTATACGGCAGCCCAGCCGAGGCTCGGGCAGTTCTGGATGAACCTTGTGAAAAAAGAGCGCGGTAAGTACCCTTATATAAAGGTCGCCTATATGCCACTCCCTTGCATGCAGTGTGACGATGCGCCCTGCATTAAAGCATCTAAGGACGGTGCGGTATATAAAAGGGATGACGGGATAGTGGTCATAGACCCCAAGAAGGCGGTCGGGCAGAAGCAGATAGTGGCATCCTGCCCCTACAATGTCATCTATTGGAACGAGGAAAAGAAGCTTCCGCAAAAGTGCACCTTCTGCGTCCACAGGCTTGAGGAGGGGGGAATCCCCCGGTGTGTGCAAGTATGTCCGAGCGGTGCCATGATATTCGGTGACATGGATAACCCTGACAGCGAGGTATGCAAACTGCTGAAGTCAGCCAAAGCTGAAGTCTTCCATCCTGAATATAATACAAAGCCGAGGGTATACTACGTAGACCTCCACAAGATTAACAAGAACCTAATAGCCGGTGCGGTGGTATTCGGGGACACGGACGAATGCGCCGAGGGGGTGACGGCAACCTTGAGCAGCAATGGCAAGTCATTAAAAACCAAGACCAATAACTACGGTAACTTTGAATTTGACGGCCTTGATGACGGTAAGTACTCCGTGAGCTTTAAATGTAAAGGGTACGCACCGCAGTCAAAGGATGTTACCCTGGAAACCGAAAGTTGCTATCTGGGTGAAATAATTCTGTTTAAGACGCGCTCCATGCTCAGACCGGCCGCCGGGCCATAAGGTCGATTGAATGCCTCGGGGTATTTATTCCTCAACTCGCCTAAATTAACTCGCTCAACCTCAACCAGGAAGCCGCTGGTTGCTATTCCTGTGGCATTTTTAGAGGTTGTTTTACGTGGGGAAATGGTGTTAATCGCTCCACCTCTGTCAAGCTCTCCGGGAACTATCGGGTCGTAGCTGGCTCCATGGTCTGAAGATATTACCCCGGGCATTATTCTCTCAGTCACGTATGCGCCGCAGAGGACAGCACCCCTCTCGTTGTATATTTTTACCACGTCTCCGTTTTCTATGCCTCTCTTTGCCGCGTCCGTCGGGTTTATCCAGACGGGATGATAGAGGTATCCATCTGGACCTTTAACTTTACATGTTTTGATTTCTCTCAGCCAGGTTACATCTTCATGCTCTGAATGTACTGCCCATCTGGGATGGTTCGAAACCATGAGCAGGGAATACTTCTTGGCTCTGTCGCACAGCAGGCTTTCCTGGTGTGATTCGCCGTAGGGTATCCATTTGGGGTATGGTGGTCTTTCCTCATCGTCGGGGAAATGCTCGGCCAGCCTCTGAGAATATAACTCAAGCTTGCCTGACGGCGTATTTAATGGATTAGCCCCGGGGTCCTCGTAGAACGCTCTCATACCAGGTGGATCCTTCTTCCAATCCGGGTCGGTCGGAAGAATATAGTAGCCCTTCTCCTCAAATTTTTCCCAGGTGACTAAGTCGGCACAGCCTGAATGCTCAAAACCAAATTTTTTCAGGTCCCTAATACTCCTGCCCTCTGTGTACTTCTCAAGTAATCCCAGTCTTTCAGCAATCATGCAAGCTATCTCGTAGTCGCTCTTTGATTCTCCTACAGGTTCAATGCATTTCTCTTCATTAATAATGAGGCTAAATTGGCCGTTATTCACATCCGTGGCAATATCTTCTTCCTCAAATTTGGTACTTACCGGCAAGATGATATCGGCAAACAGACAGTCATTCTCTATCCAGGGATGCTGGGCGAGAATGAACTCTATCTTGGGGCTTCTCAGCGCTTCAATAAAAGCGTTGCCATCATTCCAGCACGTTATCCAGGAAGGAGAATCGCTCCATATCATGTGTATTTCGGAACAGCCCTCAAGGGGGTAGGTACGTTTCTCAAACTGTTTTTCTACCGGCTCGAAGAATAAATAGCCGCCATACCAGCTTATGGGGGGATTAAGAATGGCGTCATGCACCATGTCCTTGGGGATAATTTGCTTTGGTACCATTGCTAGAAAGTCAGCATCATGGGAAGCGGGCATAGCCGTTATGATTTTCACAGCTTTGGGTAAAGACAATTGCTGGCGGCTGCCAAAAAAGGCCCATTCCGTCATTTTAAATATATGAGTCCCCGGCTTACCCAACCCCTGCATCGCCATCAGTGCAATTTCAAGCCTGGCGGGTTCAGTGGAATAGGGACCTCTTATGTAGGAGCCACCAACACCATGCACTATGGTAGTCGCCTTGGCAGCCCAACCTCTGGCCAGCGCTTTGATAATTCTCGAAGGGACACCGCACAGTTCCGAAGCCCACTCAGGTGTCTTGGGAATGCCGTCTTCCTTACCTAGAACATAGTTCTTGATCCTGTCGAAGCCGACCGTGTGCGTGGCTAGGTACTCTTTATCGTATGTGTTGTCGGTAATCCAGACATAGGCAACGGCAAGCTGTAACGCGACGTCCGTGTTGGGTAGTATCGGTATCCATTTGTCAGCGTGAATTGCGGCAGTATAGTTCAGGTCAGGGCAGATGAATATAGATTCTATACCCAGCTCTTTAAACCAGTACCGCACCCGGGTTCCTATCTGTCCTGCCCACCCGAATTGGGTACTTTCGGCGTCACATCCCCAGTAGATGAGTTGCTCAGTATGTTCAGCGATTTCGGCAACAAGGTTGGTTTGCGGTGGCAGACCCACCGGTTCCATCCCCCATACGTGCTTGGCACCCCAGTTCCACCCCTCCCAGCTGTCCGGATTTCTTGCTTGCAAGGTGTATCCACCCAGTAGTGTGAGAAGCTTCTTTTGCTGACCATGGGGGAAGTGCACCATCTTTGTCTCCCCGTGTCCATCTGCCTGGGCGAATATCGCGTATGGTCCATATTCGTCACTAACCCTTTTTATCTCATCCACAATAATGTCCAGTGCTTTATCCCACGATATCCGGACATATTTGCTTTCCCCCCGGTTCTCTGTGTTTCTATTACCCTTGGGATCAAAATCTACTCGTTTCAAAGGATAGAGAATCCGGTTGGGAGAGTAAATACGCTTTTTGTAGCTTAAAGCGAGGGGGGATGTCAGCGTCTTAAGGGTCGGTTCAAAGGTCTTGCCACGCGCTTCAATCTTCCAGGGCTTGAACTCATCAGGCTTGTACTTCTTATCATAGTGTAATGGCCTAATCCTGATTATTCTGCCATCCTTAACATCGATTTCTGAGGTATGTCCGTCTGAGTCAATGGAGCAAAACCCGATACCCTTTATGAGTGTTTTTTCTTCTGTCATTTTGGTAACCTCATTATCGAATTATGAGTAGCACAGGAGAAAAGGACTCAGATAATATGCCCGCAGATGGCAATTCCTGAGCCCTTTTTGGCATACAAGATTTTAGAGGGAATGACAAGCACGAGCTACGCTTTCTTATAAAGCTTGATGTCTCCCAGATTAACATCTTTTTCGGCGCTTATAGAATCAAATCTCTGGGGGTAATACCCTTCCTTCTCAATAACCAGAGAATAGGCGCTTTCCTCCAGGGACTCAAACCAGAAATCACCAAAATTATCGGTTTTAACCGTAAGCTTCTTGCCGGCATCCAGGTCGGTCAGGGTAGCCGTGGCTCCTTCAGCGCACTCGTCCTCCTCGGGGTCATAAACGGCTCCGGCTATGAATTTCTTGGGTATGCCTATATAGTATACCCTGGGCTTTGCTTCGTACTCAGGGTGCAGTATCTCCGCCTGGCTGATGTATTCCTTCAGGTCGCTCTCTTCTCCGAATCTCAATGCATCCGTCGGGCAGGCATCAACGCACCTGGGCTCTTTCCAGCCCTTGTCCAGCAGGTGGGCGCACATGGTGCATTTCTGGGAAATGTTCAGGTCATCATTGAAGTAGATTGCGCCGTAGGGGCAGGCATCGACGCAGCCCCTGCTGCCCACACATTTCTCGGGGTTGATGATGACAATGCCGTCGTCTCTCTTGTATATCGCGCTTTGCTTGCATGCCGGGATACAGGGGGCGTCATCGCAGTGCTGGCAAATGTCGTGCATATAGGCTACCTTAACCTTGGGCACAGTCCCCCTGACCAGGTCGGTGACCTTCATCCAGAACTGCCCGGTGTCGGGCTGGGGCTTGGCGTAAGGCGTCCAGTCGTTACCCACATGCTCGTCCTTACAGGCTATTTGGCAGTTGTAGCAGCCGTTGCATTTACTGACATCAATGATTAACACTTTACCCATTTATTATTTACCTCCAAGAATGAAAGACTCAGTACCCGGTCCGGCGTTGGGGTGGAAGGGTCGGCTGAAGGCTTCCGGGTATTTCCTTCTCAGTTCGTCCAGGTTGACCCGCTCCACCTCAACCAGGAAGCCACTTGTAGCCATGCCTGTAGCATTTGGCGAGGTTACTTTACCTGGAGTTATGGTATTGATAGCCCCGCCCCTGTCGAGTTCGCCGGGAACTATCGGGTCGTACTTGGCACCGTGGTCTATGGATATCGCTCCGGGCATTATCCTCTCGGTGACGTAAGCGCCGGCGAGAACGCCGCCCCTCTCGTTATATATCTTAACCACGTCGCCGTCTTCTATGCCTCTGGCGGCGGCGTCCTCCGGGTTTATCCACATGGTATGATACTGGTAGCCGTCGGCACCCCTGATTTTACACGTCTTGATTTCCCTGAACCAGGTGATATCGTCGTGATTGGCGTGTACCCCCCACCTCGGGTGGTTGGAGACCACCAGCAACGGATACTTTTTAGCTCTTTCGCACAGCAGGCTTTCCTGGTGTGATTCGCCGTATGGGACCCACTTGGGATACGGAGGTCTCTCCTGGTCGTCAGGGAAATACTTGGCCAGTTTTTCCGAGTAGAATTCCAGTTTACCGGTCGGGGTTGTTAACGGGTTCTTCTCCGGGTCTTCATAGAATTCTATCATGCCGGCCGGATATTTCTCCCATTCCGGGTCAGTAGGGGCAATCCAGTACCCATTTTCCTTCCATTTTTCGAAGCTGATATAATCTGCAGCACCACCGGAGTGGTCAAAGCCAAATTTTATCAGGTCCGGTATACTCCTGCCATCGGTGTACTCTTCCAGCAGGCCCAGCCTTTCGGCCACCATGCAGGTTATCTCGTAGTCGCTCTTGGATTCTCCCAGTGGCTTGATACATTGTCTCTCGTAGTTAAGGACTCTGTAATGGTAGCCGACGCTGTCCACTCCCAGGTCTTCTTCCTCAAACTTGGTATTGGCTGGCAGGATGATATCAGCAAACAGCGTGTCGTTTTCCAGCCACGGGTGCTGGGCCAAAATGAATTCTATCTTGGGACTTCTAAGCGCTTCAATAAAAGCGTTGCCGTCATTCCAGCAGGTTATCCAGCAGGGGGAATCGGTCCATATCATGTGTATCTCCGAACAGCCCTCCGCCGGGTATACGGTTTCCTTGAACTGGTATTCAAGATCCGGCTCAAACAGCATCATACCGCCGTACCATTTGACCGGCGGATTGAGGATAGCATCGTGAACGTAGTCTTTGGGAATAATTTGCTTGGGTTTTTCAAATTTCCAACCGGTATAGGCGGCATGCGTATCCGGGATGAATATTGACCTGGGCACCGCCATCTCCATCTGGTCGCCGAAAAGACCCTGTTCAATCAATTTTATTTGATTAACTCCCGGTCTACCCAGTCCTTGCATGCCCAGAAGCACTATCTCCATCCTGGCGGGTTCGGTGGCGTAAGGTCCCCTGATGAAACCGCCGCCATTACAATGTGCTGTGGACGTAGTCTTGGACGCCCATTCTCTCGCCAGCGCCTTGATTATCCTTGAAGGCACGCCGCATAGTTCTGCTGCCCATTTAGGTGTCTTGGGAATGCCGTCTTCTTTTCCCAGAACGTAGTCCTTGACCTTGTCAAAGCCAATTGTATGCGTAGCCAGGTAATCTTTATCATAGGTTCCATCGTTAATCCAGATATAAGCTATGGCAAGTTGCAGGCATATGTCCGTGTTGGGAAGTATCGGTATCCATTTGTCGGCATGGATGGCGGCGGAGTAATTCAAGTCCGGGCAGATGAATATCTGCTTTATGCCCAGCTCGGTGAACCAGTACATAAGCAGGCTTGGCGTTTGTCCCGCCCATCCCCAGGGGGTGGTTTCGGCATCACTTCCCCACTGCAATAGAAGTTCAGTATGCTGAGCCACGTCGGGGACAAGATTAGACTGGGGCTTCATCTGACCCACTGGTTCCATTCCCCAGACGTGTTTGGAACCCCAGTACCACCCTTCCCAGCTGTCCGGGTTCCTGGCCTGACACGTGAAACCGCCCAGAAGCTCCAGAAGCTTCCGGTGACAACCGTGGGGGCCGTGCACCGTCTTGTTCTCGCCGTGCCCATCCGACTGGGAGAATATGGCGTATGGCCCGTATTTATCTATTACCCTTCTTATCTCGCCGACTACTATATCCAGCGCTTCATCCCATGAAATTCTGACGTAGTGGCTCTTGCCGCGGTTCGCGATATTCCTCTCGCCATCGGGGTCAAAGTCGACTCTCTTCAGAGGATAAAGGATTCTGTTGGAGGAATAAACGCGCTTTTTGTAGGCTATGCTGTGAGGAGGTATCAGTGACTTCCCCGGTACTTTGAAGGTCTTGCCGCGTGCCTTAATCTCCCATGGTCTGAATTCCTCAGGCTTGTATTTCCAGTCATAACGCAGTGGTCTAATCCTGACTATTTTACCGTCCCTGACATCGGTTGCGGAAACATTTCCGTCGGCGCCTTGAGAGATAAACCCGAGGCCAATGATACAGGTCTTTTCTTCGGCTTCTTTCTTGACTTTCTCTGGCTCTGCCATTTTCCCTCCATTATTCATTTTCATATCTGCGCATGAAATAATAATACTCGGGATTAATCGGACGTCTTCCTCCTGTCACATTATTTTCGCAATTTGTATCAAATACTACCAATATGCCAATCCTCTCCATGCCCTTTTTTACATACAAGATTTTAGAGGGAATGACAAGCTGGGCTACGCTTTCTTATAAAGCTTGATGTCTCCCAGATTAACATCTTTTTCGGCGCT
>CAYWAU010000007.1:0-30526 GCA_964456395.1 uncultured Dehalococcoidaceae bacterium
TTAGGGAGCAGAACCCGCTCTTAACAACCTGTCCAATTTTCGGGGACCACCTCAGATACCACCCAGTAGGTCAACCATAGCAACGACCAGTTCGGCAGACACGATAACTCCCAGGTAGAGAAGTGGCATCTTTAAGTCTGAAACCTCAATTCTAAGGGTGGTAGCTTTGAGATAACTAGATATCAGGGGGTAATCATACGAGAGTCTCACTCTCATATAATCGGTTTCGATTAATAACCAAATAAACACGACTACAATATGGCAATGGCAACCGAGATAAAGTCCGGTCAGGGTTCTTCTTAGTCGGGAATTGGTTTATCTCCTCCTCACCAGCTATATTAGCCTTCTAAAATTAGGATAAATTATCTTGACATTCGTCATTTGGCAAAATATAATGGGGATAATTCATAGGCCAGAGATAACAAGATACATATAGCCGACATCCATTGGCTTAACGCATCTCCGAATAGTATACAGGTTTAAGACCGCTTGACGCACCTAAGAAGGGTCGTAATTGAACAAGTTAGAGAAAGGGGGCGGGTAGCCCAAATTTGGATAAGCAAAGCGAGGCAGCAAAGAATAGACTTTTGATCACTGAAACCCTGATAACCTGACGCTGGAATAGCCAGATTTCCCATCTTTCTATCCTGCGTGATGATATATGCACTTTGATGCTATTGGCTAAGAAACTGGGGCGGGATGCAAAAAGGCAGATAGGACAGTCGCAGTGAGCGAGGATGCATCCCATCCTTCAAGGTCGTTGATTTCCTAATTCAGTTTTGTCCAGAATTTCCCTCGTTAGGTGACGAAATGAAGTGACCTAGAATTCAAAATTAGACTGTGTTAAGATTGGTTTGGCATGGAAATAAGTGTTATCATTCCAATGTACAATGCCGAGAAGACCATTATTCAAACTCTAGAAGGGCTCGAATCCCAAACAAGAAGAGATTTTGAAGTAATAGTAGTCGACGATGGGAGCACCGATACGTCTATAGGACTCGTTGGTGAGTTCGACAATAGAACTCGGCTGCCAATCAAACTGATACGTCAAGAGAATTCTGGCCCGGCAAAGGCGCGAAATGTGGGCGTTGAGCACTCAAGTGGCAGAATAATTTTTTTTCTGGATTCCGATTGCATTCCTGCACCAAACTGCATTGAAGCCATGGTAAGCCCATTAAACGGAACTGTCATAGGCTGTAATTGTGGCTACAGAGTGAAAAACGAGGATAGCATTATCGCTCGATATATTGACTACGAGATTGCAAAACGGCACCAAAGAATAGTTGACAAGAGTATAGATGCCTTTGGTGCCTATGCAGCTAGTTTTATAAAGGATATTTTTACCAAAGTCGGTGGTTTTAGCACCGAGTATGCTGCCGCAAACGCAGAGGATTTCGATCTTGGATTCAATATCAGAAGAATGGGATACGACCTGATATTCACCGGTGAAACCTTTGTCTATCATTATCATCCAGGTTCGCTAACAGCGTATCTTAGGCAGCAATACACTAGGGGATACTGGCGAGTCAAGATGTATCTCAGAAACAGGGATACCATCATTAAAGGGGATAGCTATACTGGTCATGAGGCACAAGTTCAAGCCGTCTTGTCTAGTTTGGCACTGGTATCGCTGCCTCTGATGCTCGTCAATTTGTATTCAGTGGTTATTGGCTTTGGCGTGTTGCTACTATCCAATTTACCCCTGGGTTTTTGGGCATTTCACAAAGAGAAGAAGTTCTTGCTGCTGGCTCCTGTACTGGCAAGTTTGCGCTCATTAGCTGGGACTATTGGTGCCTATATGTACGCCGCCAAATATATTAGGGAATTGGGTAAAAAGTTGTTCAAGGTGAGAGGAGGTCAATGCAAATCTCCATCATAGGAGCGGGTCATGTTGGTCTTGTCACCGGGGCTTGCTTGGCAAAACTCGGTAATGAAGTTATTTTTGCGGATTCTAACCAAGAGAAAACGAATATGCTTAGGAATAGAAAGTGCCCGGTATATGAAGAAGGCTTGGCGGAGATTTTAAACTCCATCCAGTTTGAAGTAACACCCTATCTTGACCATGCCATCGAGAATAGTGATGTTAGCTTTGTCTGTGTCGGAACCGATTGTAGTGATTTTGATTATTCTATCAACCTGCAGCAAGTGAAAGAGGTAGCTGGGGAGATTAGTAAAGCTTTAAAGGATGGTCATCTAGTTGTCATCAAGAGCAGTGTTATCCCCGGAACAACGGAAGGTGTCATAATTCCTGTACTAGAACAGTATGGGAGAAGAATTGGCACTGACTGCAATATTTGTTGCAATCCTGAGTTTCTAAGGGAAGGCACCGCGGTTAAGGATTTCTTGTATCCGGATAGGATTGTAATAGGAGAAATGAATAAAGAGGGGGGCGATGTTCTAGCGGCATTGTATCGAGACTTTAATTGCCCCATCTTAAGAGTAAAGCTCAGAACTGCCGAGATGATTAAATACGCGTCTAACGCCCTCTTGGCTGCCAGGATATCCCTGGTAAATGAGATAGGAAACATATGCCAGAGATTGGGAATCGATGTCTATGAGGTGGCTGAGGGGGTGGGTTACGATGAGAGAATTGGCAACAAGTTCTTGAATGCCGGTGTGGGCTTTGGCGGTTCCTGCTTGCCCAAGGATATTAGAGCACTGATAGCGATGTCAAGGGATATAGGATATGAGCCAAAAATCTTGGCGGAAGTGTTGAACCTGAATGAGCAGCAGCCACTCAGAATGATTGAGCTTCTGGAGAAGCACATCCCGGACCTAAGAAATAGGATTATTGGTATCCTGGGCCTGGCTTTTAAGGCTAATACCGATGATATACGAGAGTCGAGGGCGATTCGGGTTGTTGAGGCATTACTGAAAAAGGGAGCTAGGATTAAGGCGTACGACCCTGTAGCTATGAAGGAATTCAAAGGGCTATTTCCTCAAATAGAATACACCAGCCCAGAAGAAGTGTTAGAAAGCGAGGCTGTTCTCATACTGACTGACTGGGGGGAGTTTGAACATTTAGACTACAGGGGTAGGACTGTTATAGACGGCAGGAGAACAACCAAAGCCAGAGAAGCCAGGGTATATGAAGGAGTGTGCTGGTGAGGGGGAAGAGGGTTCTGGTAACTGGCGGGGCAGGGTTTATCGGCAGCTGGCTTTGCCAGCGGCTGATAGAAGAGGGCTATGAAGTAACCTGTCTTGATAACCTGTCCTCAGGAAATACCGAGAATATTGCCGGCCGAGATGTGAAATTCATAAGGCACGATGTGAAGCAGTCCATTGAGCTGGAGGCAGACTACATCTTCCACTTGGCATCCAGGGCAGCACCAATAGATTTTGAACAGCATGCCGTAGATATTCTCCTCACCAACTCGCAGGGCACATATAATATGCTCAAACTTGCCGAGCAAAGCAATGCTCGTTTCCTGCTGGCCTCAAGCTCTGAAGTATATGGCGACCCACAAAGGCATCCGCAGGCTGAGGGTTACTGGGGCAATGTTAACCCCACTGGCATCAGAGCATGCTATGATGAGGCAAAAAGGTTTGCTGAAGCCCTGAGCCTGTCCTTCTACCGAAATTCAGGGGTGGATGTCAGGATAGCCCGGATATTCAATACCTATGGGGAGAGGATGAGGCGCGATGATGGCAGGGTAATCCCGAATCTCATCAACCAAGCTATTGGTGGGAAGCCGCTAACAGTCTACGGCTATGGCACCCAGACAAGGTCGTTTTGCTATGTTTCTGACATGATAGACGGTTTGGTGAGGCTAATGTTCACTGATGGTCTGGAGGGAGAGGTGCTTAACCTTGGCAATCCGAATGAGGTGACAATTATGGAGATTGCCAAACTGCTCAAAAAACTAACCCGCTCCGACTCTGAGATAACATTCTGCTCCTTGCCTGAGGATGACCCGGTGAAGAGAAGGCCAGACATTGCCCGGGCAAGAGAGAAATTAGACTGGGTGCTAAAGGTTGATCTGGTGCAGGGATTAAACCGGACCATTGAATATTTCAGACAATTTGCCCGGCTGCACAATGCTCGTGAGGGGGTCTGGCAGCGGCAAACTTGAATCTTCACTTGGTTGTGAGGGGAGGGAGTCAGGAGGCGACAGCACTTTGCAAGTATTATTGGCTAATCCACCGACCTATAAACGGAAAGGCAAGTTTAACCGACCTATCAGGTTCCCCACCTATGGCTATGCGACACCAGTCATGCATCCGCCGCTGCTTTTGGCCTACGCCGCCGCTTATATCCGCTCCCGAAGACACGAGGTTGAACTCATTGATGCTGAAGTAGATTCCATCAGCGTAGAAGATTTCATCTCAAGAGTTGAACATAGGTCGCCTGACTATATTGTCTTCGAAACCTCGACCGCCTCCTTCAAAAACGACGTTGAAGTCGCCAGGGAAATAAAGGAAAAGGTTGCCTGTAAGGTTGCTTTTGTTGGTCCGCACGTATCAGCACTACCGGTACAGTCGATGCAAGGGAATAGCCTCGACGCTGTTATTGTCGGCGAATATGAGTTAAGTCTTTGTGAATATATTGAGAAGGGCCCAGATGGGACTAAGGGTGTTTGCTATAGACGTGATGACGGCAAAGTGATTATCAACCCACCCAGAGACTATTTGCTTGACCTAGACCAGTTGCCCTTTCCAGCGCGTGACTTGATTCCCAACTACAAATATTTCGACCCTATTCTCAAGAACCCTTTCACCTTTGTTTTAAGCGGTAGAGGCTGCCCTTATAGATGCACTTTCTGCAACTGGCCTCAGGTGATGACGGGGAGAAGATATCGACTGCGTAGCGCCAAGAATGTTGTTGACGAGCTAGAGGTGCTGCAGAGCGAGTACCAGTTCAAGAGTTTCCTGTTTAATGATGACACTTTTACCGCTGACAAGCGGCACGCTATGGCAGTGTGCGATGAAATGATAAGGAGGCGGATAAGGCTTCCCTGGATTTGTTACGCCCGTGCCGACATCAATGATAGAGAGCTACTGGAGAAGCTGAAAGAGGCAGGATGCTGGTCACTGAAGGTTGGTGTGGAGAGTGCGAATCAGAAGATTCTGGATAATGTCAAAAAGCAATATAAGATAGAAAAGGTGGTGGAAGGTATTAACCTAATGAAAAGTGTAGGCCTCGATGTGCACTGCACCTATATCTTTGGGCTGCCCGGCGAAACTGTGGAAACTATCAAGCAGACCATTGAATTCAGTAAGCGCCTGAACTGTCCTACCGTTCAGTTCAGCACAGCGGTGCCTTTCCCCGGCACTGAGCTCCACCGATATCTCAAAGAGCAGGACTATCTGCTGACCGAGGACTGGGAGAAATACATGCCCATGCAGCCGATATTTGAATATCCCCACCTCTCGGCTGAAGCAATTAGCGATGCCGTCAAGATAGCATACAGGGGATATTACTTCCGGCCCAAATACATAAGGGTGGGGTTGAGACTGCTATTGTCCCAGCCGAAGACTGTGTTGCGAGACTTGAGAGGTTTAATCCGCCTGTGTTTTTGAACCTAAGTAAGGAGCAGCATCAGCAATGAGTCCCGATTCTGAATCCGCAAGAAGGCACTTGATAAATCCTATATCAGTAATGAGCGAACTCAAGCATCGCCTCAAAGACCCCCTGTACAAGAACGCGTTTATGATGATGTTGACCACTGGCATAACCGCTCTGCTGGGGTTTGTTTTCTGGATTATTGTAGCCAGACAATACTCCACTTCAGAGGTAGGGCTAGCCAGTGCTATGCTCTCGATGATAGGTTTACTATATATACTTTCCAGTCTGGGGTTGCATTTAGGTCTAATCCGGTTTTTACCAGGCACGAACGACAAGCGAGGGATAGTTAATTCCTGCCTGACGATAGCCGGCGTCTTTTCCGTCGCGCTGGCAGTAGCTTTCATCCTGGGGACTCCAATATGGTCCCCAGACCTGTCATTTATAACCAAGAATGTAATATATTTTACAAGCTTCGTAATATTTTCTGTTGGGTACAGCCTCCTTTTCATGCTGAGGTACGTATTTATCGCATTAAGGCGTGCCGAGCTTGCTCTTGTTCAGCAAGTGATATTTGCTGCGATAAAATTAGGCCTGCCTTTAGCACTGGTTTCCCTGGGTGTGTTGGGAATCTTATCTTCGTTTGGCATAGGTATATGGATTGCATTAATAATCGGCATTGTCTTACTGATAAAAACGCAATCTTGGTATCGTCCGATGCCGACGATACGGAAAAGTGTAATCAATGAAATGGTCCATTTCTCTTTGTGGAATTATGTTGCTGACGGTATCAGCTCGGTCCCGGTTACCGTGTTGCCGCTACTGGTTCTGAGCGTCTTGGGCGCTGAGTTCAACGCCTACTTTTATATGTCGTTCACGATAATAATGGTGCTGAACATGATTCCAATAGCTATAACCACTTCCTTATTTGTTGAAGGTTCACACGATGAGGAAAGACTTCGGTATAATCTCATACGGGCTTTGAAATTCATTTTACTTCTTGTTATTCCGGCAATTATCATCATCTTTTTCCTGGGGGATAAAATCTTGCTGGTTTTCGGCAAGGAATACTCAGAAAATGCCGTGGCAGTACTGCGCCTGTTAGCAATAGCCTGCATCCCCACTGCTTTTATCGAACTCTGGGTGGCGGTGAAAAGGGTGCAGCTTCAGGTAAAGCCTATAATTTTTGCTCATTTGACAGTAACCGTCCTCGGTCTCGGAGCCTGCTACATCCTGATGTCCAGGGTAGGTTTGGTGGGAGTTGGAATTGGCTGGCTTTCGGCGCAAGCGATTGTAGCCATGTTTATATGGCTGGGGTTCATAAAGACTTTGAAAATGGGGCGGGCATCTCCCAAAGAATTAAAGTCCGAATTATAGGGAGGCTGAGTCCAAGATGGGAAAAGTTGTTCTGATCAACCCTCCCACCAAGGCAAGTAAAGAGAGACAATTTGCCAGAACTCGGGAACCACGACTGGGATTGGCATACCTAGCTGCTTATCTAGAGAAGCAAGACATCCAACCTGAGATAGCAGATGCCAAATTTGAAGGCCTCAGCTTCAGCCAGGTTGTGGATAGGGTCAAGAAACAGACTACCGACCTTGTTGGGATTACAGCCTATACCCCTGACATAGTGGACGCTGCCAAGTTAGCTACAGAGTTGAAAAGAGAATTGCCACACAACCCCATAGTCATCGGGGGAGCCCATGCCACTGCTCTTCCCGTGGAGACCATGGAGCAGTTCCCATGTTTTGACTTTCTGATTTACGGTGAAGGAGAGATAACCCTGGCCGAGTTAGTTTTAGCACTAAGTGGTAAGAAGGGAATGGAAGATGTGAAGGGGCTGGTATTCAGGGGCAGGGAAATCAAGCAAAACGAGCCAAGGCCATTGATAACCAATCTGGATGAATTACCTTTCCCTGCCTGGCATATATTCCCCTCATTGCGGCAGTATCCTGTGCTCTCATCCCGAGGGTGTCCTTTTAGATGTATTTTCTGCTCCAGGGTGCTAGGTAATAAATTAAGGCTCAGGTCAGCTCAAAATATAGTTGATGAACTGGAAACTATTTATGACAATTACCACCCGGAAAGGATCTCCTTTCATGACGATACCTTTGGCGTAAATCATAGGCATACTTATGAATTACTAGACCTGATAATCGAGAAAGGCTTATCCAAGAAGGTGAAGTTCGATGTCACCACTAGAGTAGATACAGTCAACTATGAACTGCTGAAGAAGCTAAAAGAGGCTGGTTTCACTGCGGTTGGCTTGGGGGTTGAGAGCGGGAATCAGCAGATACTAAGCAACATCAACAAAGGCATAACCTTGGAACAGGCAGAGAAGGCCGTAGCAGCAGCTAATAAGGCGGGACTGCATACTAACGCCTTTTTCATATTGGGTCATCCCAATGAAACAAAACAAACTATAAATGATACAATAAACTTTGCCGCCAAACTAGATACTACCCGGGCGAATTTCGGTATAATGGTTCCTTACCCTGGGACGGAGATTGCCCGCATGGCGGAGAAGGGAGAAGGAAACTACAGGTTGCTATCCAGGAATTGGGCGGACTATGGTAAACAGGTTGGGGCTGCCCTAGAATTGACAAATATATCCCGAAAGGAGTTGGAAAGGTTGCAACTAAAGGGGTATATTAAATTCCAGGTCAGCCATATCAGCCTGAGCAAACTCAGGCGATTCTTTAGGGATCTGAGCTTCAGCGCCATTATCGGTTACTTGATTGGAGTGCTACCTCGATGGGTATCTATCAGGAGAGCCAAAAGGAAGATAGAAAAGAGATTATTGTCCAATGAGTAGAGTGTTAATAATCGGCATAGACGCCCTCGATTCTATAATACTGTCCAGATACGAGGGGGAACTGGCGCACCTCAGCAAGATGAAGGAGGAAAGCCCCAGAATAAAATCAAGGTCTACATATCCCCCGGATACGCCGACAGCCTGGGCCAGCATATATACCGGATTAAATCCGGCGCAGCATGGCTTTATCTATTTTCTCGACCCGCTGGAGAAGGTGTCAATTATTGCCTACGAGGATGTGCCTAATGACTCCATTCAGGGAAAGACCTTCTGGGACATTGCCGGTAGGACAGGTAAGAAGGTATGTATCCTGTTCCCGCATTTAGGCTACCCCGTGTGGCCGGTCAACGGGGTCATGGTGGGCAGGTCACTTCAAAGGGATAGCAAGGTTGTGCCGGTGCGGAGCTACCCTGCGTCTCTGTCTGAGAAATATGACCTGCTACCACTGGGCAATATTAGGTCGACACCTCAAAAAAGTCTTTTACCCCGGTTCGTTGACGCCCATAAGAAACTGGTCAGCGCCGAGGCCGAATTTGCATTGAAGATGTGGAAGGAGGAAGACTGGGACCTTTTCTTTTTCTACTCCTCGTCGCTAGACTGGGTGGGACATAATTTGTGGAGCTACTTTGACGAAAACGACCCCGCTTATCCCGGAGATAACCCCTACAAAAACATACACAAGGAGTTCTATCATCTTTACGATAATATAGTAGGCGAGTTTTTGGCTCTTGCCGGTCCAGAGACCATTACCATGGTACTCAGCGACCACGGTCAAGCCATGCGCCCGTTAAAGCTTTTGAATGTTAACGAAATTCTCAGGAGGGAGGGGCTTCTGACGCCTAAAATAAAGAAACCCGGCGTTATGAACCCATACTATGCCTTTGAGGCAGTGAAAGGTGGTGTGACCGCACTCGTTAACAGATTCGGCATTGGGGGTATAGCCATGAAAATAATGCACACTGTACCCCGCATCCGGGAGATATACACCGCACCCGTGGCGATTGACTGGAAGAATACGACGGCCTATGTGTCCGACCTTTCGGGGATTAAGGCTTACCCCTATGGTGGCATATCAATCAATAAGGAGAGGCTTGAAGGTCGTGATTACGAAGAACTCCGCAGTCGTTTAATCCGTGAGCTGAGTAAATTAGAGGGCCCGGAGGGCGAAGGTTGCCCTGTGCAGTTCATCTGTCGCCGGGAGGAACTGTATCAAGGTGAGTATGTCTCGAAATACCCTGATATCGTTTTCCAGCTAAAAGATGATTACGGGGCGGGGTGGGCTATTTTTGGCTCGGTTTTCAGTGAATCTCGGACGCATAACATACAGCCGGGCAGCCACAAGCTGGACTCACCGGTGTTCTTGCTGCCAAACCTTGGCAGGGAAGAGTCTCTGCGAAGGGAGATAACCCTGATGGATATCGCACCTACAGTCCTGGATTTGCTCGGAGTTGAGATACCGCCCGACCTTGACGGGAAAAGCATTTTCGAGGAATAGATGACCAAGAAGGGAAAATACTACTCAAGAGACCGCTCTTATGGGACATCCGGCGAAGCCCTCACCGGAAGGTTTAAGACGGTAGCTGACATCTTTTCCAGATATGAGGCTAAAAGAATTCTGGACGTAGGCTGTGCCGAGGGTAACTTCAGCCAGGTTCTCAAGCAGGTTGCACATGCTGAAGAGGTTTATGGCATTGAACTGTCGGAAGAGGGCATCAAGTCTGCTCAGCAAAAGGGCATCAAGTGCTTCAGGGTAGATCTGGATGAGGAGGATTTTCCTTTTGAAGGCAGTTACTTCGATGCTATACATTGTGGGGAGGTCATCGAGCACCTTTTCGACCCCGACCATTTGCTGGATGAGGTCCATCGCCTGCTGAAGCCCGGTGGAATCTTCGTCATCTCGACACGCAATCTGTCATGGTGGCTTAACAGAATCGTGGTGCCATTGGGATTCCAACCTTATTCTACCTCGGTGAGCCTGCGACACAACGTGGGAAAGCTGAAGATGCACGTCTCCAGGGGCGGAGGACACCTCAGGGTTTTTGCCTTTCGTTCACTGGAACAGCTTCTGAGAATCCATGAGTTTACTGTGCTAGATACGCTCGGTCTCCATCTTGAGCCGCCCATTTCCCCTCCCCTGATGAACCTCATCATTAAGGCAATAGACAGGATTTTGAGCCATTTGTTTCCATCCATGGCTGAGGGCATGATATTCGTGGTGAGGCGTAACGAATGAATTGCGGTTAAGCCGTCTCAGGCTTGAGCGCTTTCCTGCTTTGGTTTGTTCCTCAAGCGTATGAATCTCCATCTCCTGTAGGTTTCAGCCACTTTTTGCAGAAAGACAGACTTTTTTTTACCTTCTTCCTGACAGACAAAGCCGACCTCGGGGCATAATATATGGTCCAGAAGACGCTGGGTGACCGTGGGCAGTAGCTCCTGACACACCGTCATGCCCCGACCATAGCTATAGCCTATTCGCAGGCCGGCCGAGGAGATAAGCGCCCGCCACTGCCTGATACTCAAGAATCTCTCGTTACCATACAAGCCCGGGCCGTGCTTAGCCCGCCTGGTGGGAACATCGACGATTACTATCCTGGCTGTCCTTTTCTGCTCCTTGAGGGACTGCAGGATTTCTCCATCCGAAAGATGCTCAAGCAAGCCCTGTGAAAAGACCGTATCAAAACTCTTGTCTTCAAATTGTAAATCCGAGGCATCCATCCTGAGAATTTGTATGTTCATTCCCACTTGCGCTATTCTTTTCCGGGCATTGTCTATTACCACTTCATCGTTGTCTATCGCTGTCACTTTATAGCCCAGGTCATTGAGCAGTATAGAGGCTACCGCACTGCCACAGCCCACCTCCAGGATGCTGCCCTTTTCAGGGGTGAATTTGATTATGGACTCAATCAACCTCTGTAGTCTTACCGCTTGGGTAAAAAATCCCTCAAACTGGGGATATGCCTCGAAATAGTCCGCCCATGATTCATATCTTGCCATTGTTCAGCCCTCCTAATTTTCAATGGGCTACTTTACACTTACGATGAAGCTTATACTGCTGATGGGTTCCTCTTCTCCGCTCTTGTATAGCCTGAACTCCATATTATGATCACCAAGCTTCTGCGGGGTAATGGGTATCTTCACCATCTTTGACTCCCCGGCTTCCAGGGTTGCCTCGACTCCATCCTGTATCTTCTCTCTCGCTATCCACACCTCAATCCGGTAGACTACTACTTCTGCTTCATGGTTAATTATCTCAACGTTAGCATTATTGGTGACACCAAGAGTAGCTCTTCTGGGGTAGTCAATGACATGAAAACCGGGAATTCCCACAATGACCTTAATGATGGCGGTGCGCAGGGGTTGAATCCCCTGTCCCTTGTACAGCTTGAACTCCAAATTCTGCTCGCCAAGCTTCTTGGGAGTAAGAGGTACCGTTATCGCCTTTGTCTCCTCAGCTTCAAGGGTTGCCTGGCCTCCGCCAGTCACAATATCTCCCGCCATCCACACCTCAATCCGGTATTCAACTGTCTCTGACGCAGGATTAACTATAACAATTTCGGCAGTATGGATGGTACCAACCTCAGGTTGGTGAGGGTAGTCCGCGACATAGAATACCAATTCCTCAGCAGTCAATTCGAAGCTGACACTTCGGATCGGCTGAGTCTCTCCCTTCTTATACAACCTGAACTCCAGCTCCTGTTCCCCAACCCTCGATGCAATAACAGGCACCGATATCTCTCTTGTCGTACCGGCTTCAAGGATTGCCTCATTATCCCGGGGCACCTTCTCACCTGCCATCCACACTTCAACCTGGTAGGTTACCTCTTCTCCTTCATGGTTAACTATCTCCACATCAGCAGTGTGGACGGCGCCAGCCTGAGGTTTGTAAGGGAACCGATTGACATGAAATACAGTGAATTTCTCACCGACCTCTCTGGCATTTATCCAAAGATAGACAGGATTAGTGCATGGTTGAGTCTCACCATCTTTGAATAACAGAAACTCCAACCTCTGGTTTTCCCCGCGGTCTGCAGGAGTGAAACTGACCTCTTGCTCCCATTTCTCTCCTTGAGCCAGGGTGGGGGTATACACCTCATTATTGCTCTTCCCTTCTATCCGAATGTCCAAGCGATAATTTTCTTGCTGAAGCTCTTGGTTAGCGATTCCAACTATCACCTTCACTTCCTCCCCAACCATGACCTCCTTGGGGTAGTTTATCGTCTGTCCTTCCAAGTCTAGAATATATAGTTCAGAGAATTGTTCTTTCGTTACCGGCTGAGCCAGGCTATAGCCGACGACCCCCACCACAGCCGCTATTGATGCTGCCAGCACTATGGATAGAGCCTTGTCGAAAAGGCTGCTTCGCCCCCAACGGAGGAAGTTAAGATTAAAGGCAATAACAAGGCGCTCCTCCTCGGGCAATCTGCGGCGTTGCCTCCAGGCGAGACCGGCTACAACCAGTATGATGGCGGCGAGGGTGAGAAGGATAGGGTAGGGCTGAATCCCCAGGGGCGTAAAGTGATACAACACCCCTACCAGGGGCGATAAGAAGATGCTTGTGCCCAAGCTCAGCCCGACCCTTTCCAACCCTCCCAGCTGGTGCTGCTCGGGAAACAGAGCCGCTATAATCACATAGCCGGGGAAGAGCAGCACCAGCGGCAGACCTATGAAGAGCCCCAGAGCCAGTGAGTCAAAGAAAGGGAAAAGGATAGCGCAGAGCAATGTCCACGCACCTATTATGGCAAGCTCGTGCCTTATTTGGACATTCAAGGAACAGCCTCCTCTACAGGGTCTGGGGCCAGAATGGGATCACGAAGGGAAATGGGATAGGGACAGACGAAATAAACATCATAGCCACCATTGGAGTATATCTTGGCCACGGCAGGGTCCTTTCCTAGACTCTCTATGTCAGCTACCTCTATGTCCCACCTCCCCGCCACCTCCTGGTTGCCCACTACCCTCCTCTCTAAGAGGTCGGCGTCGGAATGGACTATCTTAAAGGCTTCGGTTACCACAATATACCGTACATAGTTCAGCGTGGCATAGCCTCCCATTGTCTGCCACTCGCCTTCTACCCGGTAGCGGTCACCCACGGAGTTATAATTAAGATAGCCGAGGTGTGATGGCAGGTCCGTCTTATGGTAGGGACGCACGCATATTCTGTAATTGGTATCTTTGAGGTCTTTCCGAATGCCGGTTTCAATTTCCACCCATCCTACCGCCGCTATTATCCAGGATCGGAACAAGCCCAGTCCGTTGATTTGGAGGTTCAGCTTCTTGTGGTCAACCAGCCAGGTAGTGCCGTACTCATCGGTGCGTACTGCCATGGGGCTGGCCTGATAAGCGTATGGCGAACGGTAGATACTGAAGATACTCAATGTAGCCGCCAGAGCTATGATGACAACAGGCACCGCCATCCTGATAAGTCGGCGTCTCCCCGGTGGTTGAAGCACCCGGTAAAGAGTATAGCCAATAACGACCGCAGCCAGGGTCAGCAGCACACTTGACTCCAGCAGTCGGGCGGCTATTGATAGCCTGGTTAACCAGTAGAATATGACACCGACCAGCTCGCCAATCGGGATGAAGATGACCAGGAGCGTCAGATTCCTCAACCCGGGTTGACGTTGCCAGAAGTGCTTCAAGATAAGCAATATCCCGATTGCTGCCACCGCCATATAGATTAAGCGGGCGCCGTACTGCCTGAGCACAAACTGGACGAAGTCCCAGCCCTGGACTTGAATGGCTGGTGCTATCCAGGCAAGCTGGGGTGGTGCCTCAATCACCTGCCCCGTCAGTACCTGCCAGCTTAGCCAGACCCTGTCATCAAACACGGTGAAGCCGGAAATCCATATGAAAAAGGTCACGAGGAGAATCATAACCGGAACATAGGTCATACTGGTTGTCTGAGCTGGCACTTGTAGCTGAGAGATAGCCCGACTGGTAAAAAAACGGTCCAGCACTCCTTTCCCCAATACTTCCATTATTACCAGAAATACTAGTAGAATTATCACCGTATGGGCATGTGAGAATACGTAGCCGATGAGCAGGATGACGAAGGCAACCCGGTAGCCTATATAGGGGGACTGTAGCCTTTTGAAGTAGAGGTAAAAGATAAGTGGCAGTGTCATCGTAGCCAGTCCCTGAGGGTACGGGCTCACTTGGAAGAAATCGAAAAGAAGAGTAGTGGTGGCGGCGGCTGCCAGCAGAGCCATCCCTCTTTTAGGTAATACCAACGAAGCCAGCATGTAGGTATACACCATAAACAGGAGGCTCATCAGGACCGGGATATACTTGATCATCAGCATCAGCGGTGCTTTACCGGCCACGGCTGTCTCCGCAAGCAGGATATGCAGGAGCGGGTAAGTATTGGTTGGGTCGATATGACCTGTTGACAGAATTGCCTGCGCCATGCTTAGATGCCCCAGAGGGTCCACAGGGTTGTATAGATGATAGCCTCGGAGTGTGGGCAGAGCACATATGATAAAAACGGACACTCCCAGCATGAAAAAGCCCAGCAGCCAGCGGTTACCTCTGGCCCCGCCCATGACTTCACGGACGATGATGACCAGTCCGGTGATAATACCGCCAATTACTAATACCCAGGTCAAGGGCGGTGTATTGGTATAAATGGAAAGCTCATAGCCCTCAACGGCTGAATTCCTGAGCTGGAGCACCACTACAGCGATGAGTATGAAATAGAGGCTCAGTGCCAGCTTGATGATTCTGGATTTCCTCAATTGTTCTCTCAAGGTTTCATTTTATTCGTTTGACACAGAACAGCCCAAAGGCATAATTTTTAGGGAAATAGCGAGTTATGTACTGCGTTAAAGTTGAATAGTTCCTGACTATGCGTACCCGCAAACCAGTTCTCAGTAGTATCTCCCTTCGTAATCCCCGCTTATTTCCCGGATAAAGTGCCTTATTATGTAGAAAGTCAGGATATAAGGGAGAGCCCAGGGAAAGTGCCTCAAATAGAATCGGCTCACTTCCCTAACGCTCAGGGCCCCGCCCCGGCTCTTTTTTGATAGAGCGTAGACCGTGGTAGATATGGGATTCTTAAGGAACAACCGCTGGGTGGCAATGCCAGTCTTCTTGGCAGTGCTGGATACCTTGTGCCAGGCTTTGCTCTTGGGCTGGTAGATTATACGATAGCCCTTCTTGTGTGCCCGGTAGGTGAAATCAATATCCCAGCGCAGGTTGGGGAAGTGCTTCCAGTCTATTTCACCGATATCAGCGTAAAAAGAAGTATTGAGTAACACGCCCGTGGTTCCGCATGGAACATCGCATTCCTCATCGTATTGACCGATATCCAGCTCACCCAGACCCTCCCGCGTATGATAGCACCCGCGTGCCCGATAACCCCCCTTCCACCAGCACATATTACCCCCCGCCTCCACTATTTTATCAGGCTCATAATAAGAGTAAACCTTCCCAGTAACCAGCGATTTCGGGTTTCTTTCTGCTGTTTCCACCATAGCTGAGATGAATTCGGGGTCAACTACGGTATCATTGTCAATCCAGAGAGCATACTTTGCTCCCATTTCCATAGCCTTTTGCGTTCCCATATGATAGGATCGCGCCGACCACCACTCACCGTCTCCCTTAACTACCGCCACATAGGGGTATTCCGTATCCAGCATTTCCCCAAGGCCGTCGGTAGAACCATCGTCAATGATAACTATCTCTAGATTCGGGTAGGTGACCTGCTTGAGGGATTCAAGGAACTCCTTCGTGTCTTCTTTATTATTGTAGACCGGACTGACAATAGCCACGAGCGGTTGCTTCTTATTGTGATAGCTGATGAATTCCCTGACTGTCGCAGTTGCAGAGGGCACAGGATAGAGCGACTTTAACTTCTGGATATTAACGTTATAATGCTCAGTCTTCGTATCGTTGTCCTCAGAGGTTATTCCTAGCATAGACTGGACCTCGCTGATTGTGATAACCCCATCACTACATACGTTGAATATCTGGTTGCGGTATCCATCCGAAATCAGTCGGTATACAATCTTTGCAACGTCCTCAGTGTTCAGGTAGTGATAAGTCGAGTGAGGAGACACCCTTAAGGGCTGCGCGTTGAGCAAGTCGTAAATGGGATTTTTATTCAATCCCTCGCCCACCATCCCGCATAAGCGTACAATTAACCAGTTACGGCTGTATTTCTGGACAAACAACTCCGCAAGATACTTGCTAAATCCATAATTAGAAAGCTCCTCAGGGCGAATGGAAACATCCTCATGATTATTGTTTGGGTCGGAAACATCGTTATAGACGTCCAGGCTCGAAAGCAATACGTACAGGTCACAATCAAAATCAACGAGGCTGTTCATAGCGCTTTGTACATTTAACTTGAAATCTAACTTCGGGTCCTTTGCCGCGAGATACTTCCTTGAGTTGCCATCGGCGTTGATTAAGACATCACATCCGGTGGATACGTAATCAGCATAGTTCTGTCGCGTTATCGGCTGAAAATCCACACCAGCCTCGTGAAAGTACCGGCCGAACGCCGAACCGACAAACCCATCAGCACCAATTAAATAAAACATGGTGTCCTCTCTTCAGTATTAATTAGTGCCATCAGTAGAGCCATCGTCAACAATAATTATCTTGAAATTGGGGTAGGTGACGTGTTTGAGGGACTCAAGGAACTCCCTGGTGTCTTCCTTATTATTGTAAACCGGGGTGACTATCGCCACCAGAGGATTATCATGCATAGTAGGACTCCTTTCGGCTACCTCCTTAATAATATCTACTCCTATATTCTCCCCGCATTTCGAAAAAAAGATGCCTCACCAAGTAATAGGTCATAATATAGGGAAGAGCCCAGGGGAAATGCCTCAGATAAAACCGAGTTATCTCCCGAAGGCTCAATGACCCGCCGCGACTTCTCTTCGACAAAGCGTAAAACAGGGTCGATATCGGATTCCTCAGGAATGACCGCCGGGTGGCGATGCCGGTCTTCTTGCCGGTGCTGGAGAGCTTGTGCCATACTTTACTTCTGGGCTGATAGATGATGCGATAGCCATTCTTATATGCACGGTAAGTAAAATCTATATCGCCTCTATAGTGGGGAAAGTGCCGCCAGTCCACCATACCCGTATCCTGGAAAAAGGAGGTATTTATCAGCATGCCGGTTGTGGCACACCTGACGTCAGCTTCCTCATCATATTGTCCCCTGTCTATTTCCCCCTGGCCGCGATGCACGTATCCCCCTTTCCACCACCTCATATCACCACCTACTTCTATTATTCTTTCCCGTTCCTCGTAGGAGTACACCTTTGACGTGACCAGCGATTTCGGGTTTTTCTCGGCTGTTTCCACCAAGGCTGATATAAATTCGGGGTCAACGATGATGTCATTATCTATCCACAGCACGTACTTCGCGCCAATCTCTATGCCCTTTTCGCTCCCGGCGTTGTAGCATCTCCCCGCCCACCACTCGCCGTCACCCTCTACCACGACCACATAGGGATACTCCTCCCGCAGCATTTTTCCGGTGCCATCGGTAGAGCCGTCGTCAACGATAATTATCTTGAAATTGGGGTAAGTGACCTGCTTCAGGGACTCAAGGAACTCCTTGGTGTCTTCCTTATTATTGTAAACCGGGGTGACTATCGCCACCAGAGGATTATCATGCATAGTAGGGCTCCTTATTCCAGTAATCCTGCGCCTTTATTTTTAGTTTAGATTTATCCATACCCGCTTTAAGCCACTCTATCATTGCTAGCTTCCCAAGGATTATCTCCGGAAGTAATTCTTTATTTCTGTGCAGACCCTCTCAATGTCCTCATCGGTCAAGAAGGAAGACGACGGCAACCACAACCCGGTGCGGGCAACATACTCTGAGTTCTTGAAATCACCCTTAACATGGGCATAGGGGGGCATGCTGTGGAGAGAGGGGTAGAAAGGCCTAGTACCAATCTCCTTCTCCCTCAGGTAGGATGCTAAATCCTCTCTTCCATTTTCCACCATGATATCAATATACCACGGGGAGGTATCCTCAAGATTAATATCTATGAACCGTATGCCATCAATGCCTTCCAGCCGGCGCTTATATAGCCGGTACATCTCCTTTTTTCTATTAACCCGCCACGGGAGCTTTCTCATCTGGGCTATGCCCACTGCCGCCTGGAAATCGGTGAACTTGAAGTTGTAGCCCAGTGCCTCGTGATAGAAATCGGCGCGGGCAAGCCTGCCGAAATCCTTGAGCTGATACATCTTATTCCTCAGCTCCTCGCTATCAGTTACCAGCATCCCGCCCTGACCGGTGGTGATTACCTTGGGAGTGCTGAAGGAAAAGCTGCCAATGTCTCCGAAGGTACCAAGGTGCTTGCCCTTATATCTGGAGCCAAGAGCCTGAGCCGAGTCCTCGATGACAAACAGGTTCCGCTTCTTAGCCAGTTCTAATAATGCGTCCATATTGGGATACCGGCCGTTTAAGGGCACCGGCATTATGGCTTTGGTTCTTGGCGTTATCGCCGCTTCAGCAGCCTCTAAGCTGATACAAAGTGTTTCTCTATCAATATCTACCAGCACTGGCGTTGCCCCTGCCAGAATCACTGCGTTGGCTGAGGCTATCATGGTGAAATCGGGGACAATTACTTCATCCCCCTGCCCAATGCCCAGAGCCAGGGTGGCAATCACCAGACTCACCGTGCCATTGTTAACTGCCAGGGCATACCTGGAGCCGACATACTCGGCAACCATCCGCTCGAACTGTCTGGTCTTGGCTGCCTCAGTAATCCAGCCGGAGTCTACGGTTTCTATTAGCTCTTTCTTCTCTTCCTCCCCCACCCAGGGCTCAACCTGATTTATCCTCTTCACACTACGCTCCTTTATTCACCAGGGTTCCTACCCAGATGTACTAACTCAACACCTTTTGGAACTGTATCAATCATTCTCCAAGGGTCTATTACTACAGAACCGGGGGCAAAGTCAAAGTTTCTAAATTCTTCCCACATCGTGCCAATGAGATAGACCGATGGAACCCTCGGCGGTAATTCTGGGTCGGTAAGCGGGTCATGAAAGGTAACCTCCTCGCCTCTCTCTTTCAAGATATTAGCCAGCAGTATGCTGGGAGAGCCTACGGTGAGATTAGTCCCAGGTTTGTAGGTTTTCCCTAAAATTACTTTAGGTAATGTGTGCTTACACATCAGGTCTGCTAGCCACTCAGTCTGCTTCTCTCTCACCGTCATCACAAAGTCAAAAATATTATAGTCTAAGCCTAATTTATCAGACAGATAGCTTAGAGCTAGATTATCTCTTGGATGACAACCACCACCATCTCCCATACCACCTCTCAGATACTTTCCACTTATAAGCCTGTCTGTAGCTTCAGATAGAACACCTGAGACTACATCGCAATCAGCTCCTGGAGAGTTATGGCAGATTTGCATAAGCGTGTTGGCAAAAATAATCTTTAGACCAAGGAAGGTGTTGTAACACATCTTTACCACCTCAGCGTTGTCCCAGGTCATCCTGAGTTTAGGGGAATCTTGTATTGTGTCATAGAATTTGGCCAGTATTTCACCAGAATTTGAACTGCTGTCAGCTGTCAAATTTTGACCAATGAGAGTAAATTCAGGATTGATATAATCGTAGATGGTTTGCCCCATGGCAATAAAGAACGGATTATAGCACAACCCCCAGCCCTGTCCAATGGGTCGCTTAATGATTCTTTTCATTGCTGGATAGACACGTTTTCTGGTTGTACCGGGGAGAACTGTGCTGATAATGGTGACAACTTTATGATTATCAGCCCGACAACGATTGATGGCACGAGCGATATCTTCAGCCGCCTTGACTAGATAACTGTAGTCAAAGTCTTTTCTAACGTGATGGTGTCTGATTGTTCCGTCCAGCTCTGGGGGATGGGGTGTTTGAACGGCAACAAAGATTATCTCTGAGTTAAAGACCGCCTCGTCTATTGAATCCATGAAATTCATGTTGGGCAAAGCCGCCCTTAGCCGGTTGTCCATGTCAGGCTCGTATAGATTGCTGATACCCCTTTTATAGTTTTCTGTGGACTCTCTATTTACGTCAAAACAGTACAGGGTGTGTCCCTTTTCGGCAACCGCCACCACACAAGGCAAGCCCAATTTCCCTAGGCCGATCCACCCTATATTCATTTCGACCTCCTTTTATGAACCTCGTTGTAGCTCTTCCTTCATTTCCCGAATCCCATCTTCCAGTCCTTTAGTTACCCTAAACCCCAGTACTCTGGCTACCTTTTCAAAGGAGACTTTGTAATCCCTGGGGTCCAGCTTACTCCCCCTCATTTGAACTGCGGTTTCGGGCAAGTGCTTTCTTATCAAATTGGCTAGCTCTACTTTCTGGCAGTTCAGATTATCAGCGCCCACGTTGAATACCTCTCCGGAGACAAGTGGCAACGGGGCGTCCAAGACTAGTATTACGGCGCTGACCACATCATCGATGTGAACGAAGGGACGCCAAGTGTGCGCACCGAATATAAGCAGTGATTTACTAATCACTGCCTCCTTTACAAATTGATTGAGCATCGGATTATAGTTCATCCTAGGTGACATGCCGAAAACAGTGGCTAACCGGAGCACCGTCGGATGAAAAGAAGCACCAGTCAAGTCTAAAATGCACCTCTCCGCCTTTACCTTGGCTATGGCGTAGGGGGATGTGGGGTCAAGGGGGTCGTTCTCAGTAGCCGATTTTGCCATATCGCGCTTGCCGTAGTTGCTACAGGTCGACGTAAAAACAAACCTTTCAACACCTCTGTCTCGGCACGAATGGGCAAAATTGCAGGTAGCTTCATGGTTTATCTGATTGATAAGCCGGGCTTGGGCGTCGCTCTCAGACCCGCTGACTATTACGGCGGCAGCCAAGTGCACTACACCGTCAATGCCATCGAGCGACTTATTGATAATGTCTTGATATCTAATATCACCCGGCATAAACTCTATATTGGCATTGGGTTTGTGAAACAAGGGATAATCTCTGCCGACTTCGTTAGAATCAAGGATTCTCACGCCATGATTATGTTCGAGCAGTCTTGGTACCAGCTTTGAACCGATATAGCCAGCACCCCCTGTTATAAGTATCTTCATTCTCGTCCTTGCCCCTGCTATTATGCTAAGTGCTTATTATAAGCTTTGGGAAATTTATCTATCGACAGCTCACTTAGAGTGGCCGCCTTTATAACTCACCGATACAGCTTAGTTAGAGCCGGTGACACCTGTATCATTGGGTTCTGTCCTAGTCGGTTTGGTTTCTCAGCGAGTTCTGTTGTCGTTAGCTTTCAGCCATTATCCGTTAATAGTTGGTTGAATTTTACCCTCATTACTTGACTTCTGTCAATAAATAGGCTATCTTTTCAATTTATATCGCAATAAGGCCATAATAAATTAAGGGGGCAGGTAGATAATGCTGCTATTCGGTGGCGTTGCGATTACTACGGGAGTAGTTAAAGTTCGTAAGGGCTTAGTGTCTGTGAATTGAGATTTCATTAGACCTAAGCTATACTAGTGTCGACAAGTTTATCTAAAAGCTATTCCTTATTACCTTACCGAGTTTTTCTATATTTACCCTGGTGAAGAAAATGAGAATATTTGTAACCTCAGTGGAAGACATTAAAAGGGTATATAATAGGATTAGGCTTCAGCACATTCTGAGATACCTGTCAGAAAATCACGATATCACCGTTCTCTCCACTCAAGCTCCGGACAAGATTAATCTTCCCCGGTACCACAATCACGATTACTTTGGACCCATGTTTGGTAAAATAAAGGTCATATACTTGGCCAAAGGAAAATCCTCGGCTGTAGCGCAGCAATTATCGTTCCGAAATCTGGACTCAATTCTCAGAGAAATCGACCTGGCCAGTTTTGACCTGCACATTAATTCGCAGAGCTTATTACCTGGTTATATAGTGGCCAGGAGACTAAGAAAATTTGGGAAGCCTACAGTTTTTGACATTGCCGATGACCTGCTGGAGAGGAATCGCAAATCACCTGTAGTATCCTCTTTACTGAGACCCTTTATGACACTGTTCGGGCCATTTATGCTGAAAAGAAACGTTAACATAGCTACAGCAATAACCTATGTTACCCGGGCACTAGGAGATTCGTATAACCTCCCGGGAAGTAAATCGACACTAATTCCAAATGGCGTTGATACTAGACTGTTTAAACATTATCCCTGCCAGCAGCTTAAGAAAGCGCTGGGGCTAAACCGGGATTTCGTAATCGGTTTTGTTGGTGTACTTCAGTGGTGGGTGGATTTTGAGCCTGTTTTTGCTTCATTAAGAGAGCTCGTGGCAGAATACCCAGATATGAAGATGTTGGTAATTGGTGAGGAGGGCAGACTTGAGGAAAACAAAGAGCTGGCGCAACGATATGGAATAGCCAGTAGAGTAGTGTTTACCGGGGCAATCCCATTCGCTCAGGTGCCCAAATACATTTCCTGTATGGATGTCTGTTTAGTTCCCTTCAAGGGAACCCGGGATTGCCACAACGCTCTACCCGTAAAAATCTTTGAATATATGGCTTGCCAGAAACCCGTCATTTCTACCAGATTAGCTGGGGTTATTGAAGCTTTGGGGAATAGAGTGCTATATGCTAACAATTGTCATGAATACCAAGAAAGGTTGGCAGAGCTACTCAACAACCGGGAGATGAGGCAAAAACTGGGCTCGGAAGGTAGGAGGTTTGTAGAAAATAACTACAGCTGGACGAAAATCACCGCCGCGTTTGAAAAGCTACTTTTTGAGGTGGTATCCGGATAATCGCATATTCATGCCAGCTTCAAGAAGATGTCTTTCAATTCCTTGAATATCTTTTGCTTATCATATCTCTTTATGCTGGCCAGGCAATTCCTCCTGATTTTTTCCCTTAAATTGGCGTCACGGTAGATCTGCATAATGCATTCCACCACGCCCTTTTCGTTTTCAGCTAGCAGCCCAGACCCATTCTCAAGAATCTGCTCAGCCAGCCCCCCACTCTCCCTGAATCCTATGGTGGGAATACCATAAGCCATCGCTTCCTGACCCACCATCCCTAGTGGCTCAGGCCATCGTGATAGCGCCAACAAACAGTCCGCCTTCTCGTAGAACCTGAACCTTTCCTTCCCCAAAAAGCCGTGGGTATAGATATTTAAATCCTTTCTATCCAGCCTATCGTGTAAATAACCTACACCGATAACGTCTATCCTGAAGTTCATCTTTCCTTTTAGCTCTCGACTGATGTCTAACAGCAAATCCGCCCCTTTCCTCCTCTCCAACCTGCCAACAAATAGAATCCTGAATATATCATCCTTCTCACCATATACACGATTAACTTCCTTGATGTCCTCCAGGAATGGTGTTGGAATTACTTTACAGCTATAGCCATGGTTAGAAAGCACAGTAGCGACAAAATTGGAGTCGCATATAATCTCCACAGGGAGCTTTAGATATTTTCTCCTCATATGATTCTCAATCAACAAGGTGAGGTATAGAAAGGGGGTTAAGAGGGGAGCAGCGTATGAAGATACCAGTGGCAGACTTATTGCTTCCCCCATACAATAGGCACATTTAAGTATGCTCTTGTTCACGTAGGGTTCCCTATTGCAGCGAGCAAAGTCCCTGGTAAAGCAAACAGGGTAATACTCATGTACATGCAAAACAACCGGGATGTTTCCCGCTGCCTGTAAAGGGGCAAAGGATACTTGGCGCAGAGTATGTATATATAAAACATCGATCTTTTCCCGAGCATAAATTTGACGAAGCCGCTTTTGAAGACCAAAATTGAAATACATCCACGGGGTTGTTAGCCCCGGTAGCTGATAATAAACCAGTCCAGGGACTCCGTGAAAATAGGGAAGATGGAAGGGGGAGGACTTTATTTTGTAAAAGGGAAATCCGTCAGCACTTTCTTGGTTCTGCTCGGTAGTGAAAACGACTATCTCAAAGCCTTCCTGGCTGAGATATTCGGCCAGTTCCTTTATAAATAGCTCTAATCCACCAACGAGAATCGGCGAGAAGTGGTCATTTACCAGCCCTATCTTCATAAGATACCCTTAACCCTTTGCTTTATTTCCTCCTCTAAATCGGCTATGTCCCTTAAGCCGTCCAAGATTGCCATTTTATACTCTTTTGCCACGTCTAAATATAGTTGTCTTTGGTATTTGAGGAAATCAATAGCAGGCGTATCCTCTTTTCTTCGATAGGCTATATCCTCCGGAAGGTCAATGAGGAATACCAGGTCCGGTTTAGGCAGCAAACGCTGTAACCATTGTACAATACTCTTAACCCTCTCAGTGGAATAGTCTAGGTCCACTGCCAGCCCGACCACCGTATCGTAAACGTAACGGTCGCAAACAATGTTCTTGCCGAGTATTAAGGGCAGTTTCACCTTGATAAGGGCGTGGAGGAGACACTCAAACAGGACAGCGTTCTCAAAAAGGGAATGTAAGATACGGTTCCGAAACAAGCTCTTCTTAGCGTTCAAATACTCTACATAATCTTTGAACATATCTTTATTGCGCAGGAAGATAGCCTTTCCCATTTTGATAACTGGTCTAAAAACTAGGGGTTCAAATCTATTCCAGACATAGCTACTCCGTATCCCCTGGCTTTCCAGGAAGTCAACCAGTCTCCGGGCATGTGTCGTCTTGCCACCCCCATCCATGCCAGTAAAGCAGATAAATATGCTATTCCTCATGGTATTGACCTAGTTCAATTATTAAATAGCTCATTGTATAGATGCTCAAGCCTCTGGGTAATACTTTCCCATGAATAAGGCAGGACCTTCTCTCTGGTTTTAGTTTTGGCATTGCTCCCCCTGAGATTACAGAATTGGGTGATAATCTCCCCATCATTGGCAGCAAAACTCAAGCCATCACCCGCGGTGAACAACTGGGGCAGTCCTCCAAAGGGTGTGGAAATCACCGGCAGGTTACAGGCCATGGCTTCCAGTACCGAGAGCGGCAATTCAACACCCTTCCGCCAATTAGAAGTGGGAAAAATGTAGCAATCAGCAAGCTTATAGACCTCTTCGATATTAGGTAAGTATTCCCTGTACACCAGGCAACCGCTGTCTATCAGGCTGTGATAAACATCTTGCTCCATGGGCAGGGTGATACTACCTATGATGAGCCCCTGGACTCCTTTCATCTTCGGTAGCCGATTAAAGAGGAGGGTATTTCTTGCCTTATCTACGGAGCCCACATGTAGCACCACGTACTTGTTCTTAGCTATTCGGTGCTTTCCCCTCAATCTCCGCTTCTCCTCCCGTGAGACTGGCATAAACCTCCCGGTATCAACGCCGTTAGGAAGAAACCGGGTTTTACAGCCTGCACCGGAGAAAAGAGCCTCTTTTTCTCGGGATTGAGTCAATATCAAATCCGGTTTGAATAAGGGGATAAACCTTTGTGAGAAAGGTGATATAAAAGGGTGAGTGGCAGAAACTACTGTCTTTGCTTTCGGGAAAAGAGTTTTCAGCCCCTTGACGAAAGCCAGAGATCTGATAGTTGGACCTGGGATAAAGTGAATTATCTGCGGGTGAAAGTCCATAATCTTTTTCCAAAATGCCGGGAGAGCCAGGTTGCGCCATGGTAGTAGGCACAGATGTAGAACTTCATTCTGGCAGGACAATCCTCGACTCAGATGGAATGCGATATTTCTCATTCCCTCGTCGTTGGTACTTGAATAATCACTCAGCATGCATATCTTCATGATTTAACCGAAGTTCCTTATACTGCAATATTTCAGTGCTTACTTGACATCATCAATAGAGCTTCACTCGGATTCCCGGAGACAGGTAGTAATTACGTGCTCCAGCAGGAGGTGAATATCTTCAACTTGCTCCATGCAGTTATTGGGAACGACGAGGCAGAGGTCAGCCATGTCTTTCAATTTGCCGCCATCAAAACCGGTAAGTCCAATAGTGGTGGCACCGGCTGAATGTGCCAGCCTGACAGCGTTGAGTACGTTGACCGAGTCCCCGCTGCCGCTTATCGCAATTACAACGTCCCCGGATTCAACCAGGTTTTCCAGTTGCTGGGTAAAGATGTCATCATAGGAAGTATCGTTAGCCCAGGCAGAGAGAAGCGGCATGTTATCGGTCAGGGCAATAGCTCGCAGCCGGGGCTTCCCCGGGTTGATAGCTCCCTTGGCGAGGTCGCAGGCAAAATGTGAGGCGGTGGCGGCACTGCCACCGTTGCCCAGGAGGAAGACCTGCTTCCTTCGGGCACGGGCCTCACGTAGCGACTCTACAATCCGCTCAATGGTTTCTACAGGCAAGTCGGCTAGGGTTGCCCCTACCTGGGACAAATATGTCTGTATCGTATTCTTGGCTTTGTTCATTAGACTACCTCGCGGCTCTGATTATCCCCTTTTCCCTCATCACTCGTTCGGCGTCAGCATAGTAGTCCAGGACTGCCGGTTGAGTTTGTATCCAGTCCAGGTATTCCCGGGCAATCTGAGGCACCGGAGTGCTTGTCTTCCACCCCAGTTTTCGTAGCTCGGCGCCATCGGAACAGCTATGTCGCGTATCACCCCAGCGAAACTGCCCTGACAGTTCCGGTTCAATATCCTTACCGGTGAGGCTGGCAATCAATCGGGCATATTCCAAGACAGTGGTAGTTCCACTGCCGCCGACGTTAAATGCCTTATAGTTAGTGGAATCATTCTCCATAACCAGCAGGTTAGCCTGAGCCACATCACCAACATAGACATAATCCCTCAGTTGCTCTCCGTCCTCATAAATAACGGGGGGCTGATTGTTGAGCAGGCGAATGGTGAAGGTGCGCAAAATACCTGAGTAGGCATTGAAGAAGCTCTGCCTAGGTCCCTGCGTTATACTGTAACGTAGAGCTACCGTAGGGATATCGTACCTCTTGCCCAGATTTAAGGCGTATAATTCTTGAGAGTACTTGGAGATGGCATACTGGTTGTGGGGATTGACGTGTGACTCATCACTGAGAATGAGCTTCATACCCTTATGACAGAGTGGGCATTTTACCTCCCAGTCACCATCCGCGAGTTGAGGCAGAGGGCGGGGTGGCGGGTATTGAAGACCGTGGTCAGGGCACTCGTATTTCCCCTCACCATAGACAGCCTGTGAGCTTCCCAGTATAACCTTTCGTACCGGAAGACGCTGGCTAACAATCAGCTCATACAGAAGGGCGGTACCGCCGTCATTCACCGAAGCGAACTTGCTGAAGTCGGTAAGATAATCCTGATAAGCGGCCAGATGAAAGACAACATCAATCCCCTGTAGCGCCTTTTTCATTTCATCCTGGTTACGGATATCACCCAAGATAAACTCCACGTTTCCAGGGATATGAACTGGTTTTACCCGCTTGGGGTGCACTGGCGGTTCTAGGCTGTCAATTATTCGTACTTCATGGCCTTTTTGTAAGAGCAAATCGACGGTATGAGAGCCAATAAATCCGGCACCGCCGGTAACCAGTATCTTTATTGCCAAATTTTCACCTTCGGATGTTAAAAATTACTTTGCTCCCGTCACGTTCCAGATGGAATGGCAACTCCCTCAGGTGCCAAAACGACTTTCGGACAGCTTCCTGTTTTACTAACGGGCAATAGAGAAGCAAGAACCCTCCTCCTCCAGCACCGCAGATCTTACCGCCAATAGCACCAGCTCTGCGAGCCGACTGGTATATCTCATCTATCTCAGCGTTGCTAATGCTGGTGGCAAGGCTTTTCTTATATTCCCAACCGAGATGGAGGACTTCGGCAAACTCATCAAAGGCATTGTTAAGGAGGCAATCCCTTGCCTTTAAGGAAAGGGATTTCATCTGGTTTAATTCCTCCATTCGTTTATCTATATTTGACTTTTGCTCATTCAATATGGGGCTTGATGAACGTGTTACCCCGGTGTAAAAGAGCATCAGATGTTGGTCAAGTTTCATCTTAGCCTCTTCCCCGAGGGTGATGCTTTCCACTTTGACCCTCTCATCGCTGCTGAAGGTTATGAATCGCACATTGCCGTAGGCGGCTATGTATGGGTCTTGCTTCCCCACGGGCTTGTCCAGGATACCGACCTCAATATTGCACGCCTCTTGGGCCAGTGCTTCCGCTGGTTTCTGCTCTCCGCGGTAGGCATAAAGAGCTTGAAGTAATCCCACTGTGGTGCTGCTGGATGAGCCAAGCCCTGTTCCCTCTGCCGGCACATCCGCCAGTGTGGTTATTTCAATACCTTTGCTTACCCCGGTTAGCCTCATCGCCTCTCTGACTAACTCATGCTGCAGGTCGTCTACTTTATCTACTATCTCCTTCCTTGAATAGTTTACATAGATCATATCATCGAATCTCTCTTTAACGATAACAAAGACATATTTATCAATAGCTGAACTAACCACACAACCACTCGTCTGAGTGTAAAAATCCCTGAAGTCAGTTCCGCCACCAGCAAAGCTTATCCGTAGAGGCGTTTGAGTGATAATCACTTTAGTTTCCCACTTTCTGGGTCTGACTCAGCGCGCTGGAAGTTCTCCATGGCTCCTTCCCGACTGAGCGATTCAAGGTCTCCCGCTATGCAACAGATGTAACAATTAAAACCATCTTAGGTTATCGGTAGATTGATGTCAATTTTACCGGCACTTAGCACGTAAGCTTTTGAGGCCTTCGGGGGCCATATGCTTCTCTCTATAGGTATATAATACTTTGCTTAAGCGAATAGTGTAGTTTAAGCAAGTCTTCTGAGACGCATAGTGGAGGCCGTCTCTCAACGTATTTGGTTCCCTTACTCTGCCTCCTTCAACAGGTAAACATTATCTCTCACTTCGGTCAGGTCTGGGTTGCTACAGGGCAGCCGGCTATAAACGATTGATATGCCGTTCTTCCTCAAGAAGGTGATGTCGCTGCAGCCATTTTCTAAAAAGGCTCTGGCCTCCTCGTCAATAGCTGTGGGGTGAGCATGGATCCTGGTAAACACCCGTTTCTGTGTAATGGCAGTAAAGGCAGTAGCTTCCCATGGGTCAAGGATTGACTTTTCATAATCGTCGCTGATATTGTCCCTGATCCAGACAAACGCCTCGTAATCATAATCATCAATCATATGGTAATAAAATGTGTCCTGTCGATTCGGGATGGCCACAGCCAAGATAAGAACAATGAGAGCCAGGCACAATACTTTGCCTATATTCTGTGAGATAAGAGGCACCTTTAATCGGACCGCAAAGCTTTCCGGTATTTTGATGTTCTTTATCCACATTAAACCCGCCCCGGCGACTACACCAAGCATCAGCATCATGATTATCAGCCCGCGATCATATACAATCCGTACACCATAATGTAAGGTTGAGAAGACGGTAAGCATTATTAATACAACTATTAATCCCGATAATAAAGAGTAGTCTTTTTTAGAACCTCTTATAGCTAGCATTAAGACGCCTATAAGACCAAGAGAATAGGGGAGATAACCATAGTTCCCAATTATGTTTGGATAGTCCACATACCAGGGTAAATCCTGTTGCACGAGAAGCTCCCTTACCATAGTCAGTACCAGATCAAATGCCACAATAGTTGCTATCAGGAAAGGTATAACTAGGGTCAGTATCAGAGCCATGCCGTGCTTGAAGTTACCTTTTAGATTGAGTAGAGCATAGGGGAAAAGAATAAGGAGCAGGCAAACCGCAGAGGGCCCGTGCATTGAAAGCAGGAAACAGGTAAAGATAAACACCACCACATAGGACCAGCCATGTCTAAAGTTGAAGGCAAGAAAAATAGAAAGGGGGATGAAGAGCAGTGCCATGGCTACCGGAACAAGAAAACCGGGACCAAGTATGCCCACCATGGTTAGTATCAGGCAGGTAAAAAAAGCAGCCTCCCAGCCGAATCCCTCCCGGTGAGCCATAATATAGACTGACAAGACTGTCATCATGAAGATGATGCTGGGGAAATATCTGAAGACGGTTATCCAGGGAAGGCCGCTAATACTCTGGAACGTACCCCAGAATAGATGAAAGCCGGTCTCCATAACAGTGTAGGGGTGAACTGCCCCACTGTAATAGGGGTCAGCATAGCTGATGCTACCAGCGTTTTGCAGTGCCTTGATATTAGACAGGAGATTCCATTCATCAATGTGCACCAGGTAAGGATAATTCTGGTTGGGGATGAACGCAATGTAGAATGCCAATGCCAAGATAGGCAGTAGTATCAGGTAATCAAACTTTGGTGCCTTGTAAAAGTCATTCGAGTTCATAAAGTCAAAATACTGGTCATCAATCGGGTATAGAAAATT
>CAYWAU010000008.1:0-30372 GCA_964456395.1 uncultured Dehalococcoidaceae bacterium
GGTGATACGGCAGAATATTCTTAGACGAATCAGGGGGTCACTATTGGCTAAAAAGCAAAACCACCCTAAAATTAGGGTGGTTTTGTTTAGCTACAAATTAGCTTTAACTAAGTACGCCGTACAGGTCTCGAACCTGTGACACCCTGATTAAAAGTCTTGTGCTCAGATATTCCATCTCAAACTAGATTTCAAACTCATAGTGGCTATAAAACTATCCCCACCAAAGTAGTCATCAACTCCGGCACGAAACTGATATCTTAAGGTATGTTTGTATGTCTCCGAATTCCCTCGGAATAATCAGTATCGGCGACGCCATGTTAGTGTTATGATACGAAAATGGCTTCTCTTCGTTCTCCAGGCAAGCCGGATTCACGGCACAGGTTACTTCTATATGGTCTGGGTTCTCGCCAGGTTACACTTTGACATTGTGCTCATTAACCTGATAACCCTCTGACTCAGGTTCTTCCAAATAGAGCCGGCAGACTCCAATCATCATCAGACCTATTTTACTTGATATAAAAGCACTAAATTTGCTACACTTCCTACGGGGGCGAGGGTTATGAAACTCTGGCGAAAACCTTTCGATTATACTGAGATATCTACTACCATAGGCCAGGTCTATATAGATAAGGAAAGGTGCAAGGGTTGTGGCTATTGTGTTGAGTTCTGTCCCAGAGATGTCCTTAAAATGAGTAACGAATTGAATCCTAAAGGGTATCTCTTGCCAGTAGTTGACGATGAGACCAAGTGTCTTGCCTGCGCTTATTGCGAGGTGGTTTGTCCCGAGTTTGCTATAAAAGTCTCTACGCCACGAAATAGTGACAATAAATTAGTAACATAAGTACATGGCTAAAAATCATACGACCCTCAGAGAATCATTCATTAATGGCGATGTAGCTTGTGCCGAGGGAGCTATTAGTGCCGGCTGTCGTTTCTTTGCTGGTTATCCAATAACACCAGCTACTGAGATAGCGGAGAGAATGAGCGTGAGGCTGCCACAGGTCGGTGGTATTTATATCCAGATGGAAGATGAAATCGCCTCCATGAATGCGGTACTTGGAGCATCCTGGGCAGGCAAAAAAGCGATGACAGCTACTTCGGGGCCAGGTTTTAGCCTGATGATGGAAAATCTCGGGTTAGGGGTAATGCTGGAGACTCCCTGTGTGCTGGTTGACATTCAGAGAGCGGGCCCATCAACCGGGTTACCTACTTCGGTAGCACAACAGGATATGATGCAAGCCCGATGGGGTTCTCATGGCGACTACGAAATAATCGCCTTATCACCAAGCTCTCCGCAGGAAATCTTTGACCTTACTATCCAGGCCTTTAACCTTTCAGAACAATACCGTGTTCCCGTACTAGTCATGTCTGATGAAGTTGTCGGTCATATGAGTGAAAAAGTGGTCATCCCAGATATAGCGCCAGAAAATCTTTATCATCGGCGATTACCCGGGGTAGCCCGGGAGGCATACTTACCTTATCAGTCTGATGCTGATTTGGTACCGCCCATGGCTTTAGCCGGGCAGGGGTATCGTTTTCACGCTACCAGTCTGACCCACGATGAAAAGGGCTATCCGGCGAGCACGGCTGAAGCACAGAATAAACTGGTCCGCCGTCTGGTGGACAAGATACGTCTCAACAGCAAGCACATAATAGAATACCGGGAAACTCAGGTTGAGGATGCCGATATCGTCGTCTGCGTCTACGGAATTACCACCCGCGTTGCCCGATTCGCCGTAAAGATGGCCAGGGATGAGGGCATTAAAGCCGGGCTGCTGCAATTGATAACAGTGTGGCCCTTTGCCGAAGAGCGCATCAGAGAGCTATCTTTACGGGCTAAAGCCTTTGTGGTTCCCGAGGTAAACTACGGCCAGATTGTGCTGGAAGTGGAAAGATGTGCCGGAGGTAAAGCGAAAACAATACCTGTGCCTCATATGGGCGGAGACGTTCATTCTCCTGAGACTATTCTTAATGCTATACGGGAAGCAACAAGATGATTAGTACCCCGAATATTGAAAATCAAGCTATAGAAAAGTACCTGAGGCAGGACAGGCTGCCCCATATCTTTTGCCCCGGTTGTGGTATTGGGCCAGCCATGGGCAGTTTTCTCAGGGCTATCGACCGCGCTAACATAGACCCGGACAAGATGGCTGTGGTTTCAGGAATTGGCTGTTCCGGCAGGGTAGCTGGCTATGTTAAGTTCGATTCCTTTCATACCACTCACGGTCGTGCTATTCCGTTTGCCACTGGCTTAAAACTGGGAAACCCGGAGCTACATGTGGTGGTGTTCTCTGGAGACGGCGACCTTGTAGCTATAGGCGGTAATCACTTAATACACGCGGCGCGCCGTAATATCACCATGACTGTTATTTGCATCAATAACTTCAATTACGGTATGACTGGCGGACAGGTAGGTTCCACGTCTCCTCTGGAAGCTCGTACCGCCACCACTCCCTACGGCAATTTTGAACCCCCTTTCAATTTACCTTATTTAGTATCGGCAAGTGGTGCCACTTACGTAGCCAGATGGACAACATTACATATACGCCAACTGGATAAGGCTATCGCCGAAGCTATGGTTAAGCCGGGCTTCAGTTTTATAGAGGTTATTTCCCCATGTCCCCCCATGTACGGTGCTATGAATAAGCGACCTCAGGGGCTGGACCACCTGCACTACTATCAGGAGAAGAGTGTCATAAGAAACGGCGCTGACCCCAAGGATGCTGATATAGAGTTAAACGGGACGATATTAGTGGGCAAATTTGTGGATATAGAACGCCCTACCTTTTGGGAAGGTATCCAGCAGGTCTTTGAGAAAGCAAGAAGGAGAATTACAACGAAAAGATTGCCCAAGGAGTGGTAGTCTTCTTTAGATTGATTTAATTGGTAAATGAAAAGCAAGGAAATCAGAATAGCCGGGTTTGGTGGCCAGGGCATTGTGCTTTCAGGCAGCATTATAGGCAAGGCTGCCTCTATATTCGCTAAGGGATACGCTGTGCTGACGCAAAATTATGGTCCCGAGTCTCGCGGTGGTTCCTGCACTGCCGAGGTAGTAATCAGCAATGAGCCTATAGACTATCCCTACGTGACCGACCCTCAGGTGCAAATCATCCTGTCCCAGGAGGCTTATATTAAGTATGGGCAAAATGCGTCATCAAGAACACTGGTCATTGTTGATTCTGACCTGGTGAAGGTCAATCCGAAAAAAAAGCCTCAACCCTTTTCCATGCCCGCCAGCCGCATGGCCCTCGAACAAATAGGACGCCCGGTGGTGGCTAATATTATTATGCTGGGATTTTTGGCTGCCAAGAGCAATATATTATCTGCTGAAGCTCTTAAAAAAGGTGTCCTGGACTCCATACCAGCAGGAACGGAAGATATTAATACGAAAGCATTTGAGTTAGGCTACAATTATGGGATTGAGCACAGCGGAAAGGTCTAGGACCGGCGCGTCTGAGGGTGCTGCCGTCATTGGCGGCAATGTGGTAGCGGTACAGGCAGCACTAGCTTTAGCCAGGATGGGTATTGAGGTTAAGCTGATTACAAACTCAGCGGCACTGGGCTGGGATAGCGCTACCAGTGGTGTACTCAGCTCTCCACCAGACCAGCGTTACCTCTGGCCCCTTTTACTACAGGCATCCAGACATCCCTTGATAACGCTGTACAGTAATGCCGAAGTAGAAGATATAGAAGGTGGAAAAGGCGATTTCAGGATACGGGTATGGCAACGTCCCCGGTATATAAACGAAGAACTCTGCACTGCTTGCGGTCGTTGTGAGGATGAGTGCTCCGTAAAGCTATCCTCATTGTTAGGCGACCGTAAGATAACGCATGGTGCTATCCATGCACCGCTTTTTGAAGACAGGTCTGTTCCCTCAGCTTATCTGGTAGATAAGAATGGAGCTTCTCCGTGCCATGTGGCCTGTCCTCTTGGCATCAACGTTCAAGGATTTATTTCCCTGCTATCAAAGGGCAAAACCGACAAGGCACTGGCATTAATCAATGAAGCAGCCCCGCTTGGGGGGATACTGGGTCGGGTTTGCCGGCATCCCTGTGAGGATAAATGCAATCGGGCTAAATTGGACAGCCCGGTGTCCATACGAGCTCTGCACCGCTACGTTGCGGATAATATCCTCGGCGGTATTAAATACAGCCGTAAGTTACCCGCTGGTTCTCGCCAAGAGAAGATAGCCATAGTGGGTAGCGGCCCCGCCGGGTTAACGGCTGCCTGGGAGCTCACGCGCCGGGGATACTCACCTACGGTATTTGAATCCCATGGAGTCATCGGCGGGATGTTGGCTACCGGTATTCCGCGTTTTCGGCTTCCCAGAGAGGTGCGAGAGAGGGAAATCGAGGCTATCAGGAATCTGGGGGTTGACATCAGAACAGGAATAACCTTTGGGCGCGATATCACCTATACTTACCTTAAAGAACGTGGCTACCAAGCCATCTTTCTGGCCATAGGTGCTCAGCGAAATAACAAGCTTGACATACCAGGTGAGGAAATTGACGGAGTGGTAGACTGCATGCCGCTGCTGCTCGCCTTGAACCTGAAGCTTGATACCTTCGTGGGCTCGAACGTGGCGGTCATTGGTGGTGGCAATGCCGCCATTGATACCGCTCGCAGTGCTCTTCGCGCCGGGGCTAAAGCAGTCACCGTATTCTACCGTCGTACCAGAGCCGAGATGCCCGCCAATGATGAGGAAGTAGAGGAAGCAATCAGGGAAGGGGTCAAGATAGAATATAATGTAGTGCCCGTGGAAATTCTGGGAGAGAAAGGCAAGGTTACCGCCATACATTGTCAACGAACAAGGTTGAACGAGGAGATTACGGCGGGCAAACGGGATGGGTTAGAACTGATACCTGGCACAGACTTCCTGATGGAGTCTGACCATGTGGTGGTGGCTATCGGGCAGTCGCCTGATGCCTCACAGTTGAGTATGAAAGGCTTAAAGGTTGATAGCGATACCGGCGTTGTTCAGGTAAACCCGTTGACTCTGGAGGCAAGCATCCCGGGGGTATTTGCCGGTGGAGATTGTATTTTCGGACCCAACAATGTTGTTGAGGCTATGGCTGCCGGTCTCAGGGCGGCAGAATCAATGGATAGATATGTTCAGGGGCAGGACCTTGAAGGGGGACGCCGCTTGGAGCCGCCACAGACAGCCGAGGTCGACTTGGATACCATAGAAGCATCACCCTACGAGAGGGCTAAAATACCGGTTATTCAACCTCGAAAGAGACGGAGCACCTATGAGGAAACAGTTCTCGGACTCTCAGCGGAGATAGCACAGAGGGAGGCCCAGCGCTGCCTCAACTGTGCCCTCTGCAGTCAGTGCATGGAGTGTACCACGGTATGCGAGCTGGGTGCTGTCTGCCATGAAGATACCGGCAGTCATTTTGAGGTCGGGGTTGGGGCTATACTCAGATTTCCTTCTGGCAATTCGGAAAAGGATATTCCTGCTGGCGGTGACAGCCAGGAGAATACCCGGGCCGGTATTCACACCGTTTTTTTCGATAGCAGTGCTGAACTGAGTAACGAAGTAGCTAAAGCTATGGCGGTAGCACTGGAAGCAGCCATTGAACTCAAACGAGATAACGTTCGGGACCTCCAGGCTCATGATGTGAAGGAACTGGAAGCAGCTTCGCCCTGTCTGCCTCAACCTCCAGCACTGCCGGCGGGCAGTAATCGTTTGGGTGTGTTTCTATGTAATTGCGGTGGCAGTATCAGTTCGGTTATAGATTTTAACGCGGTGTCCCGAAAATTATCGGATATTCCGGGAGTGACTTGCACACTAGAGATAGCTCAGGCTTGTACCGAAGCCGGGGCCAAACAAATAGCTGAGCGGGTGGCGGAGTGGCGGCTGGGTCGGGTGGTGCTGGCAGCTTGCCGATGCTGCAATTTGGAGCAGGTGTGCTACAGTTGCACTGACCGCAGACAGATGTGCCAGCAATACTTATATCAGTATCTTACCATACCCCTTAATACGATTGTTGAATTCTGCAACATTCGTGAGCAGTGCGCTTGGGCGCATAAAGATGACCCCAGGGATGCCACCCACAAAGCGATACAGATAATCTCGGCAGGGGTTACCCGCGCACAAATAACTCCTCCTGTAGTTATTGGAGAACAGCCTATCTTGCCTGGTGCTCTTATTATTGGTGGAGGACTGATTAATACCACTGCCGCCAGAGCTCTGGCCTCCCGGGGTTACCGGGTCGAGCTGGTGAGCCGGCAGGGATTGAAAGAAAAACTGCAAAAGCCTGAAACGGTTTTCCCACCCGCGTTTGAGCGATTCCAGGAGGAATATTTAATTGTTAAACCCTGGCCTGATTCTCTGGAGCTTCATGGTTCTCCGGGCAATTACGAAGCGGTACTGGAATATGGTTCTCAACCTGAACATATAAATACGGGGGTGGTGCTGGTAGATGTGGAGGAGCTCAGTAAAGAGGAGCCTAATATACTGGATGCTTATAACAGGAATGACGGGCTGTTAAGTCGAATTTTATCCAGACGAAAAACTATGGCCCTTCACTCTGGCACCAGCCGTGAACTTCTCCGCGAAATTACTATCGGTGAGACCGCTGGTATATTTATTCCGTCAACTGGTTCTGCCGAATCAGTAGATGACCAGCTAATACTGGGACTGGCTACAGCCGCCCGGATTACAGCCTATCTGGAGCAGGCATGTATAGCTCCGAGGAGCAGCGCGGTCGATATAGATAGCGAGCGGTGTCGCGGCTGTGGTGATTGCACTGATATCTGTTCATATATAGAAATGCGCCAGCACGGTAATGGTATGACATATGCCTGTATTGATAGGATGCTGTGCCTTGGTTGTGGCGCCTGCATTGCCGTTTGCCCGACTGGTGCCATAACCCAGCCACATCAAGGCGATAATCAAATCATATCTACATTAAGCTCCATGCTTCAAACCAGTCAGGCACGAAGGGAGGTTTAAGAAGTAAGTTGGAGCCTAAAATAGTGGTTTTTAGCTGTAATTGGGATGGCTGGAGTTGCATTGAGGCAGCCGCTAATTCAGGGCTTCACTATCCGGCTTCAGTCAAGGTAATACGGGTTAGCTGCCTGTCCAGGATACACGCTGGACTGATACTTAAGGCTTTCGAATTTAGAGCCGATGGAGTGATGCTCCTTGGTTGTAAGGCGGGTAACTGTCATTTTGGTTCTGATAGTGAATGCATCAACCAGGAATATGAAAAAACGCGAAATATTTTAGAGCTGTTGGGTATGCATAAAGACAGGCTGGTTCTGGTTCAGCTACCGGCCTTCGACGGGCACCAATTTGTCGCCCAAGTAACCAGGTTCTCCGCCGAAGTTGGACAAATGCCGGCCCCCAAGCGCACCAGAACGACCCGTCCCAAAACTGAATTAGCATCTAAGAGAGGTAAATAGTTAGAGTGCTGGACTTAGCGGAAGTTATCAACGATACCAGAATTCGGCTCTGCCTGGACTGCGGCAAGTGCACCGTGGTCTGTCCGGTGACAAAATATGACGCCGAGTTCAACCCCCGCCTTATCGTACAGGAAGTGCTGATGAGTCAGGATGGACAAAACCCTGTCAGCGAAAAAATCTGGTCTTGTATCAGCTGCAATATGTGTGTAGAGCGCTGTAACTATTACGTTAAATTCACTGACTTTATCAGGGGATTAAGGCATAAGGCATTGGTCGAGGGAGCCGAAGTGCAGTACAACCATGGTGGCACTCCCCAGTCAATTATGCATATAATGGGTCATAGGGATATCAGGCAGAGCCGGCTGAGCTGGCTACCCGAAGATATTAAAATAGCCAAACAGAGTGATACAGCCTTTTTTACGGGTTGCACGCCGTATTTTGATGTCCTGTTCAGCGACCTGGGGGTGAAAACGCTTGAAGGCACCACGGGGGCGCTCCGGCTGCTTAACCGCGCTCAGATACCCTTTACCATTCTGCCCAATGAACGCTGCTGCGGACGTGACCTGCTCCTGATGGGAGATGTGGAGGGATTCCTGGCTTTGGCCAAGGCTAATATGAACGAACTGCACCGGCGAGGTATCAAAAATATTATCACCAGCTGTCCCGAGGGCTACTATACCCTCAAGGTAGACTACCCCAAATTCCTGGACGGCTGGGATATAGATGTGAAACACATGACCGAGGTGCTGGCATCACTCATTGAGGATGGTCGGCTGACTCTGGGTAAGCTTAAGCAAAAGGTAACCTATCATGACCCCTGCACCCTGGGCCGGTATTCCAGGATTTTCGACCCGCCGCGCCGCATTCTGGAAGCAATTGACGGCCTGGAAATGGTAGAGATGGCGGATAACCGGGAGAAAGCGCTATGCTGCGGTGCCAGTCCCTGGGCATATTGTGGTCCGGTAAACAAGCAAATCCAGAAAGAGCGCCTGGCTCAAGCCGCCGCCACCGGGGCTGATATACTGGTTACCGCCTGTCCCAAATGCCAGATACATCTCAGGTGTGCCCAGAAGAATGCAGAGAGCAATGATGTTTGCCAGATTGAAATTCGGGACTTGTTTGATATGGCGGCACAATCTCTGCGGCCACAGGAGGCAAGCTAGTTGACACAAGAGGAATTAAGAATAGGTGTTTTTGTATGTGATTGCGGACTTAATATAGCCGGGTCCGTCGATACCGAAGCCGTGCGGGAGTTTGCCGAGAAGCTCCCGGGAGTTGCGGTCTCAGCCAGAAACAAATATACCTGTGCTGACCCGGGCCAGGAAGAGATAAAACGGCATATTAAAGAGTACAACCTCAACCGCGTGGTGGTGGCTTCCTGTACGCCCCGAATGCATGAGCCAACTTTCCGCAGTTGCGTCGCGCAAGCTGGCCTCAATCCTTACGTTATGGAGATGGCTAATATCAGGGAACACTGTAGCTGGGTACACCTGCACGACAGACAAGCGGCTACAGAGAAGGCTAAGGATATCATCAAGATGGCGGTAAGCAAAGTGCGGCTCCTGCAGCCGCAGGAAGAAACCAGGATACCGGTCACCGACCGGGCCCTGGTTATCGGTGGCGGCGTCGCCGGTATGCAGGCCGCCCTGGACCTGGCTGATGCCGGCCACGAGGTCTGCCTGGTGGAGAAGGAAGCCTCAATCGGGGGGATAATGGCCCAACTGGACAAGACCTTCCCCACCATGGACTGCTCGATATGTGTGCTGGGGCCCAAGATGATGGATGTCGGTCGCCATCCCAAGATAACACTGCTGACCTACAGTCAGGTCGAGTCGATTTCAGGCTATGTCGGGAACTTCAAGGCACGCATCCGCAAGAAGGCTCGCTACATTGATGAGACGGTATGCAATGCCTGCGGCAAGTGCGCCGAGGTGTGCCCGGTGGTGGTGCCGGACGAGTTCCAGCAGGGCTTCTCTTCACGCAAAGCCGCCTATATCCCGTTCCCCCAGGCGGTGCCGTCTTCATACCTCATTGATATGGAGAATTGCACGGGCAACAACCCCATTACCTGCGGGAAGTGCCTTGACGTCTGTGAAAAAGAGTGCATCGACCTGAATATGCAGGATGAAATTATAGATATTGATGTCGGCGTCATTATCGTCGCTATCGGCATGGACATTTACGACCCCACCATTCTGGACGAATACGGCTACACCCGCTTTGAGAATGTCATCACCACCATGGAGTTTGAGCGGCTGATATGCGGTGGCGGGCCCACCGAGGGCGCACTGGTACGTCCCTCCGACCACAAGGTTCCGAAGCGCATCGGCTTTATTCAGTGCGTTGGCTCCAGGACGGACAATCGGGGTAATCCCTACTGCTCCAACGTCTGCTGCATGAATACTATCAAAGACAGCCTGCTCATCAAGGAGCACTATTCCGATACCGAGATACTGGTTTTCTATATGGATATCCGTGCCTACGGCAAGGGATTTGAAGACCTGTACCGGCGTTCCAAGGAAGAGGGCGTGCGCTACATCCGGGGATTCCCCGGCGAGGTAATTGAGGACCCCGAAACCAAGAACCTGAAGCTGAGGGTGGAGAACACCACCACCTCCAAGGTGGAGGAACACGAACTGGACATGGTGGTGCTGTCGGTGGGACTGAAGCCGAGTGATGATTTGAAAGACCTCTCCCATATCGTTAATATCTCCCAGACGGCCGATGGCTTTATTATGGAGGCGCACCCCAAATTAAGACCGGTAGATGCCCCTACTCCCGGCGTATTCTTTGCCGGTTGCGTTGAGGCTCCCAAGGATATCAAAGACAGCGTCACCCAGGCTGGCGCATCGGCAGCCCGCAGCTCAATCCTGCTTAACGCTGGTAGCCTGCAAGCCGACGCCATCAAAGCCGTGGTCGACCTTGAGAAATGTACTTCCTGCGGTGTCTGCGCCCGGGTATGCCCCTACGGTGCTGTTGAGGTGGATGTCAAAGCCAAGACCGGCGCCCGCGTTACTACCGCCGCCTGCGCCGGCTGTGGTGCCTGTGCCGCCGAATGCCGCTTCGGTGCCATAACCATTCAGAACTTTACGGATGACCAGATACTGGCTCAGACAGAGGCGGCTCTGGAAGAAGAGGCTCAAGATAAAATTGTAACCTTCCTGTGCAACTGGTGCAGCTATGCCGCCAGTGACATGGCCGGTGTATCAAGGGTGCAATATCCTCCCAGCAACCGTTTCATCCGGGTAATGTGCAGCGGCCGGGTAGATGAGAAATTTATACTGCATGCCTTCAAGCTCGGTGCCCCGATAGTGCTGCTGTCGGGATGTCACATAGGAGACTGCCATTACCTTAGTGCTAACCACTGGACGCTGCGGCGAGCTGATAGATTATGGAATCGCCTGGAGAAGCTGGGCATCAGACCGGAGAGACTACAGCTGGAGTGGATAAGCGCGGCGGAGGGACCCAGATTTGCCCAGATAATGCGTGAGCTTGAAGAATTACGGCAAAAAGTCACCAGAGAGGAAATTGAGCAGACTAAGAAGTTGCTGACTGCTGAAGTGGAAGAGGTGTCCTCTGTTGAATCTGACACTGATACTGAATAGCACTAATGATTGAGATACAGCAATCCGAGGGGATGCAGGGATAATATGCAAGAGTCGTTAAAGTGCCTTCGTTGCGGCTACGAATATAAGGTGACGATAGACCCCAAGCGGAAGGTCGTCGAGAGGGTATGCCCTCGGTGTAAGTCGAACAGCGTGCGTAAAATAGCATCCAGTGAGTAGTCGAAGCCTCGTTTACGGCATTCTTCCCAGAAACGACTGTTGAATACCTCAATTAAGGCATTATCGGTCGGCTTCCCCGGCTGACTGAAATCCAGTTCTACTCCATGAAGATACGCCCGTTGGTCCAGCCTCTTTGAAGTTCATTCCGGGCCATTATCCACTCTGATTGTCTTCGGTAATCCCTTCTCTCGAACTACCTGTATCAGTGCTTCCACGACAGCAATGAAAATATTGGGTGGTAGCCACCAGAAAGTTTAGGAGTAGGTCATCGGTAAAACTAGGTCTAACTATCAACCGTAGTAAATTCAGAACCTGTTATCATTAGAACAGACTCAGAAAGGTCGGGGCATATAAAATGCATTTGGACTACCAATGGCTACCCCTATCCTGCAGTCTCGGGATAGCCACACCAGACCAGGATGCGGCTACGGAATTTTTCAACACCATCTATGCCTTGGTGGCAACTGTAGACGCTAAAGACCACCTTACTTGTGGTCATGCCAAAAAGGTAAGCAGGTATGCTGTGGATATTGCTGAGGCACTCGGTTACTCGCAGGAGGGTATCCAGAGAATCCGCGTGGCTTCATTACTGCATGATATTGGTAAGATTGGCATTGCTGACTGGTTACTTCAGAAAAGCGAAGCCCTGACTCCCGATGAATGGGAGATAATATATACACATCCCGATTTAGGCGTATCCATCATCAAACATGTCGACAGCTTGAAAGGCTGCTTGGCTGCGATACAATATCATCATGAGCGCTACGATGGCACTGGCTATCCCGCGGGTCTCAAGGGTAGCAATATCCCGCTTGATGCACGGATTTTGGCGGTAGCTGATTCTTACGACGCCATGATATCATCTCGCCCCTATCGGTTAAGACCTTTAACTCATGGGCAGGCTTTGGAGGAATTAAAACAGTGTGCTGGCACCCAATTTGACCCGGCGGTTGTTGGAACCTTTGTGGAGCTTCAGAGTCCGTCGTCACTGGTAGGCTGTGTAATCACGCCGTAAATCTCCGGCCGGCGGTCTTGTATATAGTCCACCTCATACTCGCCGGGAATAACAGTGACATGCTTTTGTCGTGCTGAATCTAAGCTTACCTCACCATAGATAATTTCTTCTTTATCGGGGCTGGCGAGCCCTAAAATACTCCCCGAAGCATTGACGATTTTACTGAGCCCGGCAAACGAGTGTCCCCTCTCACTGCCGACACGGTCGGCTGAAACCACGTGTACTCTATTCTCAATTGCCCTGGCACTGACAATATAAGTTGAGACTATCTCCCCGCGGTTCTGAGGAAAGTTGGTGGGCAGGGCTAATATGTCAGCTCCCAGTAATGTCATAATCCTTGAGCTCTCCGGAAAGACAATATCATAACAGATATGCAGACCTATATTACCAATCGGGGTCTGATGTACTTCGAAAGGCTTATCACCACGGTCCACGAAGCGGTCAACCCCTAGAAAGGGAAGATGGTTCTTTCGGTATTTCCCGATAAGCCCCTGCGGTCCGACAAGTGCCGCCGCATTAAATAATCTATCATCTTCTTTTTCAAGAAGACCAACGATAACATAGACCTTGACGTCCCTACAGAGAGAAGCCAGTTTTTCGGTGCTGGGTCCGGGTATGGTCTCGGCGAAAGGCAGCGCCTCCTGGCGGCTGTGGAAGATATAACCTGTCAGGCTGCATTCTGGAAATACTATCAGGTTGGACTGGTTATCCGCCGCTTTCTTAACGGCACTTAAAATGCCTTCCAGATTCTCTTTGGGATTCATGAGCTTGGGGTCCATCTGGACCGCAGCCATCTTTATTCTCTCTGGCATATTGCCCCCTTTACACACTTAACTGCATACCGTCATAGGCAAAGCGGATACCTGGGTACTTCGCTTCCAGAGCACAGTAGTCGTCATAGCTTCGGTTCCAGTATTCCTCCAGATGAACAAAAACAACCTTCCTGGCTTGCAGTTGCTTGGCCAGCTCCATGGTCTGTTCAAACGTGTAGAGTGTTGTCCTGGAGATATGTTCGGGCGGGTACTTGAAACCGTGTTTTAATCCCTCTTCAAATATGCCTGGCTGGATAATCAGGAGGTCGGCTTGTTGAGCCTCATTTCTATGCTTGGGAAAGGGCTTGATGTCACAGGGAGCGTAGACCACCTTGCGTCCTGATTTCTCAAAGACGTAGACAAAGGCCAGCTGTGAACCCCTATCCACAGGGAGCGCCGTTATCCGGACGTCTCCAATCTGGATTTTATCCCTGAAGAGCTTGATTTTGATGAAACCGCTTTCCTGATAAAAATCGATGACGGGACCATACTGAGACCTGAGGTTCCTTATGGGTACGTTCAGCTGTTCCGGGAGCAGCAGGCATGTCTGTTTTTCCGGGTAGGCGCGCCAGGTGCGGAAATCCAGGGCTATCTGCTCGACCGCACGGAACCCCTCTACGTGGTCAGGGTCCAGGTGAGAGAAGGTAAGGTAGTTGATACGGCGAATAGAGGAACGATTCAGCTGGCTTATAATCTCTGCCGGCGTGTCAATCAGCAGGTTGATGTCGTGCAGGAAAGCAGAAGGGCCGGTTCTGGCATACGGAACGCCTTTCCTTCTGGCTTCCCGACAAACCCGGCACTGGCACAGTGGTTTGGGGATGACCATGCAACCCCCCGAGCCTAAAATAGTCCATTTCATAGCTGGTACAACCTGAAATCTTACATTAAACCTTTATTTTTTGGTTTATGTTGCTTTTACTGCTGCGGGAGCTTTCTTGACCGGCTTCAGTAGTAACACTGAGATTATTATACCGATTATTGCCAGACCAAGTACATACGGGAACACGGAGAGATAGCTGCCGGTACTATCTTTGATAGCGCCGGCTAAATAGGGTCCAGCAATACCGCCGGTGCCGAAAGCCAGGAAAACAATGCCATAGCAGTTGGCGTAATCGCGCATGCCGAAGAAAGAGGCAGTAGCTGCCGGGGCGATTGCCAGCCATCCACCCAGACATGCCCACAAAATGGCGAAGCCGATGATATAAATGGCGCTTCCGCCGGCTGAGCCGACAAAGTACAGTAAGACGGAGGCGATAGCAATCAGAGCGAAGTCCAGGATGGCTGTATTCCTGGGGGTCATTTTATCATTCAAGGCTCCGAAGAGCGGTCTGCCGCCGCCATTGATAATAGCGAAGACGCCTACAAGCATGGTGGCAAGACCGGATGTGACGCCAAAGTTAGCCGTGCCGACTGGTTTAGCAATACCGACGGCCATTAAACCTGCCAGACAACCGATGAAGAAGCAAATCCACAGACCATAGAAAGTGGCTGTCTTTACCATTTCACCGCGATTGCATTCGAAGGTTACTGAGCCGGGTTTGGGTGGGGGTGCTTTCCAGCCTTTGGGAGTCCAGCCAGCGGTCGGGAAGCTTGATGGCAATGACAGGAGAATGTTTATTATTATAAAGGCGATACCAAAATAGCGGAAGGTGTTCATGATGCCGCTGGAATTAATGAAGATGTTAGCCAGGTTGCCGGTAACGATAGCGGAGAAGCCGAATCCTATCAGTACCACACCTACGGCCAGGCCACGCTTGTCAGGGAACCATCTGGTGGCGACGTTGATCGGGCAACCATAGGCAATTCCTACGCCCAGACCACCGACAGCACCATAAGTAAGGCATAGTAACGGAATGGTGTTTGAGAAAGAAGCCGATAGCCAGCCAAGACCGTATAATGCGCCACCCACGATGGCAACTTTCTTTGGTCCATATTTCGTAATAAATCGGCCGGTTAGTGGCATGGCTATGGCGAAACATAACAGGAAAATGGAGAATGGTAGTTGTATCTCAGAGGAGGCTACTGTCAGACCTTTTTCTTCAAGATGGTTTTTCAGTGGTGTAACAAAGATGCTCCATGAGTAGACGGCGCCCAGACAGAGATTAATAATCGTACAGAAGGCGACCAGTATCCATCTGCCTTTCTCCGGTTCCATTCCAAAGGGCCGTACTATTTTAGGTGTAGATGCGGCAACTTGGGACATAAATTCGATACCTCTTGTATCCTGTTCAATCTGGCGTTTCCCATTTCAACTCGCAGACATTGCTCCACCTGTTTATTCTAGTCTGCGTTTTGATGCCTGAGACATCAGGTAATTGTTGTCAGGTTGTTGTCATGCAGGAAGGTAGAAGGGCTTGGGGATGACCATGCGTCCCCCCGGAACCCAGGACTGTCCATCTCCTTTTTTACTTCGCTTTGGCAGGCGTCTCCTCGCGTACATGCTTCAGGTCACCATCCATGGTACCCCTTACCTGCTCTCTCTCCTCGGCAAAGTCAAAGCCGGTCCAGATGCCAATAGAGCCGAGCACTGAGTCCTGAGGATGAAACTTACGAAATATTTTAAAGTAGTAGGCTGCCTCCCGGCTGTTAATGGTTGCTTTGGGATTCTCAGCTTTGATGCGTTCGTATTCGTCCTCGCTGACCTCGCTCTCCGCCAGTCTTTCTCCAAGGCTCTCACAGCCGGCCCCTTGAGTATACTGCACCTTGTAACGCCACAGTATATCATCAGGCAGGTAATTGGTGTCTTGAAAAGCCATTCGCAGAATCCATTTCTCTATCTTGTCCCCCACCTTCTCGGACTCGCGTATCTTAAGCTCGGGGGGAATCTTCATGGAGAGGTCAACCATGGCCACATCCAGGAAAGGCACCCTCAACTCCAGGCTGAAGTACATGCCCATACGGTCGGCACGCTGCAGGTTGATATTGTGCAGGTTGCCGATACAGCGGTGGGCTTCCTTGTTGAGGACGTCCATGGGGTAATGCTTCATGTAGTGATAGCCGGTGAACAACTCGTCGGCGCCTTCTCCGGTCAGTACCACCGTCACATACTCGGCGGCACACTTGCAGGTGAAATAGCAGGGGACGGCGCAACGCACCAGGGAGGGGTCGTAGCTCTCCAGCTTGTTGATAACGGTGGGCAGCGCCTCGTAATAATCGTCCTCGGTGAAAATCCATTCGTGATGCGTTGAACCTATATGAGCGGCGGCAATGCGGGAAGCCTTGAGGTCATCGCTCTCGTTACCATTTTCATCAATCATGCCTACCACAAAGGTATGGAGATGGGGAATCTCGTCAGCAGCGATAGCCGCCACAAGACTGCTGTCTATGCCGCCACTGCAGAAAGAGCCCACATGGATTTCCTTATCGGCCAGCAGCCTTTTTTTCACAGATGTAATAAAGGTCTCTCTGATTAGCTTGCAGGTCTCTTCTACGTCGGTCAGCAGGTGGTCCTGTATCTCTGGAGTCTGGTAGTACTGCACAAACCCTTCTCTGGGAGTGTAATAGTATCCGGCCGGGAATTCATGAACTTCTTCCACACCGGCTAAGGTCATGGCTCCCAGCTCAGAGGTAAAGTAGAGTTTATCGTTGACATACCCGTAATAGAGTGGTTTAATGCCGATGGGGTCGCGTGCCAGCATGAAATCGTCACCATCAAAGAGGGCAAAGGCAAACATGCCGTCCAGTTCTTTGACGCATTCCGGTCCCTTTTCCCGATAAAGATGTAGAATGACCTCAGTGTCAGAATTGGTCGTGAATGGATGCTTGGTGGCGAGTTTTTCCCTAAGCTTCAAAAAGTTATATATTTCACCATTGCAGATGATTCCTGACCTGCCGCCATTGGTCAGAATCGGCTGGTGACCTTTAGCAACATCGACAATGGAAAGCCTGGTGTGACCGAATACGATATCGTTAAAAGTGTGGATACCGCGGTCATTTGGCCCGCGATGGGGCAACGCATCCAGCATACGATTGATTGTTTTCGTGTCTTTTATCCCAAAACATCCAGCTATACCGCACATAAATATTCACCTTCCTTCAAAATCATTATATCTGAACTACACTTTCCCTGCTTGGAAATCATCAAGCACCTTGATGGCTTGAAAGCCGTCAATGCAGTAGGCATCAGCGCCTATTTCCTGGGCATACTCTTTGGAGACGGCGGCTCCCCCGATCAGCACCTTGACCTTATCTCTGAGACTTTTCTCCTCCAGGGCTTTGATGACTACTCCCATTTGTGTCATGGTCGTGGTCAGCAGGGCTGAAAGCCCGACGTAGTTGGGCTGTTCTTCTTTAACCACACTGATTATCCTGTCATCCGGTACGTCTGTACCCAGGTCGTTAACTTCGTAACCGGCGCCCTTGAGCAGGATAGCCACAATGTTCTTGCCGATATCGTGGATGTCCCCTTTTACGGTGGCGATGACGAATTTCCCCTTGGTTTCTATATTTGAAGCCTCAAGGAGTGGCTTCAGTATGTCCATCGCGGCGCCTACGGCATCGGCCGAGGCCAGCATATCCGGGATAAAGTATTCCTTTGTGGAGTACTTCTCGCCTACCACCTGCATCCCTGAAGTTAGAGCCTGTGTAATGATTGCCTCCGGCGAAATGTTGTTCTCTATGGCTGACGCTGTTAGCTCTAACACGCCCGGTGTCCCGGACAGGTCTTCGTCAATACCCTCGTCGTCTTTGGTCTTTCTTCCCTGTATCACATTTTCCCTGAGCATTTCAATAATATCTTGGCTCATTACTATCTTGCCTCCTCGTATACATTCAGCCTGGGCAGCAGTCCCGGAATCTCCCGGAATATCCTGGCGGTGGTCGCCGGGTCTATATGCTCTACAGGCCTGGCCAGAAGCTCTTGTAATCGCTCGTAAGCTAAAGCGAATACGCTATCACTGTTACCATCCCCTTCAAACGGGTAGGATGGCGAGATTTCGCCGCGGCGCATTACCGGACGGATGTGGTGAATAAACATTTTTTGCGGTGTCTCCGCCACTTCTCTTATCTGTTTCAGGATTTCCGTAAAATCCTGTTCATTCATTAATGGCGGTCTTAAGAAGGTTTTGATTCTCTGGAAATGGGCATCATCAAGGACAGCCTGGAGCAGACAGAAAACAGAATTGCAGTCCAGGAGGCCGAAGGCGCAGTGAAGGTACTGGGGTCCGCTTAAAGCGACCACTATATTGGAGAAGAGCCTCTCTATTGATGATTGCTGTCCTGGAACCTTGGCATCACAAACGCCCGAGGTAGAATAGTTGGGTATCTTGTAGAATCGTGCCATTTGGACACAATCAATGTTATACTGGCTGGTTTCCACGGCACCGTATGAGTCGCCGAGGGTATCCATACGAGCTATCACCGGTACGCTCCCGTAGAGTACCGGGGTTCCCTTGTTTACCAATTGACCGAGGGTTATGCCGGCCAGGACTTCGGCATTTATCTGGGCCATGATACCGGCTTCCCTGATGGGCGCCGAGGTTCCAGCCTGAGGCGAAGAGGAAACGACTATGGGCAGTCCTCTCTGGCAGACATCCATAAAGGTCTCGGTGGTATCATCAACGAACTGTAAAGGACTCTTTACCAGACAGGTAATAAATGAGATGATGGGATTCTCCTTAAGCTTGTCCTTGCCGCCCACTATGAGTTCCGCCATCTTCACGACGTTGTCCAGTTGTTTCAGGTTGGTCAGGCCAGACATGACATGTTTGGTGGTGTTATTTAAAGAGGCAAAATATTTATTAACATCTTTGTTATCTTCGGTAATATCCTTGTCCTGAATGTTTACCGTCCGTATATAGCCGTCAACAGTCTCGAGGTGCTCGCAGACATGGGCAGAATGGCACAGGTCGGTAACAGTACCACGTCGAGGGTGAAATTCGGCTAACTTAATCTCTATATTGTTATCAGATTTTTTTATATAGCTGGGCAAGTCGACATCCAGCCAGATATTTGTTTCCGAGCCGGTAATGAAGAATACCCGGGGCTCGTCACCCTTCATCACCAGAGAATTGTCGGGATTTCTGGCTCCCAGCTTGACTGTCTTGGGCGCACTGTCAAGAGCGTCGGCAACGAGTTTCTCCGGAATCTTCACGTGCCAGCTGGGAGTATCGCTGCCGGAGACATCGGTAACCTCGGCGCCGTGGCTGTGGAATATTTCGGCTGCCTTCTGATTGAAGGATAGTAGGCCCGGGTCGTTCAAAATCTGCATGGAAGCCTCATGAATTTGCTGGACCTGCTCGCTTGATATTCTTTCTAAGGGATTACTAACTAAAATTCCTTCTCTGGGCACTTTAATCCTCCTTGTCAGTGCGACAGTATCGTTGGTCGGGGAGCCCTATTTGCTATCAGCCGTATCGGAGCTTAACGCCTCTACTAAGGCTACCGCCTGGAAGCCGTCGGCACCATAGCCATCGGCACCTATGAGCCCGGCGAACTCTTCTGAGACCGGTGCCCCGCCGATAATTATCTTTATCTGGTCCCTGAGTCCACTCTCCTCAAGTGCCCTGACGGTGTCTCCCATATGCACCATCGTACTGGTGAGCAGCGCTGATAATCCCAGGAACTCGGGTTTTTCCTGCTCGACTGCTTGGACAATGGCTTCAGGTTCAATATCGTGTCCCAGGTCCTTGACGATGTAGCCGGCCCCCCGCAGCAGTATTGATACGATGTTCTTACCGATGTCATGGAGGTCTCCCTTTACCGTGGCGACAATTACCTTGCCCTTGGGCTTGATGCCGCTCTTGGCGAGGTGAGGCTCCAGTATCTGCATAGCAGCCCCTACCGCTTCGGCTGATGCCAGCATATCGGGAATGAAGTACTCCTCGGCCTCAAACTTCTGGCCTACTATCTCCATTGCCTCGGTAAGTCCTTGTTTTATTACGTCCTTCACACTTATGCCTGAGACGAGGGCTTGCTCGGTAAGCTCGGTTACTCCGGGCTGCCCTACCATACCTTCGTCCATGCCTTCGTCACGCTGGGTGACTCTCCCCTGAATGACGTTTTCTCGAATTAAATTAATTATATCCTCAGACATTCTTATCTCCAGTCTCCTAATCTACTATAATGCCCTTCCGGTGGGCTCTCAGGTAGCCTCGACTGGTATCCTTTCCGGTAAGCATACTCGCCACCCGGATAACGCTCATCATCCGGGCATCAAGGGGGTCAAGAATGGCAGCATCGAGGCCAGCGTAGGCTGCCATCAGCAGGAAACTCCGGTTAATGAGTTTCCTCCCAGGAAGTCCGTAGGAGATATTGCTCAATCCCATCGCGGTCTTGGCTTGCGGGTAGCGGGATTTAATCTGTTCCAGTGTTTTCAGCGTTACCAGTCCCTGGTTGGCATCGACGGAAACGGGTATCACCAGGGGGTCAAAGAATATCTGTTCTGCCTTCATGCCCAGCTGTGTCAGGTGCGCCATGATAATGTCGCAGGCGGCCAGCCGTTTTTCGGCTGTCTCTGGTATACCCTCTTCGCCCATAGCCAGGGCTACCAGGTTGGCCTGGTGCTTGGCCGCCAGAGAGCCGATGGACTCCAGTCTGGATTTTTCGGCGGTGACGGAGTTAATCATCAGCTTTTCGCCGTGGTATTTTCGTATACCGGCCTCAATGACATTCGGGGATTCGCTGTCAATCGTCAGCGGCTTGTCCGTGGCTGCCTGGACGACCTCTACCAGCCACTCTATGGCGGCTGTTTCGTTATGGTCGGGGCCTTTCCCGGCACCGGCATTTATATCAATATAGTCAGCCCCGGCATTGGCTTGAACTCTCGCCAAGTTCGCCACGAAATCGCTATCACGCCTGGCGATAGCTTCGCCCACCGACCGATTTGATGCGTTTATTTTTTCTCCGATTACCAGCATATTTCAGTCCACGATATCTTTTATTTCCGATAGTACCTGCTGTCTTACCTCGCCGGGCAAGCCGCCGTTATAGCTGTCTATAATCTTTCGTACTGCTTCGGATGCTCTCTCTTGGGTGGTCTTTTCCCCCTTGCTTTCCCATTCCTCCCGGCTGTCCCGGTCGCTCAGCGTGGGTTGATAGTGTTCTTTACGCATGAAGCGCCGGGTGTGTTTGGCGGTAATAAAATTACCGCCCGGTCCCATCTGTTGGATGAGGTCATAGGCGAGGGTTTCATCATCTACTCTTATGCCCTCAACAGCCCTCATCACCATGCCCAGTATTTCGTTATCAATAACGTACTTCTCATAGGAGACAGTCATGGCAAATTCCATCAGGCCGGCCGCGTCATGTATGAAATTGGCGCCGGCCAAGGCACAGAGCAGGTTGGTGATAGCTGATTCATAGCCGCTCTGAGCGTCCAGCACTTTGGAGTCGGTCATACCGCCGGTGGCGTAGAATGGCAGCTGGTAAAACTGAGCCATCTGGGCGCCAGCGGCGTTGAGCATGCCCATCTCAACGGAGCCGGCGAGGTATTTTAGGTCTCTGGGGTCGGTGCTGGTAGCTACCGAGCCGAAGATAGCCGGCGTTCCCGGGTTAACAGCCTGGGCTAACATAACTCCCATCAATGAGTCCACCGTCTGGACAACCAGATTTCCGGCCAGTGTCACCGGCGAGGTTGCCCCGCATAATGGCTCCGCCGGGCATACCAGAGGAATGCCGCTTTTAGCGATAGCGACTACAATATCTCCGTATTCGCCGTCAATGATGAAGGGGCTGATGCTGCAGGCTATCATGGAGATAAGCGGGCGCTGACGGAGCGCCTCGGCCGAGCCGGCCACTATCTCGGCCATCCGTATTACCTGCTTCATGCCGTCAAGAGTGTAAATGCCGCCCATGACATGCTTGGTGGTATTGTCCAGTCCGGCAAAAAAGCGGTTGACATCAACCTGCTCCGGCGGCAACTCATTGGGGTAGGTGGGCAGCAGAAAAAGATGGATGTTATCCAGGTTATCAACCAGTTTGGCGATGCGTTTCAGGTCATCCAGGGTGGCCGGTCGCTTCTGTTTGGTATCCGGCTCATAAATGTAAAGGGCGGTGCCTCCGGTGCCGGTATACACACGGTTTCCGCCCAGGAGAATGTCATTCTTTTCGTCACGGCCGCAGAGTCTGACCTCCGATGGTGCCAGCCCTATCAGTTCCAGCACCTTTTCGCGGGGCAAACGCACCCGCCGCCGTTCTTTATCCACACTAGCCCCGGCTCCCTCCAGGGATTCCAGCGCTATTTTTGAGTTTACCTCACAGCCTACTTCCCCAATTATGCGTAACGCCGTCTCATGTACTCTGGATATGGATTCTGAAGTAAGGGGCTTAAAACTACCCCCGGCCAGTCCTTTTCGAATCATGTCCTTATATTCTATCTCCTGCCCGGACAGTCCTTTTTATTACAGGTATGGCACGGGTTGTAATTTGCTATGTTATGGTGAGCCGGGCCGATGCCGATAATGCCCGACACTGACTTTCGTGGTACCATCAGCAGGCTTTCCGTCAAGCGAATGCCTGCCGTATCTCCGTTCAGGGCCTTGAAGACCATTTTCTGCTGGCTTACTTCCCAATCGCAATAGCCTGGACTGAAGCGCTGGCTGGTAACAAGACCCTCAATTTTAGCCATTCTTTTTATCCTGTCATCTACATAATCGGCCAGTTTTTCGGTGGCACCTGACCCTATGGCATCGAGTACCGTCGCCTGGAGAACAAGTCCGTTCTCTGCCAGGTGGGCGACCATTTCCTCAAGGTGATTGCCTATCGTCAGGGTAAAGACGGCAACCTTTTCACAGCGTTTCAACAGCCTGGCGATTACCTTGCTTTCCAGGGTAATTGAATCCCCGATATTAACGCGAGCCCCCGTAACTGACTCGACATCCCTGATGTTATACGAATATGATGATGCAATAAGGTCATGGTAGTTCTCTACGTAATCGTTCACCAAAGAGGCAATACGAGCCGACGGTTGATATTCATCACTATAACCGATATTACTTAATATTTCTTGCTTGTCAATATCAATCTGGTCGCTTATTGCCAGCATGTTTTTACTCCCTTCTTTTGCCTGAGGATGGAGTTGGAGCGCATATGTTCCCTATCTCTGGCATCAATTTTAATGAAAAAGGCAACAATTAAGAGGAAACCCAAGGGGCATCGTGTGTAGAACACACAGAGTAAGTGCTTTAGAGAAGAATTGCTTGGAGGTGATATTTTAAAACCGGATAAACAGCCTATTGCCGATGGACTGCTTAATCTTTGAATCGACGAGGCTCAGCAGGGTGAGGCAAGATTCGTAGATATACAGACCACTAGCCCCCAGACAATGCGCCTACTTACCAGCTTCAGATCACTCTCTCATCTCCTAATATTATTTATCACTCCTTCCCTAAATCGACAAGGTTATCTTAACATGTAAATTAATCTTTGTCCAGTGCCAACCTTGATACCTGCTACAACAGCATCATGCAGGTTTCTTGAGGAAAAGCTTCCCTTAACCGCCATAAAGGCTTCTCAGCAAAAAAGAATGGGGGATACAAATGGTAAATATGTTTGCTCTATAAATAGAGAAACGGTTGCCAGATTCGGATTAAACGATGTATCATTCAGGGCAATGCGGAATTTTTTAAGTACTTCTTTTTTGCCGTGTTCAATCTGATGCGTGCATGCCCGGCATCTTGCCGTCCACCAGTGGCACAACACAAATCACGCGGAAAACATCGTCACCGGTGTTGGCGAAGCAATGCGGTTCATCAGGCAGAACCAGGACGGTGTCTCCCTCACCAAGCGGCCTCTCGGTATTGGCGCCTCTCACCACGCCCCGACCGGAGACGACGAAGACCTCGTGTTCCCAGGGATGGGTATGGTAATGGGTGGCGCTTTCCGGTTGTATCTCGAAGACGCGCATGGCGAAGTTGGGGGCTCCTTCGGCGGGACCGGCCACAACGCGCATGACCACCCCCGGTGGCGCTTCATTACCCTCAACCTGACGGTAGTTCTGTACTTTCACGGTACCTCCTTATAAAGAGACGGATTCGGCTAAGCCATATTACCTGCCAATTATCAGTGACAATTCTGGTCTTGTCAAGAGATTGACCGCAGTATAAGTGTCTGTTATCCTGTTAATTGGAGATACTCTACAAACGGGGGTGATAGGATTGGATTCATTTAATCGGGAATGGCAGCGCTGGTTTCCTCAGGATAGGGACAAAGAGCCGGCACCACCTGCCCGGCATGGATGGACAGCCGCCAGGGTAATTATGGTGCTGGCTGGTGTTCTGGTCCTGTTTATCATTTTAAATATAGCCAAGGGTTTCTATACTGAGTGGCTCTGGTTCAGCAGTCTGGGCTATGGTAGTGTCTATACCACTATTCTGAAGACAAAGCTGCTGGTCTTCTTTCTGTCAGCCATTATCTTTTGCCTCTTGCTTTTGGGGAACCTGGTGCTGGCGACACGTCTGGCACCCCAGAGTGAGGCACATTTCTGGCCCTGGGCTATAATGGGCCGACTACAGCGGGTAGTCAGGTGGAATGTCATTCTGGTTACGGCATTTCTCAGCCTGATTTTTGGTCTGGTAGCTCAGGGAAACTGGCAGGTTATCCTTCGGTTCTTCAACGGGCAGCCCTTTGGCGTTACCGACCCGGTTTTTTATAACGAGATTGGCTTCTACGTCTTCTCCTTGCCTTTCCTGCACCTGCTGAGGGGATGGTTCCTGGGTGCGTTGATAGTCGTCTTGGTTGCCACTGCCGGGACATATCTTTTCGCTTACGCAGTACAGCGGCTCAGGTTCGACTTTACCCGGCCAGTGTTGGCACATATTGGTGGACTGGTCATGGCTATTCTGGGTCTTTTTGCCTGGGGTTACTGGCTTGGCATCTGGGAGCTGGTTTTTTCCAGCCGGGGGGTGGTCTTCGGGGCCAGTTATGCCGATATACATGCTAAACTGCCAGCCCAGTGGATTCTTCTGGTAGTGGTGGTCATCTTTATGGTGGTCATTCTGTTTTCCATATTGCGGCGCAACCATCGTTGGCCCCTCTATGGTATCGCAGGGTGGATAGTGGCTGCTATCATCGTCGGAGGAATATATCCCGGCTTGGTGCAGCGCTTTCAGGTGCAGCCCAATGAGCTGGCTCGCGAGCGGCCCTATATCGAATACAATATTGAGTTTACCAGGGAAGCCTTCGCTCTGAACCGAATTGAGGAGCAATCTTATCCAGCAGAGAAGGCACCAACCCGCGAGGATGTAGCCCAAAACGAGGTGACTGTTAATAACATCAGGCTCTGGGACCATCGCCCGTTAAAGGACACCTATAACCAGATCCAGTCCATTCGGCTCTACTATGACTTCCATGATGTGGATGTCGACCGCTATACTATCGACGGCGAGTACCGCCAGGTCATGCTATCAGCGCGTGAACTGTCTGCCGAGAAACTGGCCGGGGAGGCGCAGACCTGGGTCAACCGAAAACTCCAGTTTACCCATGGCTACGGTGTGGCTCTCAGTCCGGTTAACGAGATAAGTGCTGAGGGGTTGCCCAATTTACTGTTAAAGGATATACCCCCCGTAGGTGCTTTTGAGATAGAGCAGCCTCAGATATACTTCGGGGAAAAGACAGATGATTATGTTATTGTAAAAACCAAGACACAGGAGTTTGACTACCCCAGCGGGAATGAGAATGCCTACGGTCGCTATGAGGGCAGGGATGGCGTTAGCCTGAGTGGTTTCTTCCGCCGATTGGTCTATGCCTGGCAGCTTGGCGACCTTAATGTCCTTATCAGTGGCGAGTTGAGTCCTGAGAGCCGCGTGCTGTATTATCGCAACATCAGCGAGAGGGTGAACCATCTGGCTCCTTTCTTGCAGCTGGACAGTGACCCCTATCTGGTGGTGATTGACGGGAGGTTATTCTGGATTCAGGATGCCTATACCACCACCGACCGCTATCCCTATTCCGAACCGCTGGGCGGTGGGCTGAACTATATTCGGAACAGCGTTAAAGCCGTTATTGATGCCTATGATGGCAGTGTGACTTTCTATGTCATCGACCCGGAGGACGCCTTGATACGGACCTATCAGGCCATCTTCCCCGAGCTCTTTGTCCCTGCCGAGCAGATGCCCGATTCCCTGCGAGTCCACCTCCGTTATCCTGAGGGCATGTTTAATGTCCAGTCTGAGGTATACCGGAGCTACCATATGCGTGATGCCCGGGTGTTCTACAACAAGGAAGACCTGTGGGCGGTGCCCAAGGAGGTCTATGCTGGCGAAGGACGGCTTGTAGAACCCTACTATGTTATCATGCGCCTGCCCGATGAGGAGAAAGAGGAGTTCCTGCTGATACTGCCCTTCACCCCGGTGAACAAGGATAATACCATTGGCTGGCTGGCGGCCCGCTGTGACGGAGAAAATTACGGGAAGCTGCTTGCCTACCACTTCCCCAAGGAGCGGCTGGTGTACGGTCCCAGCCAGATTGAGAACCGAATCCAGCAGGACACTGTCATCACCGAGCAGCTTGCCCTGTGGAGTCGTGGCGGTTCCCGGGTTATCCGCGGCAACCTGCTAATGATTCCCATAGGTAAGTCCAACCTGTACGTGGAGCCGGTCTTCCTCCAGGCAGAGGAAAGAGGTCTTCCCGAGCTGAAGCGGGTGATTGTGGCGGCTGGTGAGCAGATAGCTATGGAGTCTACCTTGAGGGGAAGTATCGCAGCTGTCTTTGGTACTGAGCCGCCACCGGCGGAACCTGCTCCCACACCGCCGGCTCCGGTGGAGCCGGAGAAACCGGTAGCCGCTGACATAGCTAAATTAATTGATGAAGCCCGGCAGCACTATGACCGGGCTCAGGAGAACCTTAAGGCGGGAGATTGGTCTGGCTACGGAAGAGAGCTGGATGCTTTGCAGGCGGTGCTGGACAGACTGGCGGGACTGACTGGTGAGGAGGGAAGATAGCCTGCTGGCCTGACCCTCTTGTATTAGTCAGTCTATTTCGACTTTGAACACCCTCTTCTCAAGGGATGTACATCCCCATCCCCCGGCGTGCTTGAGATAGCCTTTTACTTCGGTTTTGCCTTCCTTCAGTGCTTTGAAGCGCAAATACAGATATCCACCCGTACCGGGGTTCATTACATCATCGGGAATGTATGATTCTCCCACCAGAAAGAGCTTGTTTTCATCGTGATTCTCTTCCCAGTGTTGGCCAAGCCTCCCCAGATAATACAGGCCGATGGTAAAATCCTGGCCAACTTTGATGCTTATCGTCTTATCCGGGTCGGTATGGGCGTTTACCCTGCCGCCGCCGATTCTTATGGGGATAACCACGCCGGGGTAATCAATGGGTACCATAAAGCTTTCGCCGGTTTCGGGGATGGTTGCCAGATTGACGCCTATCACTTCACCGGCATCATTGGCTACTGGCCCACCGGCCATTCCCGGTTCTCCGCCAGTGTCCAGCTTAACGGCTGTTAGCCTGCTCTGCGGCAGCTGTAAGCGATATTGCGGGTCCATGACTTCAACGCCCATTACTTTGAATTCCCCGGCACTGTATCCCGCCGCCATCAGCCGCTCGCCTGCCTCTACGGCTGTACCGCCGCAAAATGCCAGCGTTTTCAAATTGGTCGCCTCTATCTTGAGGCAGGCAAACTCGGTTACAGGGGTGGCGTTAATGATACGGGCGGGTAGGGAACGCCCGTCATCAAGGATTACCTCCAGCTGTTCAAGCCCTGCTGTCTCCGGAAGAAAGGCTAAGATATGTCCATCTGGACTCATTATGAAGCCGGAACTCTGGTCATGCCTATCACCTTGGAAATGCGACTTCACCATGACCATGGCTTCCTTGGTCACCGGTATCTTGGTCGGCTTTACTGGCTCGGCCGGTTCGCCCGGGCTTGGCAGTTCAGTGGGGTGTCCGTTGCCACAGCCATTTACAAGAAGGACTATCACCATCACTGAGCTTGCGGCGAGAAGTAACCTTTTTCTCACTTCTAAGCCTCACAACCTAGCTACCCTGAATCCCTCAGGCTGTCCGGGCGGCTACCTGACCGTTTTTTTTGATTCTTACGGCGCATACCTTGAGTTCTGGTATTTTGGCTACCGGGTCAAGGGCCGGGTTGGTCAGTTCGTTGGTCGGGCTTTCGGCAAAGTGGAAGGTCATGGCGACGGTGCCTGACGGCGAGGACTCGGTAACCCTGGCTTTAGCTGTCACCTCTCCGCGTCGGGAAATCACCTGCACTGCATCCCCGTCGTCAATGCCCAAGGCCTCGGCATCCCTGGGGTTTATCGCCACCAGTTCTTCACCTCGGAATATGTTGAGACCTCTCACCTTTCGGGTCATCGTGCCGGTATGAAAGTGGAAAAGGCTGCGGTCGGTGGTGAGAACCAGAGGGTATTCATCGTCGGGCAGCTCGTCAGGGGGTCTGTATTCCAGCGGGACAAAATGCCCTTTGCCCCGGGTGAAAAGCTCGGTGTGGAGGATGGGTGTGCCTGGATGGTCTTCGGTGGGGCAGGGCCACTGCAGGCCGCCGGCCTCCAGACGACTGTAGTTGATGCCGCCGTAGCTGGGGGTAACGCTGGCAATCTCTTCCATAATCTGAGAAGGGTGGTCAAAGTCAAAGCCCCTGGCGCCCATGCTCCGGGCAATCTGGCAAATTATCAACCAGTCGGGTCGGCTGTTACCTACCGGTTCTATGGCTTTCCTCACCCTCTGCACCCGGCGTTCGGTATTGGTGAAAGTGCCGTCCTTTTCGGCAAAGCTGGTTGCCGGCAGAACTACGTCGGCTAACTGGGCGGTTTCGGAGAGGAAGATATCCTGGACCACAAAGAAATCCAGTTTCTGGAGTGCCTCGCGAACATGACTGGCATCGGGGTCGCTCAGTGATGGGTTCTCGCCCATGAGGTATATAGCCTTTATCTGTCCCGCATGTGCCGCCGGGATAATCTCAGTGAGTACCATGCCCGGGTTCGGATTAAGATTACAGCCCCAGGCGGCCTCAAATTTCTCTCTTAAAGCCTCGTTACTGACGGCCTGGTAAGCGGTGTAGACATTGGGCAGGGCACCCACATCGCAGGCACCCTGTACGTTGTTCTGTCCCCGCAACGGGTTCACGCCGGTGCCGGGCTTGCCGATATTTCCGGTAAGCATGGCCAGATTGGCAACAGCCATAACATTATCCGTGCCGTGGGTGTGCTGGGTTATACCCACGGTATAGAGAATGGTGGCCGGGCTATTGGAGGCATACATGCGGGCGGCTTCGGCAACCTTTTCTCCGGGTACACCGGTGATGTTCTCCACCAGGTTCAGTGAGTAATTCTTGAGCGAATCCTTGAAGAAATCATAGTTTTCGCATCTCTCCTCGATGAAAGTGGAGTCCATCAGCCCTTCGTCGACGATGACCTTCATCATCCCCATCAGCAGGGCGACGTCCGTACCGGAGCGATGCTGCAGCCAGATGTCGGCATCACGCACCAGGTCAATCTCAAGGGGGTTGGCGACAATCAGCCTGGTGCCTTTGTGCACAGCCTGCCGGATATTCATGCCGATTATCGGGTGAGCCTCGGTGGTGTTGGTACCGATAGCCAGGATGCAACTGGCATCGCTCATATCGTTGATGGAATTGGTGGTGGCACCACTGCCGAGTGTTGCGGCCAGACCGGCCACAGTGGGGGCATGTCAGAGGCGGGCGCAGTGGTCCACATTGTTGGTGCCCAGCACCGCCCGGGCGAATTTCTGCATGACGTAATTGTCCTCGTTGGTGCTTTTCGCTGAGGAAATTACCGCCACCTCGCCCCCGCTGTAATTTCCCAGTTTGCTGGCAACCAGGGCGAGTGCTTCCTCCCAAGAGGCTTCCTCAAGATGCCCGTTCCTCCTGATTAGCGGGGTGGTCAGGCGCTCGGGGTGGTTGACGAACTCGGCAATGCCGAAGCGACCCTTCACACAGAGGCGGCCCTGATTCGCCGGTCCTTCCTCATCGCCGCGGACGCATACTACCCGGTTGTCCTGAACACCCAGATACATCTGGCAGCCAACCCCGCAATAAGGACAGATGGTTTTAATTTCCTGTTCCGGGCGGAACGTTTCCTTGGGCGTGAGGGCACCTACCGGACAGCGCACCATGCATTCGCCGCAGGAACGGCAGACAGAGTCCATCAAGGGTGTATCACCGAAGGTAGCCACCTTCATGGTGTAGCCGCGGTAGGCCATGTCGATGGCGCCGACGCCGGTTATCTCCTGGCAGGCACGCACACACCGGGCGCAGAGTATGCAGCGATTGCGGTCAATGTTAAAGAAGGGGTTGCTGGTGTCCACCGGAAGTAATCTGGTGTCCTTGCTGATGCTTAGCTCGTGAACGCCCATATAGTCAACGACCTTTTGCAGCTCGCAGGTGCCGTTAGATGGACAGACGACACATCGGTCGGTCACGGCAAC